>JBEKOI010000015.1:0-31060 GCA_049521915.1 Acidimicrobiales bacterium | reverse complement strand
TCGACCGGGACGAAGATGTCGTCGGCGTGGGCCTCCCTGATCCAGTCGATGTCCCTCGAGTCCGTCCCTACGAAGACGGCGCCGGCCCGGAGGACCCGGTTGACCTCGGCGAAGTGACGGTCCTGGTCGACCGGCGAGGGCATGTGGTGGAGCATGGTGAAGCAGGCTGCGCCGCTGAACCGATCCGGCTCCAGGCCCGACGCGGTGGCGTCGGCGCAGATCACCTCCACGTTGGTCCCTTCCATCCGTCGTGGGAGCGGTCCCGCCAGCCCGGCGTCCACCTCGACGGCGGTGAGGCGGGGCACCCGCCGGCTGAGCAGGTCGGTGGTGAGACCGGGACCGGGCCCGATCTCGAGGACATCGTCTCCGAGAGCACCCACCGCTTCGATCCAGGGCAGCAGGTCCGTCTCCAACATGGTCGCCCATTCCGGGCTGGCGAGGAATTTGAGGTGTGAACCGTTCGTGCCTGCTGTTGTACGCTCAGGTGCCCGGCCTATACCGACGGTCATCTCGATGCGGTGAGCTCCGGCCAGGTGAGCCGAGCCGTCGGGGTATCCGAGCGGACCCTGCGGCGCCAGTTCCGGACGGAGCTGGACATGTCCTGGCGGACCTACCTGCTCCAGACCTGCCTCCTCCGCAGCATGGGCCTGCTGGCCGAACCCGGCCCTACGGTGCTTCAGGTGGCCGGCCGGGTCGGCTTCGAGAGTGCCAGTGCCTTCGCCAGGGCCTTCACGGGCCGGACCGGGGAGACGCCTTCGGACTACCGCCACCGCGTCCGCGGTGGGGAGGCACCCTGACCGGCAGCCGTTCCGGCACGTTCTTCTGTGTCACCCGGGCCCCGGGTCAGCAGGACGGAGACAGCGACATGGCCGGGTCGAGGAGTTCGACCACCTCCCGCACGGCCGCCACGAGGTCGGTGGTGGACGAACTGTTGTCGATCGGGCCGGTGCCGTCGGTGAGGAGGCGGTTGGCGGCGGCCACGCCACGGGCCGGAACGGGCAGGCAGGTCGAGAGGGCGTCGGGCATGAGTCACCCGGCAGCTGGCAGTTGAGCCCATTAGGGTGTGGCCGGATGAAGGTACTGATCCTCGGTGCGGGATTCGGCGGTCTCGAACTGGCCACCAGGTTGTCCGAGGAGTCGGGCCACGAACTGGAGATCGACCTCATCGACCGGAGCGCCGGCTTCGTCTTCGGCTTCTCGAAACTGGACGTCATGTTCGGAAAGGCGACGGCCCCGAGCGTCTTCCACCCCTACGGATCGATCGACAAGACCGGGGTCCGATTCACCCAGACCACCATCAGGTCGATCGACCCCGAGCAGAAGTCGGTCATCACCGACGCAGGGGAATTCGATGGCGACGTCATGGTGGTGGCGCTCGGGGCCGACCTCGACCCATCGGCCACACCCGGCCTGCTCGAGGCCGGCCACGAGTTCTACACCGTGCCCGGTGCGTTCGCCCTTCGGGATGTCCTCGAATCCTTTGAGGGCGGCAACGTGATCGTGGGTGTGACGTCGACGCCCTTCAAGTGTCCACCCGCCCCGAGCGAGACGGCGCTCCTGATGCATGACTACCTGTCCAGGAAGGGCTGCCGGGAGGGGTCCCACATCTCGCTCGTCATGCCCCTCGGCGTCCCCATCCCTCCCTCCCCGGGAGCTTCGACCGCACTGCTCGACGCTTTTGACCAACGTGGGATCGACTGGCACCCGGAGCGCCTGGTCACAGGACTCGACGGCGACAGGAAGGTGGCTCGTCTGTCCGGCGGGGAGGAGCTGGACTTCGACCTGTTCCTCGGCGTTCCGGTACACAAGGCACCGGCCGTGGTCATCGAGTCGGGCTTGGCCGTCGACGGATGGATCCCGGTCGACCCGATGACGCTCGAGACCGGGTTTCCCGACGTCTACGCCGTCGGGGATGTGACCAGCGTCGGAACACCCAAGGCCGGCGTCTTCTCGGAGGGGCAGGCTTCGGTGGTCGCCGACCGGATCATCTCGAAACTTCGAGCCGGGTCCCCCCAGAACCTCTATGACGGTCACGGGATCTGCTATCTCGAATTCGGCGACGGCAGGGTGGCGACCGTCGATGTCACGTTCTTCGCCGGAGCGGCACCGGTGGGCGCCTTCAGCGGTCCCTCACACGCGCTGATGGAGTCGAAGACCGAGTTCGGGTCGAGCCGGGTTCAACGGTGGTTCGGGCGGACCTGGGGTGGTGACAGCACGGCCACCGGCTGACGACCGGGCCACGGTCGCACCTCCGGGGTGCCCGCTCAGCGCGGGTAGGGGTGCCGAGGGGCCCGGACCACGGTCCTGCCCATGGATTGGCGACGCTCGATCGCCTCCAGCATGTGGGGCACCTCGGCGAATTCGATCTCCCTCCCGACCACGGGACGGATCTGCCCACGCTGGGTCATCTGGAGGATGGTGTCCCATATCCGGATGCCGTCGGCACGGGTCATGAAATTCATGCCCAGGCTCCGCGTCAGTCGGGGATCGTCGACGAAGGAGAAACAGATGCCGACCAGGTCGAAATTGCCGTAGATGCTCGGTTGGAGGCTGACCGGCTGCTCCTCCAAGGTGATGTCGGCCGCGTACCCGACGATGAGGTGTCGCCCGTTGAAGGCCATCGTCCTGAAGGTGTCGGTGGTCACCTGCCCGCCGACGGAGTCGAAGGCGATATCGACGCCACGCCCGTTGGTGATGTCATCCACGTAGCCGACGAAGTCGTTGTCGCGGTAGTTGACAGCATGGTCCGCGCCCAGCTGACGGCAGAAGTCGACCTTCTGGTCGGTTCCGGCGGTGGCGATGACGATCGCACCGAGGGCCTTGGCCAGCTGGACCACCCCCGAACCGACCCCACCCGCCCCGGCGTGGACGAGGACGACGTCGCCGGCTTTCACCCGACCGCGTTCGCGGAGGGCGAGCCAGCCCAGCAGGTAGGGGAAGTACATGGCAACCCCGTCGACGAAGCTGAGCCACCCGGGCAGGGTCTGAACGGTTGCCGCATCCAGCAACGCGTCGGACGCGTAGCCGCCCTGCACACCGGCGGTGACGCCCACGACCCGCCGGCCGAGAAGCGCTTCGGCGCCCGGTCCCACTGCATCGACGACCCCGGCGGCAACCATGCCGGCCACGAACGGCGGTTCGAACTTCAACAACCCGTACCGGCCACGGATCGTGTCGATGTCGTTGAAGTCCAGGCAGAACGTCTCGGTGGCCACCCGCACCTGGTTCGGCCCGGGCAGGGCGACATCCACGGTCCGGATCTCCAAGGCCTCGGTCGGTGCTCCGAGCCGGGCCGCCACCCACGCCGTCGCCGCCACCGGGCCCGTCTCCGGCTGAGATCCGTCCATCACAGGGTGGTCGAGCCGTGGTAGGACACCGGCAGTTCCTTGATGCCGTTGAGCCACGAAGACCGAAGCCGCCGCGGTCTCCCGAGGAGGCGTACGTCGGACAGTCCGTCGGCGATGGCATCGAACATGATCCCCACCTCGAGTCGGGTCAGGTTGGCACCGATACAGAAGTGCGGTCCGCCGCCGCCGAATGTCACGTGCGGATTGGGGGTTCGGCCGATGTCGAAGCATCGCGGGTCCTCGTAGACCTCGTCATCGAAATTGGCCGAGGCGAAGTACATCCCCACCCGATCGCCGGTGTGGATGGCCCGGCCGCCGATCTCCGTATCCTCTGTGGCCGTGCGCTGGAGCACGACGGCCGGCGATGCATAGCGCAGGATCTCATCGACAGCGGTCGAGGGTCGCTCCGCGCGCCACCGTTCCCACTGCTCCGGGTTCTCCAGGAAGGCGAGCATTCCGTGGGCGATGGCCTGACGGGTCGTCTCGTTGCCGGCCACGGCCAGGATGATGAAGAAGAACCCGTATTCCTCGCTCGACAGTGTCTGCCCTGATGCATCGGGACGCACGAGGCGACTGGTCACGTCGCCGAAGTCTTCGGCCTTTCGCTCCTCGGCGGAGGAGTAGGCGTAGGCCAGGAGCTCAAAGGTCGCCGTTTGGCTCATGGTCCCGTACTCGGGGTCCTCGGTGGCCGCCATCTGGTCACTCCAGTGGATGAGCTGCTCACGGTCGGCGTCGGGAAATCCCATCAGGCCGGCGATGGCCTGCAGCGGAAGGTGGCAGGCGACGTCGGCGACGAAATCGCCCCTCTCCTCCTTGGCGGCCGCCCAGACGATGCGTGCCGCCCGCTCGCGAAGGTCGTCTTCGAGCTTGCCCACGGCCCGCGGGGTGAAGCATCGCTTGGCCACGCCACGCACCCGGGTGTGGCGTGGTGGGTCCATGCACAACAACAGCTCCTTGGTGGTGTCGCGGGCCGCCTCGGACGGATCGAGGAGCCGGACGAACGCCGAGGACTCCTCGACGGACCAACCCGTACGCGCCGTGGAGACCGCCTTCACGTCCTCGTGGCGGGTGAGCGCCCAAAACCCGCCGTCGTCGTGCCCCGATGCGGCCGGGTCCTGCGCATTCCAGAACACGGGATCCTCCCGGCGCAGGTGGGAGTACACGTCCAATGGCAGGCGATCGGCGAGGATGTCCGGATCGGTCAGATCGAACCCTGGCGGGACAACAGTTGACATCGTGAAGCGGCTCCTGGTCGAGATCCAATAGTTGATACGGCCTCGTGTCAACTATTGTTCATCGTAGAGTGGAGCAGTATTGATCATCTGTTAACCAGGCCGGATTGAGTCACGGCCTCGCTCGAAAGCCTCGACACGACCGGTAGAGCGGTCCAGACCGCTCAATCGCGTTCACCATGCGAGACAGATAGCCACGCCCGCCGGGACAACGCACCAGGGCGGGCTCTCTGTCTGCTTCAGGGTTGATTACTGAGCCGTCATGGTTCCTTGGCTCATTCCGGACACTTGGATGACATCACCGTTCGTGAGGCTCACGGTCACACTCGGTACGCCTCCATCTGCGCTACTGCCTCCGAGAATCTCGTTGTACGAGTCAGTACCCGACACGATGGAGTTTCCACTCTGACCTGCACCAGGAGTTGCCGACATCTGACCCTTCCAGCCGGAGCCACCAGCCTCTGCTGCGCCCGCCCGTGTCACTTACCTGAAGCACCCGATAACAGTCGAATGGAAACACTTGACGGTGTCCTGGGCTGGATCTTCTGCGGCGCATTCGTCGTCGGGTGCTTTTTCGCCTTTTGGGGTCGGCTGCCAACGAACAAATCCGGACGACCGGATCGGTAGCCCGAGTGGCCATTCCGTACTGAGGTCGGTCGGGAGACAGTCCGGTGTGACCTGCGGCTTTGGCCCTCTGTGTTTCGTTCCACGCCTTCATCCGACCGGTTGTACCGTACCGCTCAACGGCCGACGTCTGCGGATCGGCTGGACTCGCGAAGCGGTACTTCTACGAAAGCGTCGACTCGATCGACCAGCTGTGCGCAGCAGTGGTGGACCATGCCATCGACGTCATGGTCGAGCGCACCGAGCCGTTCCGACCCGGCACCGCCGGCGGATCGGTGCACACGGGGATCAAGGCGTTCATCGATGCCCTGCTGGACGACCGTCGCCTGGCCCGGATCCTGATCACCGAGACACAGGCGGGCAGCCTCAGCCGGTTCGCCGGACGCATCGTGGACGTGGCCGCCGCCTCGTTCCTTCCGCTCGACCAACTGGCCCGCACCAAACCCCTCGACCGGAGGCGGCTCATCGCCTACGCCCAGATCGGGGCCTTCGGCGAGACCCGCCTGGCCTGGCACCAGGGAGTGATATCCATGGGACGCGAGGAGCTGGTCGACCAACTGGTCGACCTCTTCGCCCGCATTGCCACCCCCGGTCGACCGTCGTCGGTCGGGCAGACGGCAGAACACCTAGTTGTCGGGCGCATCGGCCTGGCCGGCGATCACGTCGGTGACCTCGTTGAGCAATGGACGGCCCCCGAGGTGGCGGTCGAGATTCTCCTTGAACAACTCGGCCTGCCGGTGGAACCTTCCGGTCCCACCGGCAGCATTGTGCGGAGTGACCCGGATGGACGGATGGGACCAGAACGGATGGTCGTCGGGGAGCGGTTCGGTGCGGAAGACGTCCAACACCGCGGCGGAGAGGTGCCCCGAATCAAGGGCCTCGATGAGCGCATGGTCATCGACCAGTGTCCCCCGGGCCACGTTGACGAGCAGGCTGCCGGGTTTCGTCCGGCTGAGGAAGTCGGCGTCAACCAGGTTCTGCGTCTCGGAAGTGGCCGGGGCGGCCAGCACGATCACGTCGGCCAGTCCGACCACCCGGTGGAGCTGGTCGGGGGTGACGGTCCGATCGGTCGGATCCGACGCCGACGGGTGCCGGCGGCAGCCGATCACCCGGGCCCCGAACGCCCTGGCCCGAAGCGCGACCTCGGTCCCGATCCCTCCGAGCCCGATGATCACCCATGTGGTGCCCGACACCTCACGCCAGTCGTGGATATCCCAGCGCCGCGCCGGCACCTGGTCACGCCACTGCGCTGCGTCCTGGAACTCGTCGAGCACCGAGCGCATGACGAACTCGGCGATGGGCACGCTGTTGACGTGGGCGTTTGTGACCCGGACACCGTGGGCCACCAGTGCCCCGAACACCGGATCGTCGTAGCCGGCGCCCGGCGACTGGAACCACCCGAGCCCGGCGGTATCGAGCATGAGGGAGAAGAACGACGCCAGTGGGGCCCCGGCGCGGAACAGGTCCGACGTCCCCCAGGCGATGTCCGGCCGGGCGCGCTCCCGATCGATCGACGAGCCACGCTCGTCACGAAGACTCCCGTCATCGTTCATCAGCAGCCAGTCGACCTCCGGTCGGGAGAGCTCTGCACCGAAGGAGCGGTGGGCCACGGCGGTGAGGAGAACGCGCATCGGCCCAAGTTAATGTCGAGGGCAGCTCCCCGTCCCGGCCCTCCGGCGTTGCTCGACTCCGGGTGCGCCGTGCGACTCCGGGTGCGCCGCGGGGAAACGTACGCTTTGTGGGGAAACGTATAGTGAGGACGTGGGAGGTGTGAGGCGGGCGATGCCGGGGTGGGATCGAGGATCGGGCCTACCTCTCTCCCGATGCTCCAGCGGGCAGTGATGCCGGGGCGCCGCAGTCGGACACGTTCGACCACAGCCCGTTGAACGCCGGCTCCGCGGTCACCCGACGGTGCGGCACCGGCGTGGCCGTTGCCGTCGCCGTTCTCGTGGCGCTGGCCGGGTGTTCGACACAGGCCGCTCCGCCCACCGGTCAGCCCTCCGGCGGTGCCACGATCGCCAACTGGCAGGGCAGCGACCTTCTCTGGGACGCACTCGGCGCACAGACCGGCTTCACCGCGGTCGGCAACAGCGGCGTGGTCGTCACGTCCTCCGATGGCGCCAGCTGGACGAAGCAGCCGTCGGCCACCCATCAGACCCTGCGCGGGATCAGCTCCGACGGTTCGACAACGGTTGCCGTCGGTACCGGGGGTGTGGTCGTCTCGTGGGCGGCCGACGATCCTGGACGACCCGTGCTGCACCCGACCGGCACGGTGGAGACGCTCATGGGGTTGGCCGAACATGCCGGCACCTGGGTGGTCGGCGGCAGCAGGGGCACGGTGCTCACGTCGACCACCCTCACCCGATGGACCCGCCGGACGTCCGGCACCCACGGTGACATCTTCGCCGTGGCCTACGGGGCGGGCCGATTTGTCGCCGTTGCCGATGACGGCAGCATCGTCACGTCGGTGAACGGGACATCGTGGTCTGAGGCGATGAAGCCCGACGGGGTCTGGCTCTGGGATGTGACCTTCGGCGATGGCACGTTCGTCGCCACCGGCGCCGGGGGGACCGTGCTGCAATCAGGTGACGGGCTGGCCTGGACGGAGCGCCCGACGGGGACGAAGCAGGTGTTGAGGGGGGTGACCTACGCGCGGGAAGCGTTCCTCGCCGTCGGCTCCGACAGCACGGCGCTCACCTCGCCGAACGGAGTGACGTGGACACCCGTCGATGTGGAGGACACCGGGGTCGAACTGTGGCGACCTGCCGCTTCGGCCACGGCGTGGCTGGCCGTCGGTGCAGGCGGGACCCGGCTCGTCTCACACGACCTCAGGACGTGGAGCGGTGCCGGAACGACACGCGACGCCTTCTACTCGGTGGCCAGCGACGGTGCCCGGACGCTGGCCGTCGGCGTCAACGGCAGCATCGGCCGTCTGGAGGCCGGCGCTCGGTGGGACATCGTCGCCACCGCCCCGGGACGACGGGAGCTCCGCGGCGTTGCCCATTTCCCGACCGGGTGGGTTGTCGTGGGGGGAGGGGGCACGATACTCACCTCCTCCAACGGGACCTCCTTCACTGCCCGGGCATCGGGCTCGACCGCGGAGCTCTGGTCGAGTGCCTCCGGTGATGGGCGAACAGTCGTCGTCGGTGCCGGTGGCACGGTCCTCGATTCCACCGATGGGGGCGCCACCTGGCAGCCCGCCCGCAGCGGCACCAAATCGACGTTGTTCTCGGTCACCTCGGGCCCCGGTGGGTTCGATGCCGTGGGCGTGGACGGAACGATCATCCATTCGGCCGACGGCGTGACCTGGTCCCCGGTCGTCAGTGGGCTCCGTTCGACGCTCCGGGCCGTCGCATCCGATCGCAACGGCTACGTGGCCGTCGGTGTGTCGGGCCGGATCATCAGATCGTCGGACGGTCTCACCTGGCGACAGGGTGCAAGCACCACCGTCGAGACGTGGCGGGGGGTGACGGTCACGCCCACCGGGTGGATTGCCGTGGGCGGTGGTGGCGCCATCGGTCGATCGGCCGACGGCACGACCTGGGGGCCTGTCGCATCCGGTACCTCAGAGGAGCTCTTCGCGGTCTCGACCTTCCCGACCGGGGTCATTGCCGTCGGTGGGGTGGACGTCACCGTCACGTCGCATGACGGCTCGCACTGGTCGACGCCGGGTTGACGCCACTACGGCGCGCCACCGCCGCGGCGGGGGAACCCGGCCGCGGCGGCGGCGCAGTGCAATGGACGGTGACCGGCTAGGCGGGTGTCGTCAGGATGCGACGAACTTTCCGGTGAGGATCCACTGGCCCGTGAACCCGTTGAACGGGCCACCGACGATCAGGCTCGCCCAGGTCAGCGTGTAGACATGGGTCGTCGAGTTGTACGTACCCGACACATGCGTCGTCGGCGACGGGTAGGCGCCGCCCGGCTTGGGCGAACCCTGGTTGAAGTACAGGTCGTGCCACGATGCGCTGAGCGCCTCGAGATTGCCCGTCAGTTTGCCGGAGGCGTCGGTGATGCTCGGGGCCTTGACGGCCGTCTTGGTCTGGGCGTCAGGGTTCTGGGTCTCGATCGAGAAGTTGAGCCCGGCAAAACCCTGGGGCTTGATGATCTTGCTGGCCAGCGCATTCCCTGTGGCATCGAATGCAGGGTTCGGCGCCGGCTGGAAGACACCGGTCTTCAATCCTCCCGCCGTTCCCGGTCGCAGGAGCGTGTAGGTCTTGTCCGTGGCCGTCGAGCTCGGATTCGTGAAGTAGCCGGTATCCGGGCCGTTCAGTTTCTGACCGGGCTCGAGCATCCGGAAGTACGTTCCCGTGGGCTTGCCCGTGTGGTTCGCTCCGGCAGTGATCTTGAACGTCCCCACGAGGGTCGTCGATTTGGCCGACCCGGTCGCCGCTGCGGACACGGCTGCGGCACTGACCACGGCTGTCGACGCAATGAGCGCCGCCCCCGTGGCCATGGCGAGCCGTCGGTACATCTTCGATTTGGTCATTGGTTCTTGCCTTTCAGTTTCTGTTTCTCTGGTGTTGTCCGATCACGTTGATCGACTTCGGTGTTGAGCCCGATCCTTTTGGAACCGGGCTGTCTACTCCATCTCCATTGGTGTACTCGGTTGGGTAGGTGTGGATCCTCCTTTGACGGGTGATGGAAAGGTCATTGCGCCTCCTCCTACCGGGCTCGCCGTGACCGCCTGGTGGGAACCATCAATGCGCAGCCTGCGGCGATGACCACGATCGGGAACCACAGGGGGATGGCCAGACCTGTAAGCGGCAGCGTGCCGTCGGCCTTGGCTCCGGACCCCGTGGGATCGGTCGAGGGTGACCCGGCCGTTCCGCCGGAGACCGTTCCCGCGGTGGTGCCGGAGGAGCTCCCTCCCGATGCGCCCGAGGCCGGCACCGTTGCCGCCGATGTCGCTGATGTCGTCGGTGTCGACGACCCGGATGAAGATACGAAGGTACCGACGAGATGCCACTGGCCGGTGAAGCCGCCAAAGGGTCCACCGACGATCAGGCTGGTCCAGCTCAGCGTGTACGCGCCGGTCGCCGAGGTATAGGTGCCGGTCGGATCCGACGTGAAGCCCGGCGTGCCACCTCCGGGCTTGGGGGCTCCCTGGTTGAAATAGTTGCCGTTCCACGCGGCACTCCAGGCCTCGAGATTGCCGGTGAGCGACCCGGAGCTGCCGACGTCGACGGCCGGAGCGGGAACCGCCTGTTTGGTCTGAGGGTCGGTCGCCTCGGTGCTCACCGAGAACTTCACGCCTTGGAACGTGGCCGGCTGAATGATCTGGGCGGCCAGCGCGTTGCCGCTCTTGTCGAAGGCCGGTGATGGGGCCGACTGGTAGCCACCGGTCACGAGACCACCGCTGGTGCCGGGCACGAACAAGGTGTAGGTCTGGTCGCTGGTGCAGGTCGATTGGCTGTTCGACAGATAGTTGCTGGCCGGCCCGCCGGGCCCCTTGCCGGGCACGATCATCCGGAAGTACGACCCCTCCGCCGTTCCGCCCGCACAGCTGCCGGCCTGAATCTTGAACGTTCCGACCAGCGGGGTACCGGTCGACGCCGAGGCGTCGGCCGGCGTGGCCGAGCGGGCCGGGTGAACGTCGTCCCGGGGATGTGTTGGCGCCCTGGGGGGCCGGGTCGTGGTCGTCGGGACGGTCACCGGTGGGGCCGTCCTGGTCGTGGTCGTGGTCGTCGGGATGGTCACCGGTGGGGTCGGGACGGTCGGCGGGTGGGTGGTCCTGGGCGTGGACGTCGGTGTGCCTGCGCCGCCGTGCCGAGTGACCGCACCGGACGGGGTCACACCGATCGGTCCGATGGCCAGCAACACCGCCGCTGCTGCCGAGGTCAGCAAGAGGGCGCGGCCCGGGGCGAGAGTCCTCGAGCAGTCTCGGGCCCTGATGCCTCTCTCCCCAACGATGCGCATCGAATTCCCTCTCCGCACCCCGTCACAGGACAGGGTGATTATTCCTACTATTTCTACAGGTTAAGTGTACTTTCTAGATCTCCGCCGACCTGACGTCAAGTTGGGCGTCTCAGCGAGGGCCGCCGCTCCGGAGCCCACGAGGACGGCAGGAGGAGATGAGGACTAAGTTGGTCCACTTATCTACTTTGTCTATGGGTATACCCGGGATTAGAGTGCCAAACACCTTTCTGCCATTCGAAGCTGCCACCGCTGCCTGCGGATCGGTCGCGCCGGGCGTCCGGACGGCAGGCCCCCTCGACCAGGCCTTCCACCAAGGAGATGAGGATTCATGCCGCCGGCCACGCAGATGATCGCCCCGGGCGAGCCGTTGGGCACGGTCGATCTGCCCTGCGCTCCACCGGTCATCGCCGCCACGGCGACGCCACTGCACCGCCCGAAGGCGCCCGCCCTCGCACTCCTGGCCCTGGGCGTGCTCCTGGTCGTGGGTCCGATCGTCGGGGGCCTGTTCGTCAAGACGGCGGCCGGCCAGCAGATGATCGACGAGTTCGCGCCGTACATGCAGCATGGCTCCCTGGTGCGCGACGGAAACGACATCGCCACCTTGCGGGCTGGTGCCGCGGGCATCCACGGCATCTACCGGGCCCAGGGCATCCCCCCGGGTCGGTACCCCGGACTCGATGAGTTCCGCACCCAGTCCACGGCGATCCTGGATCGGGCCGCGGGCCTCCTCGATCGCATACGGACGACCCAGCCCGACTACCAACGGATCGCGGGTACCGGTGGGTTCGAGCGGATTCCCTTTCTGATCGTCGCCTGTGGGGTCGTCGCCATCTACGGCGCCTGCGTGCTGCTGGCCGGTCGGCGCAGCCGCGCCCGGCCGACGATCCTCCTGGTCGTGCTGGCCTCGGCAGCACTGGTGGCCTATCCCTTCGTGAGCGGTCTCTTCGGTGGTGCACAGGCCGGCCAGCGGATGCTGCACACGCTGGGCCCGGTGATGACACCGCACGAGGTCCGACAGCTCCAGGACGATTTCGTCGTGCTCGTGAACGCGGACGGTCAACTGGACACGACCTTTCGTGGTGTGCCGCAGCCCGGCCGATCGGCAACGGCGATCTCCGCCATGATCGAGGGGTGGCCGAGGATTTCGTCCGATCTCGCCTCGCTGGTCGGAGTCATCAATGACAACATCGGCAACTTCGATGCGCTCGACGATCTCGATACGCTCACTCGCCAGGCCGGACTGCAGGGCTTGGGGGCGTTCCCGTGGCTGTTGGTAGGAATCGGGGCCCTCAGCGCGGGCCTGGCACTAGCGGCGACCCCACGCCGCGGAAGGGAACCATAATGAGGACCAAGCGTGTAGTGATGATGACGGTCGCCCTTGCGATCACCAGCTTCCTCAGTGCGGCATGTTCGAGCACGGCACCGTCGGCACAGACCTCGGGCAATGGCGGAAACCGCCAGCTCACCGGTCTGTTCCGTCTGACGCCCGGAGCAGAGGTGGGTGGTCAGCTCACCGGCACCTGGTTCCGGATGTTGCAGCCCGACGGTTCGGTGACAAAGGGCCCGTACATGAAAAATGCGGCATCGCCGGCCGACGGCGGACTGGCCACACTGCTCGCGCCGGGAACCGCCGGTGGCCTCCGGACCGGCGGCTACCAGTCACAGCCCGCACCCGCGTTCGACACGGGGGGCAACTCGCTGGCGGACTCGATTCTGACGCCGACCACGTTCTTCGGCGTCAAATTCAGTGTTTCGACCAACCGGACGGACCTGCAGACCAAGACCGTGGTTCCCCCACCGACGATCGTGCTCCGGAACGGCAAGCTCGTCGCCAACCTCGCCTCGTGGGCGGCATCGTGGAACAAGCAGAATTTCAACCAGGGGGCGCCCAAACCGGTGCAGAGCACGGCGGCCAAGTCGCCCGGGCAGGCCCAGGCCCAACGGGCATGGGACTGGGTCTCCCAGCGGTGGCTCGGTGCAGTACCGAAAGCGACCATCACGGGTGGCGCAGCGACCGGCACGATCGACCTCAGCACCGGAGGGTTCACCCTCGAGTGGACGAGCCTCATCGTGGGCGGACCGTTCAACGGGTTCACCGGGATCTGGCACCTCCAAGGCGTGTATCAGCCCTCGGGGCAAGCTCCCGCGGGCGCCTAAGATGATCCAGTCCTTCCCCACCACTATGCCGGCTGAGCTCGATCCGCTTCCTGCGCCGGTCGGCGCGCGTGCGGCGGCGGAGATCGTGGTGGAGGACGCAACCAAGGTGATCGATGGTGTCACCGTGCTCGACCGGGTGTCGTTCACCGTCCGACCCGGCTGCGTCACCGCCTTCCTCGGCCCCAACGGGGCGGGGAAGTCGACGACACTCCGGGCCATCCTGGGCATCGATCGCCTGACCGCGGGACGGACGACGATCGGCGGACGGCCGTTCCGCGACTACCGCCGGCCCCTACAGGTCGTCGGCGCCCACCTCACGCCGGATGCGAGTCATCCCCGCCGCACGGCGCGCGGACACCTTCGGGTGGTGGCAGCGAGCAACGGGCTACCGCGGAGCTCGGTGCAGTGGGCGCTCGACCTCGCCGGGATCACCGGAATCGCCGATGTTCCGGTCGGCCGCATGTCGTTGGGCATGCAGCAACGGTTGGGCCTGGCCGCAGCCCTGATCGGTGATCCCGCGGTCGTCATCCTCGATGAGCCGCACAACGGTCTCGATGCCGCCGCCATCCGATGGCTTCGCGTGGTGCTGCGGTCCCTGGCCGGTGCCGGGCGCACCGTGTTGCTTTCGAGCCATCTCATGTCCGAGATCGAGCTCATCTGCGACGACATCGTCATCATCAACGGAGGGCGGCTCTTGGAGGCGACCACATTGGTCGAGTTCGTCGGTGGGGCGGCAGGTGACAGGCGGCGGGTCTCGCTCGAAGAGCGCTATCTGCATCTGGTAGGTGAGCTGTGAGGTCGGCGTGGTGGGCGGAGCTGGTGAAGATGGCGACGGTGCGGGGGCAATGGATAAGCGCGATCCTCGCCACCCTGGCCATTCCCCTGGCCTCGTTCCTGGTCGTGTCCACCGGGGGCCTCAGCCCGGGCGAGACAGCCACCAGTGGAGCGGCTACCGGCTCGTTGGCGGGGCTGTTGGCGTTCGGCGTGTGGAGTGCGACGATCGCGTCCGGGGAGTACGCCAACGGGACGATGGTCCTGAGCTTGGCCACGGTGCCGCGCCGGCTGGTGCTGGTTGGGGCGAAGCTGATGGCGATCGCCACCACCGCCGGTGCGGGTGCGCTCGTGTCGGCGCTTGCCGCACTGCTCATTGTGCTCGGGGTGCGGACGCCCGGTGTGCACGGGATCGGCAACCCGGCCTCGCTCATCAGCATCGTCGTGGCGGTCGTCGCCGTGGCCGTGCTGGGCGCGAGCATCGGCCTGATCACCAGGTCTCCGAGCGGGTCGATCGTCATCGTGGCGTTGGCACTCCTGCTGCCGAGGGCGGCGAGCGGCCTGCTCGGTGGCCTGGAGCCCTGGGTCGTGGGTGCCAGTCCGTCCACGGTCATCACGCAGATCGTGGGCGGTGTACAGCTGCCGGCCAGCCAGACCTACCCGGCGGGGACGTGGGCTGCAGTGCTCACCATGGCCGCCGCGGCCGCAGTGGTCGCCGGCGGCAGCACCCTCGTGTTCGTCCGGCGCGACGGGTGAGCCGGCGCCCGCCCATCGCATCGTCTGGACGTGTGACCCATCCTCGTCGACCCGCCTGAACGACGGCACTGTCCCCCATTGTCTATAATTTCGACTTGATTAGTCATCTTTACTGGCTAGGATGTCCTGGTGGTGTCACTTCATGCCCTTGCCCCAATCGGCCACACCCCGAGCCCTCCGGGTCGGTCGTCCGGTCGCGCCGCCCATCCCAGCAACCAGAGCAGCGACGATCTGCCCGAGGAAGACCTCTCAGGGGCGCTGTCGTTTGAAGCTCTGCGGGTCATTGCCGCCGGCTTCGCAAAGGCCCATCCACCCGTGGCCCGGGATGAGAACGATCCCTCCGCCCCTCGTTCGCTCCGCCTGCTGGCCACGGCCCACTACGACGTGTGGGTCGTCACGTGGCCCGACGGGTCGGGCCTCGCGGCGCATGATCACGGCGGAGCTCGCAGTGTCTTGCACGTCATCGAGGGTGAACTGGTCGAGATCGTCGCCGACCACGTGGATGAGCGCCCGGCTCGAGCCCGAATTCTCCGGGAGGGGGAGATGGCGTGGGCCAAGCCGTCCCTTGTCCACGACGTGGCCAATACCTCTGGAGCCGACGCCACCACGCTCCATGTGTACTCGCCACCCCTGGCCGAGATCTCCTTCTTCAATCTCAACACGGACAACGAATGCCAGCGGCTGCGGGCGACGGCCGTACCCGAAGTGCTCCCGGCCGGTTCCGAGGACCTGGCCCCACTTCGGCCGCCGCCGCTCTCGCTTGTGATCTGAGTTTGAGGACCACCGCTCGAAGGGCAGCTCCGGAGCGCCCTTTCGAAGATGACTCCCACCGCCGACCCAATTCCCCCTTTGGACGGCGGTGGGGGTCATCGTTCACCGCTCACTCCATGCGTGAAGAAGCCAAATCCCCTCATGCGTGAAGTAGCGAACCGAGCACCGAAAGGGAGGCGGAGGCGCGGGCATCGGGGGCGTTTTCGAGATCGCCTCATTCCGGCCTCGACCGACTGCTTCTCGACCCTCTGAAGACACCGACAGCTGCATCAATCCCTACAAACTCGATCGATCACCGAACGATTGGCAAATCGACAGCACCACGAGAATGGCGTAAGAAGTGGGTGGTGCCTGCTCTGGTGGCGCCACCGAAAGGACGATAGAGATGGCAACCAATTCCGAGCCGAATCTGGCCCTCAGTGATGCAGCAGCCAGGCAGCTCGCAAACGCCACGAAGACGACTGCCCAGCTCTCCCTCATCACGCCACGCTGGCTGGTGCACCTCCTCCAGTGGGTCCCGGTCGAGGCCGGTATCTACCGCTTGAACAAGGTCATCAACGTCGACTCCATCGACGTGGCCTGCCCGCCCCGGGACGAATCCGAGCTGCCGCAGACCTTCGTGCCGTACGACGAATCTCCCCGGGAGTACTTCCTCAACTCGGTCGCCACCGTGCTCGACGTTCATACCAGGGTGTCCGACCTCTACTCGAGCCCCTACGACCAGATCAAGGAGCAGCTCCGGCTGACCATCGAGACGATCAAGGAGCGCCAGGAGGGTGAGTTGATCAACAACGCCGACTACGGCATGTTGGCCAACGTCGCTCCCGAGCAGACCATCACGACACTGACGGGGCCACCCACCCCGGACGACCTGGACCAGCTCCTGACCAAGGTCTGGAAGGAGCCGGCCTTTTTCCTCGCCCATCCTCTCGCCATCGCCGCGTTCGGACGTGAGTGCACGAGCCGGGGCGTGCCACCCCCCACCGTCAGCCTCTTCGGCTCGCAGTTCATCACCTGGCGGGGCGTGCCCCTCATCCCCTCGGACAAGGTCGGGGTAGAGGGGAACAAGACCAAGATCCTTCTGCTGCGGACCGGCGAGAAGCGCCAGGGGGTCGTCGGGCTCTTCCAGCCCGGGCTCACCGGCGAGCAGGGCCCGGGACTCGCCGTCCGCTTCATGGGGATCAACAGGAGCGCCATCGCGTCCTACCTCATCTCCCTCTACTGCTCGCTGGCCGTCCTGACCGACGACGCGCTGGCCGTGCTCGACGGCGTGGTGGTCGATCGCTACCCCGACTATGCGCAAAAGTATCGCAAGTAGGCCTTCGTGACCGCTGAGCGGCCGTTCTCCGATATCGAGGTCGATGAGACCGGTGGAACCGAGACGGGGATCGACCTCGGTCAACTGGCCGCGCTGGCGAACGAGTACTTCAGGTCTGCCCCCGGTCATGACCTCGAGGAGCCTCTTCCCACCGGACGGGCGGCCCTCGGTCGGCTCGACAGCCCGATCGGCCTGACGCCACCGCCACACGGACTGGCGCCACAGTCGCTCCTGGATCTGCCGAACCCGCCGGTGACCACGCCGGTGCTCACCGAGTTGGATCAACACGTCTGGGCGGCGCCGACCCGCCTCCACGACCCGGGCCCTGGCATCACGAACGTCCCGGTCCAGCCATCATCGATGTCGACGGGGGCCCCCGATCACGGCCTCGAGGGCGGCGGCGTACCTCGAGGAAGCACCCCCTCAGCCCCAGAGGTCCCGACCACGCCCTCGATCAGTGACCCGACCGGGGCCTACTACTTCCTGTCCGAGGCCACATCCGCTCAGGGCACGCCGGGCGTTGTCAACGCGGCTTCCGTGCTCGAGGTGCCGACCGGCGAGGGCCCGCTCCGGGACCTCCTGACCGGGCTTCCGGACCAGCATCGCGTGGCGCCGACCACCGAGCACCCCGAGCGCTATTACCTGCCCGCCTCCGGAGCATCGGCGGCCGATGCCAGACCGATCTTCGACGTCGCCACCATCCGACGGGACTTCCCCATCCTCTCGGAGCGGATCAACGGACGGCAGATCACCTGGCTGGACAACGGCGCCACCACCCAGAAGCCGCGGTCTGTGATCGACCGGCTTTCCTACTTCTACGAGCACGAGAACTCCAACATCCACCGCGCCGCGCACGATCTGGCCGCCCGTGCGACCGACGCCTACGAGAAGGCCCGCTCGACGGTGGCCAGGTTCCTCGGCGCCGACTCACCGGACGACATCGTCTTCGTCCGCGGCACGACGGAGGGCATCAACCTCATCGCGCAGAGCTGGGGCGAGCAGAACATCGGCGAAGGTGACGAAATCATCATCTCCCACCTCGAACACCACGCCAACATCGTGCCCTGGCAGCAGCTCGTGGCGCGAACCGGAGCAGTGCTGAAGGTGATCCCCGTGGACGACGACGGCCAGCTGCTCCTCAGTGAGTACCAGCGGCTCCTCAGCGACCGCACCAAGCTCGTCTCGGTGACCCACGTCTCCAATGCGCTCGGGACGGTCACGCCGATCGCCGAGGTGATCGCCATGGCGCACCGGGTCGGGGCCTGTGCGCTCGTCGATGGTGCGCAGTCGATCTCACACATGAGCGTCGACGTCCAGGCACTCGATGCCGACTTCTTCGTCTTCTCCGGACACAAGATCTACGGTCCCACCGGTATCGGCGTCGTCTACGCCAAGAAGGCCATCCTCGACGCGATGCCGCCGTGGCAGACCGGGGGCAACATGATCGTTGACGTCACGCTCGAGCGGTCGCTGTTCCAGGAGCCGCCGATGCGGTTCGAGGCGGGCACCGGCAACATCGCCGACGCGGTCGGCCTCGATGCCGCCCTCGAGTACGTCGAACGCCTCGGGATCGAGAACATCCACCGATACGAGCACGAGCTGCTCGGTTACGCCACCCGTGCCCTGCAGCAGGTGCCCGGGCTCCGCCTGATCGGCACGGCCCCGGACAAGGCCAGCGTCAACTCGTTCGTCCTCGATGGGTACGCACCGGCCCAGGTCGGCGAGGCGCTGAGCGACGAGGGGATCGCGGTCCGCTCCGGGAACCACTGCGCGCAGCCGATCCTCCGGCGGTTCGGCCTGGAGGCCACCGTGCGACCGTCACTCTGCTTCTACAACACGCCCGACGAGATCGACCACCTCGCCAGCGTGGTGCACCGCCTGGCCGGCGCCTCGGGCTCCCCCCGCCGGTAGCCGGGACCCATCCCGTCGCCCGCCTGTTTGAGCCTGAGCGTACGGATGAGCTCCCGCTCTTGGAGCGAGCCGTCTCCTTCTGACAGGTGGCGTGGCCCATCGGCCGCGCAACGTGGGTGCCCCTAGGTGATGACGAGGCCGAACCTGGTGGTTGCGGTCTGGCTCTTCGGCTCTGAGGAGTCGGTGACGGTGACCCAGACGGGGTAGGTCTCTGCCCTCTCCGGACCCAGTCCCGCGGCCGCCGCGGCCCATCGCCGAATTTTCGTTCGTCCAGTCATCGGTTTTGTCCCACCTTCCTTTGGGATCCGTCCTCTTGGAGGACGCACGTCTGTCGTTGGGTCAGCCGGTTCGCGCCGGTCGATATGGCCGCTGACCAGGTAGCACGTCGTGCCATGGGTGCGGCCGGACTCGAATCCCGACTAATCCGATCCGCTTTTACCCACTTTACCGATAGGAAAACTAGGATTAGGATGGAATCATGGGGCGCAGGACAGAGATGGTTGCCGTTGTCGGTGGTGGTGCATCCGGTGTCCTGACCGCGATCCATCTGCAACGGGAGTCGCCGGTACCGGTCCGGGTCGTGATCTTCGAACCCCGGGGCGAGCTCGGCCAGGGCATCGCCTACGGCACAACCAACCTCGGTCATCTGCTCAACGTCCGGGCCGGATGCATGAGCGCCTTGCCCGATGAGCCCGACCACTTCACCACCTGGGTCGGACGACGCACCGTCTCGGCCGACGACCGGTCGTTTCTGCCCCGAGCGTGGTATGCCGATTATCTCCGTTCCCTCCTCCAGCCCGTCGAGCACTGTTCAGAGCGGGTCGACGACATCGAAGCAGTCGGGGGCCGGGTGCAGATCCTCCTGTCCAACGGGACGCGCCGCTCCTTCGACCGTGCCGTGCTCGCCCCTGGGTCGAGCCCGCCCGTCTGGCCCGGTGGCCTCGGAGGTGCTGGAAAGAGGTGGATCGCCGATCCGTGGGCTCGCGGTGCACTCTCCCGCCTGCCGCTGGACCGGCCGGTGCTGTTGGTCGGGACGGGTCTCACCGCGGTGGATACCGCTCTCAGCCTGCGCGCCGCCGGGCACCGGCAGGTGATCGCCACCTCCCGGCACGGGCTGTTGCCGTGTGCCCAGCCGGACCAGCCCTACCCACCGCTGCGGCTCGACCCACCGGTGCGGGCCACGGCGCGTTCGCTGCTCGCCTGGGCCCGGGTGCACGCGACCGGATCAGGCGGATGGGGACCGATCGTCGATGCATTGCGGCCTCTTACCGATGATCTGTGGGGCGCGATGCCGAATTCCGAGCGAATCCGAATCCTCCGGCACGTCCAGCGCCGGTGGGAGGTGGTCCGCCACCGCATGGCACCGTCGGTGGCGGCGCGCGTCGGGGCCATGCGGGAGGCCGGAGAGTTGACGATCGTACCCGGAGGGGTGCATTCCGCCCGGCCCGCCTCTGACGGGATCGACGTCGTGCTGACCGACGGGTCGGTGCGGGTCGGCGCCATCGTCAACTGCACTGGCCCGTGTCCGGACGTCCACCACTCGGTCGATCCTCTCGTCCGTCGTCTCCTGACCCGCCGGGTGGTCCGGCCAGGAGTGTTGGGGCTGGGCCTCGACACCGATACCGGTGGATGCCTGCCCCATACCGACGGGCGGCTGTGGTTGGTCGGGCCGCTCTGCCGTGGCGGGCGGTGGGAGACCACCGCCATCCCCGAAATCCGCGACCAGGCCGCATCCCTGCCGCGGTCCCTGTGGCGGGTCGACGCACTGTTAGGAGCCTGATGGAGATCATTCGCCTTGACGCCCCGGACCTCGGCAACCGGTCCTACCTGGTGACCGACGGCCACCGGGCGATGGCCGTGGACCCGCCGCGACCGTCGGGACCCGTGCTGGAGATCATCAGGTCACGTGACCTCGAGCTCACCATCGTCGTGGACACCCACCTGCACAACGACCACGTCAGCGGCGGTCCAGAGCTGGCCGAGGCGACCGGCGCAACCTATGCGGTGAGCGCCGACGAACACGTCCGCGGCGCCCACGGCATCGCCGATGGAGACCAGTTCTGTGTCGGCTCTCTCCATGTGTCAGCGATAGCTACCCCGGGTCACACACCGCATCACCAGGCCTTCGTGGTCTCCGACGGTGCCGACCGGGCTGTGTTCACCGGCGGCTCACTCCTCTTCGGCACCGTCGGACGGACCGACCTCCTCGGAGCGGACCTCGCCGCGGAGCTGGCGGCCGACCAATGGGCATCAGTGCGATGGATGCTCGACACTCTGCCCACCGAGACCGGCGTCCACCCGACCCACGGCTTCGGCAGTTTCTGCTCCGCTGTCCCGTGCGCGGGAACGGAAACCACGATCGGCGCCGAGCGCCGGGTCAACCCGGCCGCCCAGCTCGACCGCGGGGCATTCGTCGAAAACCTGCTCGCCGGGTTCGGTGAGTACCCCGACTACTTCGCCCACATGGCCGCCCGGAACCGGGAGGGTCTTCGGCCGCCTGCCTATCGGGATCCCGTCCCGGCACTTGCCGACGGCGAACTCGAGGAGCTGGCCATGCGGATGTGGGTGATCGATGTTCGCCCCCGAACCGCGTTCGCGGCCGGCCACGTCCCGGGCACGGTCAATGCCGGGGTGGACGGACCGCTCGCCGTCTACGTCGGGTGGACGATGCCCTGGAACACCGACTTCGCCCTTGTCGCCGGCGATGAGGCCGAACTCTCCCAAGCGCGGAACACCCTCGCCCATATCGGTCTGGACCGGCCCGTCGGAACAGCCCTTCCGGGGGACGAGGTCAGGACCGGTCGGCTACGCCTGGCCACGTTCGACGAATTGGCTGCCGAATGGCGTGACGACGTGGAGGTGGTCGATGTGCGGCGGCAGGAGGAGTGGAACCTCGGCCACATCGACGGCGCCCACCACGTACCGGTCCACCGCATCGCCGACGCCGAGCTTCCGAGTGGTCCGCTCTGGCTTCACTGTGCGGCCGGTTACCGCGCCGTGCTGGCCGCGTCCCTGCTCTGGCGGCTCGGTCGTGATGTCGTTGCCGTCAACGACAGCTGGGACAAGGCCCGCACCGCCGGTCTGCTCATCTCCTCCACCGTCCCTGCGTGACAGTTTGGCAGGAAGGTCGGACCGGCCAGTCGGGCCGGCCATCGGGCCGGCCCGCTCAACGTCGTTCCGACCCGGCCTCTCCGCATCCCCAGGCTTCGGCCAGCAGAGTGTACGAGCGGACACGGTCGGCATGATCGTGGGTCATCGTGGTGATGGCCAACTCGTCAGCGCCGGTCACCCGCTGGAGGTTGCTGAGGGCCTCGACCACGGTGCCGGGTGAGCCCACGAATTGGGTACTCACCCGGTCGGCCACCAGGGCCCGGTCCTCCTCGGTCCACGCATGCGCAGCTGCCTCTGTCGGCGTCGGGTACCGAATGGCCCCCTCGCCGGTCCGGATGCTGCGCACCCAGAGGCCGTACCCCGCAGCCAGGTCCCGAGCCGTCTCGTCGTCATCGGCCACCACCACGTCAGCGGAGACGCTCACATACGGCTTCTCGAGGTCAGCGCTGGGGCGGAAGGCGGACCGGTAGCCGTCGACGGCCTCCAGGACGGTCGCCGGGCTCACGTGATAGCTGGCGGCGAAGCGCAGGCCCCGCTGGCCGGCCACCACCGCGCTTTCGCCGGCGCTCGTCCCCAGCACCCAGAGCTCGACGGCGGCCCCCCCGCCCGGGACCACCTCGATGGAGGCACCTCCCTCGGCGGTGTAGGTACCGGCGAGCAGGTCGAGAACCTCGGCCACCTGGTCGCAGTAGCGGGGGGTTTCGGCGCCCGGCTGTTGCAACAGGTTGGCCTGAAGTGCGATCCGGGGGGATCCGAGCAGCCGCTCGACGGGGAACCGCGGGGGTAGGACGAGACCATCCACGACCTCGGGTGTGGTCCTGACTGCGCTGGGCAGGGCCGGCGCATTGGATGCCGGCGGGCCCCGGCGGTCGCCATCCTCCCCTCGGGCGCCACGTCCCCCCAGAAAGCCCCGGCTGCCCGAACGACCCATGCCCAGATCGATCCGCCCCGGATAGACGGCATCGAGCAGACCGAATTCCTCCACCACCGACAGAGGCGTCCGGTGTCCCATCTGGACCCCACCGGAGCCGACCCGAATCCGGGTACTGGCTGCGGCAGCCAGTCCGATCAGGACGACCGGCGAGGTGCCGGCCACGCCGGGGTTGAGATGGTGCTCGGCGAACCAGTAGCGACGGTACCCGAGCTCCTCGGTCCGACGAACCAGGTCGATCGAGCGTCCGATCGACTCCGACGGGTCGGATCCGGACGCAATCGGGACCAGGTCGAGGACCGACAGGGGGACGCTCATGGCTGTGCTTCCACGGGAGTACGGGAACGAGGCGGTCCGGACAGCGCCCCCGGAAGGCCGAGGTGCTGGCGCAAGGTGGTTCCTTCGTACTCACTTCGGTAGACGCCGCGTTCCTGCAGGATGGGAACGACCGTCCTGGCCAGCTCGTCGAGCCCACCCGGGATCAGGTGCGGTACCAGGATGAAGCCGTCGGCCGCGTCGGACTGCACGAAGTGATCGATCTGGGCCGCCACCTCGCCAGAGGTGCCGATGAACGACTGACGGCCGGTCACCTCGATCATCAGCTCCCGGATACTCAATTTCCCGGCCGTAGCCATCTCCCGCCATGTCCTGGCCGTCTCGAGCGGGGTCCTCGACCGATCGGCCCGGCCCTTGGAGACGGCGTCGTCCGATACAGCCGGCTCGATCTCGGGCAGCGGGCCGTCGGGGTCGTAGGACGACAGGTCGCGGTTCCACACCCGCTCCATGAAGGCGATGGCCGTGGCCCCGCTCACCTGCTGCCGTCGGATGTGAGCAGCCGCTTCCTGAGCCTCCTCTGTGGTGTCCCCGAGGGCGAAGGTGGCCGCCGGAAGTATCTTGAGGTCGTCGAAGGACCGGCCGTAGCGGGCGAGCCGGCTCTTGAGATCGGCATAGAAGGCCTGCCCGGCCTCCAGGGTTCCGTGCCGACTGAAGATGGCGTCCGCCGCCGAGGCGGCGAACTCCCGTCCCTCGTCGGAGTCACCGGCCTGGAAGATGACCGGATTCCCCTGCGGCCCGCGAGGCACGTTGAACCGCCCGTTGATGTCGAACTGGGGGCCGTGGTGCTCGAAGGCCCCGACGTCGGCCCGTCGTACGAAGACGCCCTCTGCGCCATCATCGCCGAGGTCGCCGACGTCCCACGAGTCCCAGAGTTCGCGTGCGGTGGCCAGGAATTCGCGGGCCCTTTCGTAGCGCTCCGACTCGGCCAGGAATGAGCCCCTCCGGAAGTTCTCCCCGGTGAAGGCGTCCCACGACGTGACCACGTTCCACGCCGCCCGTCCACCGGAGAGGTGGTCGAGGGTGGCGAACTGTCGGGCCACTTCGTAGGGCTCGTTGAACGTGCTGTTGATGGTCCCGGCCAGGCCGAGACGCTCGGTGACGGCGGCCAGAGCGGCCAGTACGGTGAACGTGTCGGGACGGCCCACCACGTCGAGGTCGTAGACCTGACCATGCTGCTCGCGGAGACGCAGCCCCTCGGCCAGGAAGATGAAGTCGAACTTGGCTGCTTCTGCTGTGTTGGCCAGGTGCGCGAAGGAAGAGAACTCGATCTGGCTGCCCGACCGGGGATCACTCCACACAGTCGTGTTGTTGACCCCGGGGAAGTGGGCCGCCAGGTGCACCTGTTTGGCCCGGCCTCGGGGCCGATCCATCGCCGCGGTCATCGGTCCCCGCCTCCACCCACCGAGACCCGATCGGACGACAGGTCGGGAACCGATACCCCGGCGGGGGTGGCGTCGGTCGACGAGTACCGGTTGTCCGGCCGGGCCAACCCGAGGTGGCCACGCAGGGTCGAGCTCTCGTAGGCCTGCCGGAAGGCTTGCCGGCGTTGGAGCTCGGGGACGAGCCCCTCGACGATGGCAGGAAGATCGATGCTCAGCACGGCCGGGCGCAGGCGGAATCCCTCGATACCCGCCTCTTGCCACTCGGCCATCAGGTCGGCCAGGTCTTCGGGGCGCCCGCTGAATCGCCGCGCGTCGGAGCGATGCTCGGCGCCGTCGAACGCATCGAGGCTCTGCCAACGATGCTCGGCTGCCCTTCCGTCCGCTTCGAGCACCACCAACAGGTCAGCGAAGATCAAAAGGGGTCGGTTGCGCCCGAGGCCGCGCTCGTGTTCCCGGACTTCGGCACTGATACGGGCCGCATCCTCCTTGTCTACCGGTGTCACCAGGACCACATCGGCGGCCGACGCGGCGAAGCGGTAGGCCTGCGGGCCGTGGGCCAGTGCGATGACCACGGGTTGGCCCTGGGGCGGGCGGGGGGTGATGGAGGGACCACGGACACTGAAGAACGGGCCGGAGAAGTCGACGTAATGCAGCTTGTCGCCATCGACGAAGCGGCCCCGGTCCGTGTCGCGGATGACAGCATCGTCCTCCCAGGAGTCCCAGAGCCGGCGGACGACCTCCACATAGTCGGAAGCCTCCTCGAAAAGTTCGTTCACGGCCCGACGAGCCTCGGGGTCGTCCCGACGACCAGAACGACCCGGGTACATCTGTCGACGGCCGAAGTGGGCGGCATCGGATTGACGCGCCGTGATCTGCGCCCGCCACCCGGCCCGGCCGGCACTGACATAGTCGAGGGTGGCAAGAGCCTTCGAGAGATGGAACGGTTCGGTGTGGGTGGTGAACGCAGTGGGGACGAGACCGATGTTGCTTGTGGTCGGTGCCACCCGCGCCGCCGTCATGACTGCGTCGAGCCGACCCCTCGGCTGGTCGAGGCGATCGTCGAGCCCATCCCAGCGGGAGGACTGCAGGCCCAGGGAGTCCTCGAGCGTGACCAGATCGAGCAGGCCGCGTTCGGCGAGACGTACGAGACCGATCCAGTGCTGGGCGGTGAACAGCGATCCAGGGGCGAGTCCGGCCAGTCTCCACGCCGCCGGGTGCCATCCGGCACCATCCAGGGCCACGGCCAGGTGGAGCGGTCGCCGGCCTCGTTCGTCGGTCGTCATCGTCGGCGGTTCACTTCCCGGTCGGTGGCTCGACGCTCCCTGTTCGCCTGCTCTGCTTTCTTCATCTTCTCCCGTTCCATCTGATCTACCCTCCGCTACCTGTTGGCCACGACGCGGAGGCGGGCGGACGCCTCGCCGGTCAGGCCGTCCCGGCCCGCACCGAGCAGGGGAAGCACGCCCTCTCCGACGGCGTAGGCCTCCTCGAGGTGCGGGTGACCGGAAAGGATGAACTCGTCGAAGCCGATCTCGTGGTATTCCGAGATCCGCTCGGCCACCTGCTCGTGGCTGCCCACCAGGGCCGTGCCGGCACCCGGACGGATGAGTCCGATGCCCGCCCACAGGTTGGGGCTCACCAGTAGGTTGTCCCGGCTGCCGCCATGGAGAGCCGTCATCCGCCGTTGACCGACCGACTCGGTCTTCGAGAAGTGCCGCTGGACGGCGTCGACCCACCCGTCGTCCATCGTCGACAGCAGGCGGTCGGCCTCGTCCCATGCCTGGCGCTCGGTGTCCCGGGTGATGACGTGCAAACGGATGCCGAAGCGGACGGTACGCCCCTGGGCTGCCGCCTTGTCACGCACCACATCGATGCGGTCCTTGGCCATATCCGGCGGTTCGCCCGATAAGAGGTAGGCGTCCACGTGCCGCGCGGCCACGTCCTGGGCCGGGGTCGAAGCACCCCCGAAGAAGATCTCCGGGATCGGATCTGGCGGCTCCACTACCGTCGCTCCCTCGACCTGGTAGTACCGGCCGGCAAAGTCGTAGGGCTGGACGCCCCAGGCCCCCCGGAGGACGGAGAGGAATTCATCGGTGCGGACATAGCGCTCGTCGTGGGACAGCAGGTCGCCGAAGCGCCGCTGCTCGTCGGCGTCGCCACCGGTCACGATGTTGATCAGCAGCCGGCCGTTGGTGAGCCGCTGGAACGTGGCCGCCTGCTGGGCGGCCAGCGTCGGGTTGGTGATGCCGGGCCGGAAGGCAACGAGGAAGCGCAGGCGCGACGTGTGCTGGGCCACGGCCGTCGTCACCAGCCAGGCGTCCTCGCACCAGGTACCGGTCGGCGTGAGCACGGCGTCGAATCCGACCTGCTCCGCCGCCCTCCCGATCTGGATCAGATAGTCGAGTGACGCTGCCCGGCCATGGCCGCCGGCGCCAGGGACCACATTGCGGCTGTCGCCGGAAGTGGGGAGGAACCAATGGAAGCGGAGCGGCACGGCGATGACCTCGCAGGCTGGGGAGCACGATCGGTATATTCCATTAAATCTATCGGTTTTCTAGAGCATTGCCACCCGGCACCCGCCTGTCCGCAGATTGGCCCTGCGAACCGGGACTGCCTCGGTCCGACGCCGGGCCCGTCCATGCAGCACCCGTCGCTACCCGAGCACCGTTCGGGATGACCCGGTCGCAGCAACTTCTCGCGCCCCCGTCTTGCGGCTGTGCAGCCACCGGATGAAGTCGGAGGCGGGCAAAGGTCGGGAAAGGAAATAGCCCTGCACGGTCGGGCAGCCGAGGTCCCGCAGGTGCTGCCACGCTTCCTGGGTCTCAACTCCTTCGGCCACAACGGTCAGATTGAGATTGTGGGCGAGTTCGAGACAGGAGCGCACGATCGAATCATCGCTGCTCTCGGTTCCCATGCCGGAGATGAAGGATCGATCGATCTTCATTTCGTGGACAGGAAGGTCCTTCAGATACGCCAATGAGGAGTGCCCGGTTCCGAAGCCATCGATCGACAGCTTGATCCCGCGGCCGGCGAGGTCCAAAAGGACGGCCAGTGCCCTATCCGGGTCGATCATAATGACGGTCTCCGTCAGTTCGAGTTCGAGGCGTTCCGTCGGCACTCCTGTCTCGGAGAGGAGTTGAACCACATGGTCAGCGAATCCCGTCTCGTGGAGGCACCGGGGAGATATGTTTACCGACACCCTGAGGTGTACGCCGTCCTGCGCCCAGAGGCAGTTCTGCTGCAAGGCCGCTCGTAGGATCCACCATGTCAACGGCCGAATGACACCCGTTCCTTCGGCCAACGGGATGAAAAGATCGGGGGCAAGCAGACCGCGCACCGGGTGCTGCCAGGGCACAAGCGCCTCAACGCCCGAAATCTCATCTGTCGCCAGGTCGACCTGAGGTTGGTAGTACACGAGGAGCTCCTCCGGCTGTTCGATCGCCATCTTCAAATCGGCAAGCAAGCTCAGTCGCGCCGGATCTTTCGTATCCATCAGGGGGTCGTATTCGACGACCTCTTAACCATTGCGCTTCGCTTCATACATGGCGACGTCCGCGTGCTGAAGCAACTCATCGAATTCATTTCCGTCATCGGGAGACGTGACCACTCCGCACGAGCTACCGACGTCCACCATGAGACCATCGAGGAGATACGGCTCCTCCAGCGCCGCGTTGAGCTTCTCTGCCACCGCCAGCGCCTGATGGGAGGACTGAAGGTACGGCAGCATCACGACGAACTCGTCGCCGCCAATCCTTGCGATGGTGTCTGAATGCCGCAGATGCTCCCGAAGTCGAGGACCCATCCGTTTGAGCAAACTGTCACCGTACGGGTGGCCGAGCGTGTCATTGATCTCTTTGAACCGATCCAGGTCCATCAAGATCAACGCCACGTGGGTCCCGCTCCTTGCACTCGCCAACATCGCCTGTTCTGTTCGCTCCCGCAAGAGGGCACGGTTCGGTAGTCCGGTCAGGGAGTCATGGGTCGCGAGATGCGCAGAGGCAATCGACTGGCGGGTCAGGGCACGCGATGCGCCCACAACCAGCCGGAAGAGGACTGCCCAGAAGATGAACAGGCCCACCGCGAGAAACTCGATAATCGACCGGGTATCCGCGCCCGCCAGCTCGGTCGTCGGCCCGAGCGGCGTGTACGAGTTGACGACTCCGAGGATCGGGCTACCCGGGAGGAGCCGGACGCCTTGTTGCACCAGGAGCAAGCTGCCATAGCGTCCGACCAGGCGTTGCTCCAGCGGAGTCATCTCGAGGTCACCCGCGGTCAGCATCTGCCGCTGGGTCACCCCTTTGAGGGCGGCACGAAAACCCGCTCCACGGGGAGCCATGGAGCCGACCGGTGGCGATCCCGAACCACCGATCACCATGCCATCGGCCAGCACGGCGTCACCAGCCACGACGTCGCTATTGGTGACCAGGACGCGCGCCGCTGAGGAGATCGTGCCGGCCTGGGCTTGCCTCTGCTGGTCTGTGACCGGTATGCCGCTGCTGCCGTCGGACAGGCTCGAGACGATGGTGTGAACGGTGATCGCCGTTGCAATCTGGGTGGACGAAGCCAGCGCCGAGAGGCTCTGGCGGGTCACCTCGCGTTGTATCTGGATCCCGAGGATCACCCCCAGCGCGAGGGTCAGCACCAAGCTCAACACGCCGAACGAAACCGTCAGAGGCACGAGGCGCTTACCGGTCTCGGAGTGGTGACGATGGAGCAACCGCTTCGCCCTCGCCGGGGAGTGTTCCATAGCTCAGTTCCTGTTCGGGTATCCACCGATGAGTACAGGACGAGCCGACCGCTCGGATTCAGATCCACCAGGAACAATCGAGTCGCACGATACGGGATCGCGGTCCTTCTTTGAATTTCTATCGGCAGGGTGGTACCCGACTTGAGAGGGATGCCGAATCGCAGAACCTGTTGTAGGGCAAAACATATTTGGTCGTAGGGCAAAAGGGTCATTTGCTGTCGGGTTCGCCGTTGCCCGGCGCAATGATCTCCTCGACCTGACGTTCGAACCGACCCCAGGGCGGCCATTGCTTGGCGGTTTGTCTATCGCTCGACCCCAGGTTCTACAGAAGACCTCGAGTCAGGGGAGGCTCACCGCCACCCGTCTCAGCTTGACGCTGTCGATGGATACACCGGGAGCTGCCCAGTTGCTCACGGGAGGAATGGATTGACGGGCTTGCTCCTCCGACTCGAAGAAGACAATCGAGAATCCTCGCCCGTCATCGGGTTCGAGCCAATATCCAGCCACGAAGCCGGGGGCCGCACGAACGGCGGGAAGGATGGAATTTGTGAGCGCCGACGCCGCTGCCGCAGCCTGATCGGGATCAATCGTCAGTGTGACAATGGCTGCGTGCACGAACGCCTCCGTCCTCGGTTGCCGTCTCGCCACTCTACGACTGTCTCTCCGGGCAGCAACGGTACGGTCAGGGACCGGCTCGGCCGGACCATGGGGGATCCGGGCAGCGGTTTGGTTCTTGCTGCATCATGGTCCCGATGATGACCGGGGAGATTGAACGATGAGCTATCTGACTCTGCCACGTGCGCTCGATGCCCATGAGCGAGCGACTCGTCAGTTCTCCACGCTCCTGCGGACCGCCCCTGATGGCACCTTGGGGGTTCCTCACCTGACGTGGACGGTGGGTGAAACCGGTGCCCATGTCCTTGGGCTCATGAGGCTCTATCCCGAAATGTTGGCCGGCGTGTCCTCGGGATGGGAGAGCCTGAGTGAAGGCGAGGTTGAGAATGCCCGACTCCTTGCCGATACCCCCGAACGCGAGCCACAAGAGATTGCTGATGCCATCGATGTCGCCGCTCCGAAGCTACGGGAAGCCTTTTCCGCCTACACCGGGGAGCTGGCCACTTGGCACGCCGGAGTTCAACTTCCCCCCGCCGCCATTGTCGGGATTCAAGTAGCCGACATGTTCGTTCACGGTTGGGACGTTGCCACGGCGCTCAGCGGCACATGGACGATCGGTCCTCCGGACGCGTGTCTCTCGATCTCGGCGGCCATCCCCATACTGCCGCACTTTGTCGACGAGGAGGCTGCACACGGATTCTCGGCAACCTATGGACTACAGCTGCGGGGAGGACCCGCATTCAAACTCGAGTTCGCCGACGGGCGCCTGACCGCACTTGAAGGGCGTGCCTCTCACGCTGATTGTCGGATGTGGGCCGAACCGGTGGCGTATCTCCTCACCGCTTATGGCAGAGTCCCTGTGTGGCGTCCGGCAATCAGAGGCCAGATGATCTCCTATGGGCGACGCCCATGGCTCGGACTCAAACTGCCCTCGCTCCTGGTCAGCCCGTAGACGATCTCCTGTCGGGCATGCTTCGGCGTTTGCGCTGTCCTTCCTATTGATGCGGGTCCGGCTCCCAGCCAGGAGGCCTTGACGACCGGTGGTGCCCCTCGTCCCCGCCTTCGTGACCAGGGACGGCACGCGTGATGACCCCTCTCAAGGACTGTTGGGTCCGCCGGAACAAACTCTCACCTG
>JBEKOI010000014.1:0-70603 GCA_049521915.1 Acidimicrobiales bacterium | reverse complement strand
GTGGCGGCAAGGAACGGGCTGGAACGTGTTGCGTCAGATTGAGGGCTCCCGGGCGGTGGCCGAAGCGGTCGCCGCGTGCAGGCCCGAGGTGGTCTGTGCGTATCCGATCTCACCCCAGACCCACATCATCGAGTCGATCGGTGCGATGGTGAAATCAGGAAGGCTCTCGCCCTGCGAGTTCATCAACGTCGAATCCGAGTTCGCGGCGATGTCCGTCTCGATCGGAGCCTCGGCCGCCGGGGCGCGTGCCTACACGGCCACGGCGAGCCAGGGGCTCCTGTTCATGATGGAGGCCGTCTACAACGCCGCCGGCCTCGGGCTTCCGATCGTCATGACGCTGGCCAACCGGGCCATCGGTGCCCCGATCAACATCTGGAACGACCACAGCGACGCCATGGCGGTGAGGGACTCGGGGTGGATCCAACTCTTCGCCGAAACCAACCAGGAGGCCGTGGACCTCCATATCCAGGCCTTCCGCCTGGCCGAGCAGCTTTCACTGCCGGTGATGGTGTGCATGGACGGATTCATCCTCACCCATGCATTCGAAGGGATCGACGTGCCCGCCCAGTCCGATGTGGACGCCTTTCTCCCTCCGTTCGAGCCCCGCCAGGTGCTCGATCCCGACGATCCGGTCTCGATCGGGGCCATGGTCGGCCCCGAGGCCTTCGAAGAGGTCCGCTACCTCGCCCACCTCCGTCAACTCGATGCCCTGGAGCGGATTCCCCTGCTGGGCGAGGCCTTTTCCGATGCATTCGGGCGTCACAGCGGGGGCCTCCTCCACTCGTACCGGACCGAGGGGGCGGAGACGATCGTCGTGGCGCTGGGCTCGGTGCTCGGGACGATCAAGGACGCCGTCGACGCCCGACGGGATGCCGGCGATCGGGTCGGTGTCGTCGGGATCACCTCCTTTCGGCCCTTCCCCCGGGAAGCGGTCCGGCAGGCGCTGGCCGGTGCCCGCCGGATCGTCGTGGTCGAGAAGGCGTTCAGCGTCGGCTTCGGCGGTGTGTTGTCGACCGATGTGGCCATGGCCACCCATGACGCAGCCTGCTCGCTGCACACCGTGGTGGCCGGACTCGGCGGCCGCCCGATCACCTGTCGCTCACTGGAGGGGATACTGGAGACGGCCGGCGGGGACGGTCTCGATGTCCTCACCTTCCTCGACCTCGACCACGGGGTCGTCGAGCGGGAGCGGGCCCGGATGACCGCGGCGCGGCGGTCCGGCCCCTCGGCGGAGAACGTCCTACGCGACCTCGGCACCGCGCCCCGAGTCGGTTGAGGGGGAGATCATGACCACACAACCGGTGCGCTTCTACCAAGTGGGAAGCTACGCCGTCGGCAACCGCCTCCTCCCCGACGATGACCGGACCGTCCAGTCCGACCCCCATCGGACCAACTCGCTCGACTCGGGGCACCGGGCCTGCGAGGGCTGCGGCGAAGCCCTGGGTGCCCGCTACGCCGTCGACGCCGCCATGCGGGCCACGGCCGGGCAGCTGGTGGCCGTGAACGCCACCGGATGTCTCGAAGTCTTCTCGACCCCCTACCCGGAGTCCTCGTGGCGCATCCCGTGGCTCCATTCGCTGTTCGGGAACGCACCGGCCGTTGCCACCGGGGTGGCCGCAGCCATGAAGGTCAAAGGGCGAGACGACGTCCGTGTCGTGGCCCAGGCGGGGGACGGTGGGACCGTGGACATCGGTTTCGGTTGTCTGTCGGGCATGTTCGAACGCAACGACGACGTGCTCTTCATCTGTTACGACAACGAGGCCTACATGAACACCGGAGTGCAGCGCTCCGGCGCAACCCCCCCGGCGGCACGCACGGCCACGACCGAAGCCGTGGGTCCGGAACCGGGCAACAGCTTCGGCCAGGGAAAGGACCTCCCCCGGATCGCCATGGCCCACGACATCTCCTACGTGGCCACGGCGACGGTGGCCGATCTCCACGACCTCGAGCACAAGGTCGAGCGGGCCATGGAGTTCCGGGGCTCCCGCTACCTGCACATCCTCGTTCCCTGTCCACTGGGATGGGGTTCGAACCCGAGCGACACCATCAAGGTGGCCCGCCTGGCCCAGGAGACCGGAATCTTTCCCGTGTACGAGGCCGAATACGGAGAGATCACCTCGGTGTCCCCTCTTCGCCACCGGATGCCGGTGGAGGCGTACCTTTCGATACAGGGTCGCTACGCCCATCTCTTCGGCGACCAGGCGCGCACCGATGTCATCGCCCGGATCCAGGCCATCGCCGATGACAACATCGCCACCTACGGGCTGGTCGGTGAGGAGACCGAGGGCTTCGGCCCGGAGGAGGTGGGCGCCTGATGGAGCTCCCGTTCGCCATCACCCTCGACGTCGGCTCGAGCCAGACCAACCGGACCGGTTCGTGGCGGACCAACCGGCCTGACTATGTGCACAGGTTGGCCCCGTGCAACCACGCCTGTCCGGCGGGCGAGGACATCCAGGCATGGCTCTACCGGGCTGAACCCGGCGACTATGAGTCGGCCTGGCGCAAGCTGGTCGAGGACAACCCGTTTCCGGCGGTCATGGGCCGGATCTGCTATCACCCGTGCGAGACGGCGTGCAACCGGGCCGAACTGGACGAGGCGGTCGGGATCAACAGCGTCGAGCGGTTCCTCGGTGACCTGGCCGTGGAGCGATCCTGGGCCCTGCCGGCCGCGGGACCCGATACCGGGAAGCGGGTCCTCGTGGTCGGTGCCGGCCCGGCCGGGCTCAGCGCCACCTACCATCTGCGGCAACTCGGCCACCACGTCCGCCTGGTCGACTCGTCGCCGATGCTCGGGGGCATGATGCGCTACGGGATCCCCGCGTACCGCCTCTCGCGGGAGGTCCTCGATGCGGAGATCGAACGCATCGTCGCCCTGGGCGTCGAGGTCGAGCTCGACCGTGTCGTCGGCGATATCGAGGCGGAGCGGAGCCAGGGCGCGTTCGACGCCGTCTTCCTGGCCGTGGGGGCCCAACTGGCAAAGCGGATCGCGCTTCCCGCCGGTGACTCGGGGCGTGTGATCGATGCCATCTCCCTCCTCCGCCGGGTGGCCGACGACGACCCACCCCTGCTCGGCCGCAGAGTCGTTGTCTACGGGGGCGGGGACACCGCCGTTGATGCAGCCCGCACGGCCGTGCGCCTCGGCGCCACCGATTCGGTCATCGTCTACCGGCGCAATCTGGAGCGGATGCCGGCCCACGAGGACGAGCTCGAAGAGGCGCTCGTCGAAGGTGTGACCACGCGGTGGCTCTCGACGGTGAAGACCTTCGACGACGGCCGCATCGTGCTCGAGCGGATGCGTCTCAACGGGGACGGCTTCCCCGAGCCGACAGGCGAGTTCGAAGACCTCGGTGCCGACTCGCTGGTGCTCGCGCTGGGCCAGGACACCGACTTGTCGCTGCTCGATCAGGCACCGGCCGTCGGCGTCGAAGACGGGGTCATCGAGATCCGGCCGACCATGATGACCGGTGAGCGTGGTGTGTTCGCCGGGGGGGACGCAGTTCCATCCCCTCGGACCGCGACGGTGGCCATCGGGCACGGCAAACGAGCCGCGCTCGGCATCGATGCCTTCGTGTCCGGCCGTGAGCTCCACGATCCCGTCCGCGGTGAGCTCGCATCGTTCGACCGGCTCAACACCTGGTACTACTCCGACGCTCCACGGACGCGGCAGCCCGAGCTCGAACGGGCACGGCGCCAGGGCACCTTCGACGAGGTCATCGGCGGCCTGACCGAGGAGAATGCCCTGTTCGAGGCGCGCCGATGCCTGTCCTGTGGGAACTGCTTCGAGTGCGACAACTGCTTCGGCGTCTGCCCTGACAACGCGGTGAAAAAGCTCGGTCCCGGACAGGGCTACGAGTTCGACTTCGATTTCTGCAAGGGGTGCGGCCTCTGCGCCCAGGAGTGTCCCTGCGGGGCCATCGACATGGTGCCCGAGCAGAGCTGATGCCAGGGTTGAGCGGGATCCCCCGGCTGGAGGACCTCGGCCCGGTGGGTGGTCGCCGGGTCCTGGTCCGGGCCAGGGCAAGGTGGATCCCCGCTACACGATGGTGCCCGTCCGCGCCGCGTTGGCGGCGATCGTGCCCGGTGTCGAAGTGTTGGAGAACCTTCGCTTCGATCCGGGGGAAGAGGCCAACGATCCTGGATTCGCTCGCCGCCTGGCCCAGGGGTTCGATCTCTTCGTCAATGATGCGTTCGGGGCATGTCACCGCAGTCATGCGTCGATCGTCGGCCTGCCCGCCCTCCTGCCGAGCGCCGCCGGCCGCCTGCTCACCCGCGAGGTCGAAGCTCTGGGCCGGATCCTGGTCGATCCCGAGCGACCCTTCGTCGCCGTCGTCGGGGGCGCCAAGGTCGCGGACAAGCTCGGGGTACTGACCTCGCTCGCCGACAAGGTCGACCACCTTCTCCTCGGGGGCGCCATGTGCTTCACGTTCCTCGCTGCGCTCGGTCACGAGGTCGGAGGGTCGCACCTCGAGGCGGCGCTCGACGGGAAGGCCCGGGACCTGGTCGGATCATCCGGGGAGGTCGAACTCCCGAGTGATCTCGTGGCTCTGGCTCCGGACGGGGACGCCGACCTGGCCGGGGCCCCGAGCGGGGAGGTCCGCCACTTCGGCGCCGATCTGCTCCCGGGCTGGCGGGGGGTCGACATCGGTCCCGCCACCGCCACGAGGTATTCGCAGACGATCGCCGAGGCGGCCACGGTCCTCTGGAACGGGCCGATGGGCGTGTTCGAGGACCCGCGCTTCGCCGGGGGGACCCGGGCCGTGGCCGAGGCCCTGGCCGCCAGCCCGGGTTTCACGGTGGCCGCGGGCGGCGAGACGGTGGCCGCGCTACGCCGGTTTCACCTGGGCGATCGGATCAGCCACCTGTCCAGCGGAGGTGGAGCCACCTTGGAGCTCATCGAGAAGGGGGACCTGCCCGGCCTTGCCGCCCTGCGCGCGGGTCTCGGCCCTCAGCCCGGTTGATCCAGGGTCACCCCGACCGATCGTCCCGGTGGGTCCGGCCCAACTTCTCCTCGAGCGCCAGCACCTGCCGGGTGGTCTGCACCACCGTGTCGGGGTTCAGGCTCATCGAGTCGATCTCGAGCTCGACCAGGTACTCGGCCATGTCCGGATAGTCCGACGGCGCCTGCCCGCAGAGGCCCGAGTGCATGTGATTACGCCGGCAGCCCTCGACGGCAAGCCGGATCATCTCTTTCACACCCTCGTCGCGCTCGTCGTAGTCGAAGGCGACGATCTCGCTGTCCCGATCCACGCCCAGCGTGAGCTGCGTGAGGTCGTTCGAGCCGATCGAGAAGCCGTCGAAGTACTCCGCGAAGCGGTCGATCAGGATGACGTTGTTGGGGATCTCGCACATGGCGTAGATCTCCAGGTCGTTCTCTCCCCGTCGTAGGCCGAGTTCGGCCATCCGTTCGAGAACCTGCTCGGCCTCGGCCACGCGCCGGACGAAGGGGAGCATGAGGACCACGTTCGTGAGCCCCATCTGTTCCCGCACCCGCAGCATGGCCTGGCATTCCATGGCAAAGCCATCGGCGTAGGCCGGGTGGGCATAGCGGGAGGCACCGCGAAAGCCGATCATCGGATTGCTCTCCGTCGGTTCGAAGTCCACCCCACCGAGGAGGCTGGCGTACTCGTTGGTCTTGAAGTCCGACATGCGGACGACGACCGGCTTCGGCCAGAAGGCGGCGGCTATGGTGCCGATCCCCTCGGCCAGCCGCTCGACGAAGAAGTGCTCGCCGTCGGGGTAGCCGCGGATCAGCCGCTCCAGTTCCTGACGGGTGTCCGGGTCGGTGACCTGTTCCGGGTGGGCAAGGGCCAGAGGATGGGCCCGGATCGACTCGCTGATGATGAACTCCATCCTGGCCAGACCGACTCCGTCATTGGGGAGGAAGGAGCTCTTGAAGGCGATATCGGGGTTGCCCAGGTTGATCATGATCTTGGTGACCGGCCGGGCCAGCTCACCGAAGCTGTCCCGGTCCACATGGAAACCGACCTCACCCCGGTACACGAGCCCGGTATCCCCCCCGGCGCACGAGACGGTGACCACGTCGCCGTCGAGGACCGCGGTCGTCGCGTCTCCCGCCCCGACCACCGCAGGGATCCCGAGCTCCCGGGCGATGATGGCCGCATGGCACGTGCGCCCGCCCCGATTGGTGACGATGGCCGCCGCCGTCTTCATCACCGGCTCCCAGTCCGGCGTCGTCGTATCCGCGATCAGCACCTCGCCAGGGCGGAACTGCCCGAGATGGGCGGCATTGTCGATGACCCGTGCCCCGCCCGCGGCGATCCCGCCACCCACCGAACGGCCCTTGGTGACGATCTCTCCGGTGCCGTCGAGAACGTAGGTCTCCAGGGCGTCGGCCCGGCGTTGGGAGGCAACCGTCTCCGGCCGGGCCTGGACGATGTAGAGCTTCCCGTCGAGGCCGTCCTTGGCCCACTCGATATCCATGGGCCGCCCGTAATGGTTCTCGATGGTCACGGCGAAATCTGCGAGCTCGAGCACGTCGGTGTCGCTCAGACAGAAGTGGTCCCGATCCGATTTCGGCGTCGGGATATTGCGGGTCGTGTGGGTCGTCCGGCCCTCCACGAGCACCATCTTCACGGCTTTGTCACCCAGGAGGCGCCGGAGGACCGCCCGGTGGCCGGCGGCCAGGCTCGGCTTGTGCACGTAGAACTCGTCGGGGTCGACAGCACCCTGGACGACGTTCTCACCGAGACCATAGGCACCGGTGATGAACACGACATCGCGGAATCCTGACTCCGTGTCCAAGGTGAACATCACGCCGGACGAGGCCAGGTCGGAACGGACCATCTTCATGACCCCGATCGAGAGCGCCACCTTGTAGTGGTCGAAGCCCTGGTCGATCCGGTAGTGGATGGAGCGGTCGGTGAACAGGCTGGCGAAGCACCGTCGGCAGGCGTCGAGCAGGCTCTCCTCACCCCGGACATTGAGGAAGGTGTCCTGCTGGCCGGCGAAGCTGGCCGTGGGCAGGTCCTCGGCGGTGGCCGAGGAGCGCACCGCCAGGCTGATATCCTCCCCGTACTCGTCCTGCAGGCGGCGGTACGAAACACAGATCTGCCCGGCCAGGTCCTGGGGGAGGCCGGCGCCGTAGACGAGCTCGCGGGCGCGCTTGGCACGGCGTCCGAGGTCGGCCACATCATCGGCGTCGAGGCCGTCCAGCGCTTCGTGCAGTGGCTCGAGGATCTTGGCCTCGGCCAGCATGGCCCGATAGGCCTCCGCGGTGACGGCGAAGCCGTTCGGCACCCGCACCCCCTGACCGGAGAGCTTCTGGTACATCTCTCCCAGCGAGGCGTTCTTGCCACCGACGCTGGCCACGTCGCCGATGCCGAACTCCTCGAAGAAGGAGACGTAGGTCGGTTCCCTCATGGCTGTTCCTCCTCTTGCCGGTGAGGTCCAGCATGCGACGCCACGATCGGTGTGGCTAGGGCCAAAGGTCACGGGCCGGCCCGATGGCGTCGATGGGGGGCGGAACGGGCCGGCGACGGGCGGGAGACCAGCGGTGGAAGTGACCTAAGGTCCCTGGCCGGAGGGTGGTTGGCCGGCGGGCCATCGTCACCCCGTCGGTTGGTCCCGATTCGGAACGGAGGTCTCATGGGAGCAGAAGGTCGGTCCGTGGAGTCCGGACCCTGGCATGGGGCCGGCCGGTGACCCGCGTCGTCGCCCGTCGGAGCCATCTGGAGCGCGAGGTCAAGCTCGGGGTCGACCTCGACTTCGTGCTCCCCGACCTGACCGAGGATGTCGGAACGCCCGGGCCACCCATGGAGCGGGCGATGCGCACCGCCTACTTCGACACGGCGGAGTTCCGGCTGTGGCGTCGTGGCATGACACTTCGCCATCGCGCCGGAGAGGAGCCGGGAGCCGGCACGTGGACGGCCAAGGTTCCGGCACCGAGCGAGGGGCCGACGCTGGACCGTACGGAACTTTCGTGGGCCGGACCCCGGGAAGCGTTGCCCGAGGAGGCGATCGGGTTGTTCCTCGGGATCACCCGCAGCTCACCGCTCCATCAGATCGTCGAGCTGGTCACGACGAGGCGTCGTTTCCTCCTGGCCGGCTCGGCCGGGGTGCCCGGCGGCGAGCTCGATGACGACACGGTCACCGTTTCCGGGGGAAACCGGGACGGCGTGTGCTTTCGCCAGATCGAGGTCGAGTTCGGGCCGGGCGGGGACGTGCTGGGCGGCCGGGTCGTGAATCGGCTGCTTGCCGCCGGTGCCCGTCCCGGCGGCGAGCAGAAGCTGGCCAAAGCCGTGGATCTCCCGGCCCGGTCGCGGCAGGGGGCTCGGATCCACAAGGGCTCACGGATGGCGGACGTCGCCGCGGCCAGCATCGCGGCTGCGCTGGACCGCCTGCTCGACAATGACTACCTCCTGCGCCTCGACCCCTCCAATCCATCGGTGGAGGGGATCCACCAGGCCCGCGTGGCCACCCGGCGTCTGCGCTCGGAGTTGAAGTTGATCGGATCGGTGCTGGATCCCGTCTGGGTGGCGCAGGTGCGTGCCGAGCTCCGGTGGCTGGGCCGGCGGCTCGGAACGGTTCGTGACGCCGACGTGCTGGCTGTCGTGCTGTCCGGCGCCGGCGACGGTTCTCCGTTCGACGCCGGAGGGCGCCGTGAGCTCCGCTCGGCTGCGGATGCCGAACGACGGGGCCACTGTCGGGATCTCTCGGATGCCCTGTCCAGCGACCGCTACCTGGAGCTGCTCGACCGGCTCGACGCGGCCGCCGAGCTGCCCCCGTTCGCCGGAGGCCGTCGAGGGAAACGGGCATCGTCGCCGGCCGGCCGGGTGCTGCCCAAGCTGGTCAGGTACCGCTGGCGTTCGCTGCGCCGTGCCGTGCGCAGGGGTGGACGCCATCCGAGTGACGCCGAGCTCCACGGGATGCGCATCCGGGCCAAGGAGCTCCGCTACGCGGCCGAAACGGCGGCACCGGTCGTCGGCAAGGCAGCCCGCCGTACCGCCACCGCGGCCGAGGAGGCTCAGAACGTCCTCGGCCGGCACCACGACGCCGTCAGCGCCGAGGCATGGCTTCGAAACCAGGCCGCAAAGGGCACACCGGCGGGAAGCTATTCCGCCGGCCGTCTTGCCGCCGAGCAGGCCCGCTCACAACGCAGACTGCGTCGCCGGTGGCGACCGGTCTGGCGCAGGCTGGATCAGAAGAACCTCCGACGGTGGTTCTCGCCGCGTTCCTCCGATCGGTGAGGACGGGGACCTCCGTGGCGCCGCCGGTTCACCGGGCTTGGCTGACCGAGCTCATGTTGAAGTCGGGGATCCGAAGTGGTGGCATGCGTGTGCGGTTGAGGTACTCGCCGAACTCCCGGCCCAGTGCGCGCTGGGTGGCACCGACTTCGGAGGCGCGGGCCAGCAGGTCCACGGGGCTCTCATTGAAGCGGAAGTTGTTCGATGCCCCGACGACCTCGCCGTCCTCGACGACGTAGACCCCATCGCGGGTGAGGCCGGTCAGGAGCATGGTGGCCGGATCCACCTCACGGATGTACCAGAGGCAGGTCAAGAGGAGCCCGCGCTCGGTTTGGGACACCATGTCGGCCAAGGATCCGGCTGCCCCCGGCAACTCCAGCACCAGGTTGCCGATGAAGCCCGCGGGCTTCGTACCCGAGCGGGCGGCACCGGCCCGGTGGTAGCGGAGGCGGTTGAGGCGACCGTCGACGATCCAGTCGGTGCGGTGCAGGGGGAGCCCGTTGTCGAAGACCGAGGTATCGGACGTCGATGAGCTGGCGGTGAGGAACGGGGCGCACTCGAGTCCGGGCTCGGCCGGATCGCTGCGGAGATTGAACGCCAGGGGTGAGAGCACGTCGCCCACTCGGGTCCCACCTCCCGGACGGGAGAAGACCGTCTTCCCGTCTTCGGCATCCTGTCCGCTTGCTTCGTAGGCGATGGACACCATCAGATCGGCGACGGCCTCGGACGGGAGGAGGACCTCGTACCGACCGGCAGCCCGGTCCAGTCGCTCGGCGGACCAGGCCAGCCGCGTGCGCAGGCGGGCTTCGACCTCGTCCACGGATGCGTCTGCGAAGTCAGTGGTGGCGACACCGGCCCAGGTCGAAGCCGACCCGTCACCGGTTCGGGCCACCAGTTGGAGTGCGCCCTGGGGTTGGGAATGGGCCAGGCGCACACCGGTCGAGGTACCCAGGTACTCGGTCGTGCGACGATGTTCGGCGAATCCGGCCAGGAGGTAGTCAGCCGCCCGGGCCCGGCCGAAGGATCCGGACAGCTCGGACAGCACCCCGGAGAGGACGGTGAGATCGGTCTGGCCGGGAGGGGCGTCGAAGGCGGCCGACCCCTCCGAACCGGTCCCGGTGGGCGCGGGTTGGACGAGCGGGGCGTCGTCATCGGCCGGGGGGGATCCGGCTGCGTCCGCTTCGGCGGCCCGGACCAGTTCGGGGATGTCGACGTCACCCCCGCGGCGGGCCACCCCCGCGGCCATCCCGCCGTCGACGTCGCGCATGCTGATCACGGTCACCCGCCGGCTGCGCCGCCTTCCGTTGGTCGTGGTGGTGTTGTTGGCCAAGCGCACCTCGACCTCGCTCGTCTCCTCGACGATCACGACACAGTGGTCACTGCCCGCACGAGCGGCGGCCAGGGTGTCCTCCACCACCGCCTGGGCAGGCGGAAGACCGCTCTCACTCACCGTCCGGACTCCTGGCGGGCGTTGAGGATCCGGACGTCCCGCACCAGAACCGACGGGCACCCATGGGAGACCGGGGCCACTTGGCCCGGCTGACCCTTGCCGCAATTGAACGCGCCACCCAGGAGGTAGGTCGAACGACCGCCGACGGCTTCCATCGAGCCCCAGAACTCGGTGGTGGTGGCCTGGTAGGCCACGTCTCGGACCTGACCGGCCAGGCGGCCACCTTCGATCCGGAAGAAACGCTGGCCGGTGAATTGGAAGTTGTAGCGCTGCATGTCGATCGACCAGCTCTTGTCGCCCACGATGTAGATGCCCCGTTCGACGCCACCGATGAGGTCCTCGGTGGTCGGTCCCTGTCCCTCGGCCGGCTGCAGCGAGACATTCGCCATGCGCTGGATGGGTATGTGCAGCGGTGAGTCGGCGAAGGCACAGCCGTTGGAGGCCCCGAGGCCGCTCACCGCGGCCATGGCCCGATCGAGTTGGTAGCCGGCCAGGATGCCCCCTCGGATGAGGTCGAACGACTGACCGGGTACACCTTCGTCATCGATGGCCACGGTGGCCAGCCCATGGGGCGTCGTGCGGTCACCGGTCACGTTCATGACCGCGGAGCCGTACTGCAGCGTTCCGAGCTGGTCGAAGGTGGCGAACGAGGTTCCGGCGTAGGCCGCTTCGTACCCGAGGGCCCGGTCCAACTCCGTGGCATGCCCGATGGATTCGTGGATGGTGAGCCACAGATTGGTCGGATCGACGACCAGGTCGTACTGGCCCGCTTCGACCGACGGAGACCCGACCTTCTCCGCCAACAGACCGGGTATCGATTCGAGCTCGGCGTCCCAGTCCCATCCCTCACCGCACAGGTACTCCCATCCCCGGCCCGTCGGCGGTGCCACGGTGCGCATGGTCTCGAAACCGCCATCGGGGTCGATGGCGACCGCCTCGACGACGGGGTGGACACGGACCCGCAATTGGGTGGCTTCGGTCCCCGACAGGTCGGCGTAGTACTTGTCCTCGGTGACGGCCAGCACCTCGGCGGTGACGTGGTCGACCGCGTCGGCGGCCAACAGGCGTCCGCTCCACTCGGCCAGGAGCCCGACTTTTTCTCCCAAGGGAACCGAGACCGGATCGATGTCATGGGGGGCCGTCCATGCCACAACCCCGTGACCCGGCTCTGTCGCCAGCTCGACCGGCCGGCCGCCGGCGGCGGCGATGATCCGGGCACCCTCGACGGCGTGGCGGACCAGCTCGGCGGCCTCGGACGCACCGGTGGCCACCGTGGCCGAAAAGCCCAGGGCGCCGTCCACGATGACCCTCACGCCCATACCCAGCTCGGTGTCGTCGGCGGCCCCTTCGAGTCGCCCGTCCCGCAGGCGCACGTGCTGGGAGCGGATTCGCTCCACTCGGAGCTCCGCGTTCGTGCAACCGAGCCGCTCGGATTCGGCCAGCACCGTGTCCCGGACGGCGGCCAGCCGATCAGGGTCGGCAGAATCCTCGGGGGGACGCACAGGGCGCATAGTAGGGGATGGTGTGCCCATCGACCCCGCCATCGGGCTCCGGCCCACGGCCCCGGACCTCCCGCCACGGGGCCGAGGGCGACCTCACCGACGTGCTGACCAAACGAGGGCCCACTCGCTCAGAGGCTGCAGTGCCGACCCCAGCGAACTGCCCATCTCGGTCAGCAGGTAGCCCTCGTCGCCCTTGGTGACGAGTCCGGCGTCGGCCAGCTCTCTGAGGCGTTCGTAGAGCACGCTCGAGGACATCCCGTCGCATCGGGCCCGCAGGGCTCGGGCTCCGACCGGGCCGTGGCGAAGCTCCCAGAGGATTCGCAACGCCCAGCGCCGTCCGAGCAGGTCCATGGCGGCCATGAGGGGGCGACCGGTGGTCGATCCCCGTACCCGCCCCCCCGATGGTGGAGGTTGCCGTTTTTCCACGTCCGTCGTCCTGTCGCCGGGCCTTGCCATTTCGATATCCGAAACATATCATGGGTTTCGGATATCGAATCGCAGGAGGAGCCCCCGTGGCCAGAATCGAACCGGTGCAGCCGCCCTACACGTCTGAGGTGGCACATCGCCTCGAGGCGATGATGCCGCCCGGAGCTCCTCCCATCCTGCTGTTCCGTACCTTCGTGCGGAACCTGCCCATGGCCGAGGCGATGGGGGGGTGGGGCCATTACGAGCTGAGCAGGAATCTGTCCGTGTCGATGCGCGATCGTGAGATCGTCATCGATCGGACGTGTGCCCGGTCCGGGTGTGAGTACGAATGGGGTGTCCACGTGGCGTTCTTTGCCCAGCGGGTCGGCCTCACCGATCAACAGGTCCGTTCACTCACCCACGGCAGCGCTTCGGACCCCTGCTGGGCGACCGGGCGCGAGCGGTTGCTGATCCGCCTGGTCGATGCGCTGCACGATGACGGCGATGCCGGCGATCGACTCTGGGCTGAGCTGTCGGAGGAGTTCGACGATGGCCAGCTCCTCGATCTGACCATGCTCTGCGGTTGGTACCACGCCATCAGCTTCACGGCCAGGTGTGCCCGAGTGCCTCTCGAGCCGGGTGCCCCGACATTCGGCTCCGTCGGCCCACCGTGAACGGACGCCGGCTCCGTCCGCTCAGAGTTGGTCTTGCAGCCGGGGACCGTGCTCGCCCAGAAAGCTGAGCGCCTCGTCCATCCCCACCAGGTGCCCGTTGTCGATCAGGTCCTGGTAGGCCCGATTTCCAGCGGCCGCCTTCTCGACCATGATCCGGCGGTTGTAGCCGACCCGGGCCACGACGTGGGCGATGAACCCCGTGCGATCGCCCAGACCGTATGCGTCGAGCAGCAGCCGCAGCCGACGGGCCCGATCGGGCGGGTCCGTCCACCCGAGCAGGCTGGTGATGGACGGCCCATGGAGCGGCACCCACTGCCAGGCCACGAAGGCCAGGTCGGAAGCGGCGGTCCCGGGCCCGGCGAGATCCCAGTCGATGATCCCCGTGAGATGCCCATCGGTCATGACGACGTTGTACGGCGCGAGATCGTGATGGCAAACCAGCTGCGAAGGGCCGAGGGCCGCCGGACCGGACTGCCACGGTATGGTTCCGGCCGGTCGGAAATCGGCCACCGCCCGGTGGTAGCGGGCCGTGGCCGAGCCCATCTCCACGAGCAGGTCGTCGTGGCGTATCGACGCCGGCCACGGGAGCGACCAGCCCACGGTGGTGCCCGGGACGTACGAGATGATCTCCCGGCCGGCCTCGTCCACGCCCAGTGGTTCCGGCGCCAGCTCGAAGCCACGTCGGCGGACATGTCGCAGCAGGGCATGGATGGTCGGCGTCCATGGCCCGACCGGCCGGCGCACCGTGTCGCCGACCCGCACGATGGCGTTGAGGGCACCACCGGTCAGGGGGACCTCCACCCCGGTCATGGCCGCATCCGCACGGTCATGCTCCATGGCGTGTGGGACCGGTGTCCCGCCGGTGCTCCCTCATGTTCCCGTTCCCACGGTCAGCTCGTCGAGCGACGGCGGCTGGGACCCGGCCGACGTGGTGATGGTCACGCTGATGTCACGGGCCCGAATGGCCGGGAAGTGCAAGACATCGGTGGACCCCGTGGTCCGGCCGGCCACGGTGGCTACCGTGGTCCACGTGCTTCCATTGCTGGACACGGCCACCGTGTAGCTGCTGGCCCGGAGCACCGATACGGGCCCGGCCGGAGGTGGCAGGTTGGGCCCGGGCGTCGGAGGCCACTGCTGACCCCAGACGAGGGTGGCGCTGTCGATGGTCCCGGTTGGTCCAGCGAGTGGCACCCTGATCGTCGCCGGGAGCGAGCGAGGTCGCCAGTCGGTGGCCTGGCTGCCGTCGACCGCAGCCAGAGCAGGGGCACCCGGCTGCGACGAGGTGGCGGTGGCCGGTTGGCACAGGGCCCGGGCACCGGAGCGTTGAAGATCCGGACGGCGGGTGGCGATCGAGAGCGTCTGCCCGACCCCGACCATGTCGGTCCCGGACCCGACCAGCACGGGCAGCGTACCGCCGCTGATCACGGTCACCGTCGTGGTGTGCTGGCCGATGGCCACCGTGAACCGCCGACCCTGCCACGAGAGGTCGTGGAGGACCACCCCGCCCAACTGGCCGGTGAGACTGGGCGAGAGCCGGACGCCATCCGTGCTCCAACGCAATCCCGAGTAGCCGTAGAGGAACTCCTGCAGGAATCCGCCGATCCCGGTCATGAACGTGAGGACTCCGCCCGTCCTGGTCTCCGAGAACTGGTCGAAGACGTCGCGTACGAAGGGTTGCACGCTGCGGAGGGTGAACACATAGCTGGCGCACCCGGCAGTCCCCGACTGGGAGGTGTCGATCGAGTTGATCGAATCGCTCATCGACGGACCGGTCGGGTCGGTCCGTGGTGCGTAGTAGTCCACGTTCTCCTGCGCCACGCTGGCCGGGATCGGAGAGCCGAGCGGGTATTCGAGCAGCGTGGCATCGGCCTGCTTGATCAGTTGAGCGTCGTAGCCGGCGAACTCGGGGGACACGTCGAGGGCGGTGTCCGACAGGATCAGGAGCCCCGATGCAATCCGCGACCAGGCCGCCGGTGCCTTGGCTCCGACGATCCGGGCCGCCTGGACCGCGTCCCGCAAGACGGTGGCCGCGGCGGCATTCGTGTACACCTCGTCGTTGACGTCGGGGTTGTCCTCATCGGGCCCGGTGACGCCGTCGATGTCGTAGACGTGGTTGGATCCGGCCACGGCTCGCGACGCCCAGAAGGCCGCCACTCCGGAGAGCACCGGCCAGCCCCGCTGGGCCAGCCACTTCTTGTCCCCCGTGGCCTCGAAGTACTGCCATTGGGCCAGGGCGACGTCCGAGCTGATGTGCTGCTCGTAGATGCCCTCTGTGAACGCGGACGCAGGTGGGGGAATCTGCTCGGTGCCATCGAGTGCGCTCTCCCACGGGAAGCGGCTGCCCTGGTAGCCGGTCGACAGGGCATGAGCATGGGCGGCGGCCAGGCGGGCGTACCGGTACTCGTTGATGCCGGAGGCAAGGTCGGGGTGCTGCGCCAGCAGTGCCGGGTACATCCAGGTCTCCGCGTCCCAGAAGATGTGGCCGTCGTACCCGTTCGACGACAGCCCGGCCGGCGAGATGCTCCAGTCCACCCCGTCGCGGGTGCTCGACCAGAGATAGAACTCGCTGGCGTTCACTTCGGAGGCGAGCGTCCGGTTGCCGAGTACGTCGATTCGTCCGGACCACAGTGCGGTCCAGGCGGCGTCGTTGGCCGTCACGAGGGGCCCGAATCCCGTGGCCGCGGCAGCAGCAGCTGTGGATTGGGCCGCCGAAGTCGGAGAGCCGCTCTCCTGGGACGTCGTGACACCGACGTACTTGGTGAACGTGTAGCGCTGTCCGGCGGTGACGCCGAACGAAAGGACCTGTCCGACGCTCTGGTCGGCCGACTGGTTGATCTCGATGGTCGACGCATGCACGTTGCTGCTCACCGCCACCTGGCTGGCCATGGCCGCCTCGATGCCGGTGCCCACGGCCCGCACCGTGACCGAGTCCCGGTGGGCCGAGGGCACCCAGGACTTCCCCACCTGGGTGCTCAAGGTGGCAGATGAGCCGTCGATCACGTCGGTGACGGCCGCGGTGCCGGTCCACCGGGGCTGGAGGGTCAGCTGCACCAGACCCACATGGGCCCGGGCCCGGTCCGTGAGGACCTGGTACGACAGCTGGGTCGCCTGTCCGTCCGGGGCCGTCCACAGGGCCGATGTGGTGATCACCCCGGTTCGCAGATCGATCGACTGCCGCCAATCGGTGGTCCGGCCGCTCGAGAGGGCGAACGTGCTTCCGCCGTCCGAGAAGGCGAGCGTGGACCAGGTCGGGATGTTGGCCCGCTGCTGCACCCCACCGGGAGGTTGGGCATAGAAGCCGGCCAGCTCGGCCTGGGTGGGAACCGTCCCGCCCATGTACCCCTGGCCGGCCGGCGGGACCCGAATTCCGAGCTCGCCGTTTCCGGTGAACGTTGGCTCGTAGGTCGGGCCTGTGTTGGTGGCCGTGAGCACGAAGGAGCCGGTCCCGCCGGCCGGATCGGCCCCGGCGATGCCGTTCACCGTGCCCTCCGGAAGGGTCGCGCTCGCTCCACATCCGGCAACGGCGAGTGCGCAGCACCCGGCTGCGATGGCCAGACCCGATCGGCGCATGTTCAGATCCCGCGGTCCACGATCACCCGTCAGAGCTCGGGCCCGGAAAGGCCCAGCATCTCGGTCACGCCGTGATCCCGGCCGGCCGTGAACCCTCCGTCGACCGGTAGGGCGTGGCCGGTGATGAATGAGGCGTCGTCCGAGAGCAGGAACGCCGCGGCCGCGGCGATCTCCTCGGGCCGCCCCAGGCGGCGGATCTTGTGCTCACCGATGGCGCTGGAGCGGGCCTCTTCCATCCCCGGCCCGTCGAAGACGCGCTGGGTCATCGGCGTGTCGATGAAGCCGGGGCAGACCGCGTTCACCCGGATACCGCGCCCGGCATAGTCGATGGCCATGCTCTTGGTGAGGAGGACGACACCGCCTTTGGATGCGCTGTAGGCGCTGCCGCCGGCCGTGCCCTCGAGGCCCTCGATGCTGGCCACGGTGACGACGGATCCTCTCGAATCTCCGACTACCGGTTGAGTCAGCATCCTCTTGATGGTGTGCTTGGCCACGAGGTACGTGCCCGTCAGGTTGATCCCCACAACCCGGTCCCATTCATCCTTCGGGAGCATGTGGACGGGTCCCCCGCCGGCCACCCCGGCTGCGTTCACCACACCGTCGACACGGCCGCCGAACCGGACGGCCGCATCGACGAGCGCGACGACCGATCCTTCGTCGGCCACGTCGACCGGGCGGAAGTCCCACACGTCTTCGGCGGCCGGCTTCCCCGATCCGTCGGTCGGGCGTCCGGGATAGTCGAGGAGGTCGGCGCCCACCACCCGTGCTCCCTCGCCGATCAACCGGGCCGCGCAGGCCAGCCCGATACCCGATGCCGCCCCCGTGACGATGATGCACTTTCCCTGCAGGCCGTTCATGGTCCCTCCTGTCACTGTTGCCCCCGCCCCGAGGGGCGGAAGGCGACCTTGATGGCATGCGAATTGTCGCGGTCGATCGCCGTTTCCACTGCCTCCCTGAAGTCCTCCAGTGGGAACTCGTGGGTGACGACGACTTCGTGGGGCAAGAGCCCGGCGGCCAGCACATCGAGGGCGCGGTCCACGGAGTGACGGCCGGGGCCACCGGCCGGACCGGGGGCGGAGCCGGCATCGACCGTGTGGTCGATCGAACCGACCAGCGCAGCCTCCTTGTACCAGACCGGGGTCAGGTCGACCTCGCTGATGCCGGCCGCCCCGAGCAGGAGGACGGTCCCGCGGTGGGCGACGGCCGCCAGTGCTTCGGTCACCGACTGCGGGGAGCCGACGGCCTCGATCACGTGGGGAAAGCCGCCCATCAACATGACGTGTGACTTGCGACCGATGACCCGGGCGCCGACCAGCTCGGCCAGCACCTCGAAGTGTCCGTATCCGGGGTCGGTCCGCACCACGTGGTCGGCACCGCAGGCCACGGCGGCGTCGGCCTGGTGGGGGTGGCGGGCCAGCACGGCCACCGGGGACCGTGGGTAGAGGGCCTTGAGGGCGGCCACGGCGGCGAGTCCGATGATCCCGGCCCCCACCACCAGCACCGGATCGCCATCCTCGGGCGGCGAGCGCAGAAGACCGTGACAGGCGATGGACACCGGTTCGTGGAGGCAGGCGGCCCGGTCGGGCACGGCGTCGGGGATCGGGTGCAACATCGACCCGTGGGCCAGGACCTGCTCGCCCCATCCGCCTCCGAGGTTGGTGGTGAAGCCGAGAGACCGTCCGCTGCTGACGAGCCGGCTGTCGAGGTTGAGGCACGATGACGTCCATCCCCGGGAACAATTCGCGCACCGCGGATCGATGCCGCGGGGCAGGCAGGGTATGCAGGGGTCGACGGCTACCCGGGTGCCTTCGGGAAGTGGGCACCCGGGCCCCGCTTCGATGATCCGGCCGGCGATCTCATGACCCAGGACGAACGGGAAGGAACCGATCGAGGCCAGCGTGGGGGAGGGACCCGTGTTGTGGGCGAAGAGGTGGAGGTCGCTACCGCAGATGCCGCCGGTGGTCACCTCGATCCGGGCCCACGCAGCCGTGGGGAGCTCGGGTTCGGGAAGGTCGACGAGCGACGCCGGAAACGCGGGATCTGCCATGTCGAACTGGACGGCGCGCACCCGGTCAGCGTACGTGCTTTCGTCGCCGCCGGCTGCGGGAACGGGGACGGCGGTCCGGCGTCTGACCCGTTAGGATGCGCAACGGTGCGAGTCCCGGACACCAAGCTGGAAGAGGTCCGCACCCGCGGGTTCACGCTCATCGAGGGGTTTCTCACAGACGACGAGCTGCGCGCGGCCCAGCAGGCTCTGTGGCTGCACTTCCCGAAGCCGGAGGAGTACTTCTCCGATCCGGCCGGCCATCCCCGGTACGCCGGTGACCAATTCGGCGGCGTGGAGGAATTTCCGTACCGGTCATGGGATCTCAATCGCCTGGCCTTCCATCCCGACCTGGTCGACGCGGCGGCGCGCTATCTGGATACCGAGGATCTGCACCTGTACAAAGTGGAGCTGTGGGCCAAGTACGCCGGCGCGGCCGACTACGATCAGCCGCTGCACCGGGACTACGGCAGCCACAGTCTGGTGGTCCCCCGTGTGGACGGCCGGTTCCAGCAACTGACCACGTTCATCTTCCTCTCCGATGTCACCGAGCAGGACGGTCCCACCCGGATCGTCCCCTACGAACGGGGCCAGGTCGTTCCGTTCACTCCGCTCTACATCGAATTCGGCGCACTGGCCGATTGCGAGGTGCCGGTCGTCGGGCCCGCCGGGAGCCTCCTCATCTACCGGACCGACATCCTGCACCGGGGATCGAACCTCATCGGAGGCCGGTCCTCACGATTTTCGATCCTGGCCGACTTCCAGGCCCGGGGAACGACCTGGGGTGGGAAGATGGCATGGCCGAAGCAGTCCCCGCAGCGATGGGCCAAGTTGATCCCCCAGTGCACGGTCAGGGAGCGGGATCTGTTCGGCTTTCCGCGGCCCGGTCACCCCTACTGGAACGAGCAGACCCTGGCCGATGTGGCCCTCCGGTACCCGGGGCTGGACGTGGAGCCGTACCGGGGCACTGCATCCTGACCACGGAGCCGGGTCCCTGACGACGGAGCCGGTGGGAGCCCCCGAGGCGGGGCCCGAGGTGTCGGCTACCACCCCCGGAGGTCCACCGGCCAGCTCTCCACCACGTCGTCACCGTCGACCAGATGAAGCTGCTCGTGGTAGGCGACGGTCGGATCCACATGGGCCGGGAGGACGTTGATGCGGTCACCCACCCGCACCCGGTGCTCGGGCACGAAGGTCACGTGTTCGTCGGAACAGAACCACACCGTGGCCCGGTCGATCGACGGGTCCCCGTGGTCCATGCCCAGCGCCTTGAGGCCGCAATCGGCGACCGCCCACCCGGGCGACACCGAGATGACCGTGGCCAGCACCGACAGAGCCTGGCTGAAGGGGAGCCCGAGCTTGGCATAGGCGGTGTCCATCAGCGCGTAGGACCCGGCCTGGATCTCCGTCGCCCAGCGGTTCGTGTCGTAGGTGCCGGTCCCACCGGCGGAGACGACCTCGCCCCCGACCCGTCGGTGAGCGTCCACGAGGAGTCCCATGGACGCCTCCAACAGCTCGGTGCGCGCCGCTCGATCGGCCAGACCGACGATGTGGCCTTCGTAGCCCATGACGCCCCGCACCTCAAGACCCGCCGAACGGGCGCGATCGGCCAAGCGCCCTGCGTCCTCCGGTCTGCATCCGCAGCGTGGCAGCCCGACGTTGACGTCGATCAACACCTCTCCGACCCGTGCCGCAACCGCGGCGCCGATCGTCTCCTCGGAGTCGACGGCCACGGTCACCCGTGCGCCGGCGCGGACCAGGGCGCCGAGGCGGGTGGCGTCCACGACCTCGTTGGCCAGGAGCAGATCATCGCCCAACCCGGCCCGGGCCATGCCCTCCATCTCGGCCATCGTCGAGCAGGTGAAGGCGGTGTGACCCAGCTCGGCCTGATGGGCGGCGAGCGCTGTGCACTTGTGGGCCTTCACGTGAGGCCGCAAGCGCCGGCCGGGGAGGGATCTGGACATGGTGGCCAGATTTCCGTCCAGCTGCTCTCGTTGCACGATCAAAGCCGGCGTGGTCAGGTCCCCGGTGCGCACGTGGAGCAGCGTACCGAGGGCGGCGACCGCCGGTCCGATCCCGTGCCGGCACGGCCCGAGCCGGAGGAGTACCGTCGGCGGCGATGGCGACCCCCTGGATGGACGATGCCTGCAGCCTGGTGGAGGCCTTTCGGGCCGGCGACATCTCTCCGCTCGAGGCCCTCGACGCCTCCATCGACGCCATGGCCGGCTCCCCCCTCAACGCCTTCAGCTACACCGACTTCGAACGGGCCCGCCAGGCGGCCCGGCATGCCGACGTATCGCTGCCGTTCGGGGGCGTGCCCTTCGGTGTCAAGGAGCTGGAGCGGGTCGAGGGCTGGCCGGCCACAGACGCCTCCATGATCTTCAGAGATCGGGTCTCCGACCACGACCAGACTTCCGTGGCCCGCCTGCGGAACGCCGGCGCCGTCCTGGCCGCCCAGACCACGGCCAGCGAGTTCGGCGGCATCAACTGCACCTCGACCGAGCTGCACGGGACGACCCGCAATCCCTGGCGCCATGACAGGACGCCGGGTGGATCGTCGGGAGGCACGGCCGCCGCGGTGGCCGGCGGCCTGCTCCCGATGGCTACCGGCAGTGATGGAGGAGGATCGATCCGCATCCCGGCCGCGTTCACCGGCCTGTTCGGGCTCAAGGCCACTTACGGGCGCGTTCCCAGAGGGCCGTGGGCGGGCCTGGAGCCGATGACGACGGTCATGGGCTGCCTGGGCCGCTCGGTGCGGGACACAGCCCGCTACTTCGATTGCTGCAACGGATTCGATCAGCGCGATCCGCGGAGCCTGCCCGCGGTGGGCGGGTGGGAGGTGGGGTTGGGCACACATGACCTCACCGGAATGCGGGCGGCGATCCTTCCCGATCTCGGCATCGCCCGGGTGCGCGCCGAGGTGGCCGAGCAGGTGGCCACGACGGCCGAGCACCTGGCCCGGAGCGCAGGGTTGAAGCTCGTCGAGGTCCACCCGCACCTCCCGGTCCTGCGCGGCCAATGGAGCATGGCCAACCAGCCTGGCTTCGTGGCCGATCTGGGCGCCGCCTACCCGGGGCGGATCGATGAGCTGTCGAGAGAGATGAGAGGAGGGCTCGAGGCGGCCAGGGAGCGCTACACCCTGGAGAAGGCGGCATCCGTCGAGTCCTACCGGCGGCAGCTCAACGAGGCGATGGCCGATCTCTTCGCCGAGGCCGACGTCATCATGTGCTCCGCCACACCCGACGTGGCCTTCGTCGCAGAAGGTCCGCCTCCCTCCTCAATCCCGGGGGCGGACCTCATCCACGAGATCGGCTTCTCCCGGGCCATCATGAACAGCGCTGCCCTCACCGCTCCCTCGAATCTCAACGGCAGCCCGGCGGTGAGCATCCCGTGCGGTCTGGTCGATGGGCTGCCCGTCGGATTGCAGGTCCTGTCCGGACACCACAACGAACAACTCCTGTTGGACCTGGCCCTCGTGGCCGAGCGGGAACTGGCCTGGCCCAAGGTGGCGCCGGGGTCACCCCACCGGACCTGACGAGGGACCAGCGGCGGTGACGCTGCTCGATCCGAGGGGGACCAACGCCACAGCCAAGGCGGCCGCGGCGAGGACGCCGAGGGCGGCGCGCAGGCCGACGGCTTCGGCCACCCAGCCCACGATGGCGGGACCCATGACCAGCCCGAGATAGCCGACTGCCGAAACGGCCCCGACCACCGCTCCGGCCCGGGTGCGGCCGGCCCCCGCCTGGGCCAGTAGGAGCGGCCAGCACATCGAGATCCCCCCCGCAGCCAGCACCAGTCCGACGGCGGCCAGCGCGGCGGTGCCCGCCGTGGCCAGGACGGCCACGCCCACCGCGGCGGCGCCGGCCCCGATCATCACCCCGCGAGCCGATCCCCGGTGACCGACGGCGGGTCCGAGTGTGAACCTGGCCAACGCGGCGACCGAGTAGCCGAGCACGGCCCCGCCCGCTCCGATGAGGACACCCGAGGCCAGGTAGGTGCGCAGGAACAGCACCCCCCAGAGCTCGATGCCCCCCTCGACCAGGGCCGCCAGTGCGAACGCCCCGGCCAACAGGAGCAGGCGTTCGCGGCGGAGGAGCGAGAAGGTGCCTCCGAACGGCAACCGTTCGCCGCGCTCGCCGGCGGGGAGTGGGACCCTGTGGCACACGATGCCCAATCCGGCGGCGGCGAGGGCAACCCCCACCCACAACCAACGCCACGAGGAGCCGACGCCGAGGAGGACCCCGCACATCGCTGCCCCTGCTGCGGCCCCCCCGTTGAACCGGGCGTGGAACGCGACCAGCCGCCCCGGCCTGTCGGCCAAGGCCGCCGTCGCCGCCACGTTGATGGCGATATCGATGAGCCCCGCGTTCGCCACCATCACGATGATGAGGAGCTCCACCAGTACGGGAACCCGGGCCACGGCGCCGAGGGTGAGGACCGCGGACCAGGTGAGGAGCGCGGTCCCGAGCACCCTCCCGGTTCCGAATCGCTGGCACAAGGTCCCACCCACCGCGTTGGCTATGGCCGCACCGACGAGGGCAAGGGAGAGGAGGAGGCCGAACCCACCGTTGGAGAGGTGCAGGGCCCGCTCGACGTCGGCCGCGGCGACGGCCCAGCCGCCCCAGAAGATGCCGAAGAGCACGAAGACCCAACCGACGGGTCGGAGCGTCACGACGACGTCGCGCTGATGCCACCGTAGAGGTCAGGCCGCCGATCGCGGAACAGACCCCAGCCAGCTCGGTCTGCTGCTGCGTGGCCGAGGTCGAGCTCGGCATGGATCGTCTCTTCGGTGGCCCGCCCCGCCTGGGCGAGAGGTCTGCCTCGATGGTCGACGATGAAGGACGACCCGTAGAACGTGAGCTCGTCCTCGCGTCCGATCCGGTTGGCCGCGGCAACCGGTACGTGGTTGCACACCGCGTGCCCGTCCATCGCACGCCGCCACATGTCGGCGGTGTCGTTGTCGGCCTGGCTTCCCACTTCATTGCCGATCGCCGTCGGGTACAGCAGCAGATCGGCCCCCTGCAGCGCCATCATCCGGGCCGCTTCCGGGAACCACTGGTCCCAGCAGATACCGACACCGATCCTGCCGTGCCTGGTGGACCACGTCCTGAATCCGGAATTCCCCGGGCTGAAGTAGAACTTTTCCTCGTATCCGGGACCGTCCGGTATGTGTGCCTTCCGGTAGATGCCCAGGACGGCCCCGTCCTCGACGACGGCGACGGAGTTGTAGTACGAGGGCGGGGCGGCTTCGAAAAAGGAAACAGGGACGACCACCCCGGTGGCCTTCGTGGCCTTCTGAACGGCGATGACGGCCGGATTCTCGTCGGCAGCGGTGGCCCACGAGAAGAACTCCTGCCGTTCGTACTGAGGGAAGTACCGGCCTTCGAACAGCTCGGGGGGCAGGACCACGTCGGCCCCGGCCGCGATGGCCTCCGAGATCGCCGACACGATGGAGTCGCGGTTCTCCTCCCGGCTGTCACCGAACCCCTGTTGGATCACTGCCAGTCGCACTGTCATCGGCTGTCCCCGACTCGGCTGTCCGCCCGGCGGCGGAATTGGGAGGTGGTCCACCGGGCTGCGCACCTGACCGTCGCGCGCACCTGACTTTCTACGTGCCCACCAGAACGCGGGTGGAAGCCTATCGGTTCGGCGCCGGCGGTAAGATCCTGGATCCGGCGCAGTGCTGAGCCAGGAGGCCGTCCGGTTGCCCTCTCCCACGCTTGATTCGACCCCGGACGTCGACGGGTTCCACATGCCGGGGGAGTGGGAGGCGCACGAGCGCTGCTACCTCATCTGGCCCGAGCGGACCGACAACTGGAGATCGGGGGCCAAACCGGCGCAGGCCGCCTTCGCCGCGGTTGCCGATGCCATCGTCCAGAGTGAGCCGGTCACGGTGCTCGCCTCCGCCCGCCAGTGGGAGCATGCCCGATCGACCTGTTCGCCATCGGTCCAGGTGGTCGAGATGTCGAGTGATGACGCCTGGATACGGGACACCGGCCCCACGTTCGTCATCAACCGGGCCCGTGGAGAGCGCAGGGCGGTGGACTGGGGGTTCAACGCCTGGGGTGGCATCGACGACGGGCTCTACTTCCCGTGGGCGAACGACGATCTGGTGGCTTCCAAAGTGTGCGAGCTCGAGGAAGTGTCCCGCTATCGGGCGCCGTTCGTGCTGGAGGGAGGGTCGGTGCACGTCGACGGCCAGGGAACCTGCATCACGACGGAGGAGTGCCTCCTGAATCCCAACCGGAATCCCACCCTGTCCCGGTCCGACATCGAAGCCCACCTCGGCGCCTACCTGGGGGTGGAGAAGGTCATCTGGATTCCCCGCGGCGTCTGGGGTGACGAGACCGACGGGCATATCGACAATCTGGCGTGCTTCTCCCGACCGGGCCGGGTCCTGTTGACCTGGAGCGAAGAGAACGATGATCCGCAGGCTGCCATCTCCCACGAAGCCCGCACCGTCTTGGAGTCGGCCAGCGATGCTCGTGGACGGCAGTTGGAGGTCGGTCTCGTACCCTCACCGGGTCCACTGTCGATCACCGTCGAGGAGGCTTCGGGCATCGATCGGAGCGATTTCGCCCGCCCCCGGTTGGCCGGCGAGCGCATGGCCGGCTCGTACGTGAATTTCTTCGTCGCCAACACGGTGGTGGTCTATCCGCTCCTGGACGAGCGGCATGACGACGCGGTGCGAGAGCTGCTCGGCCATGAGTTCACCGGGCGCCGTATCGAAGGTGTCCCGGGTCGGGAGATCCTTCTCGGGGGCGGGAACGTCCACTGCATCACGCAACAGGTCCCGCGTGCCTGAGGCGCCTCAGGAGTTCGAAGACGATGTGCGCCGGGTGCTCGGGAAGCTCGGTCGCGGAACGGTGATGACGTACGGCGAGGTGGCGCTCGAAGCGGGCCACGCCGGGGCGGCCCGCGCCGTTGGCGCCCTCTTGTCCCGCGGTCAACCGGGACTTCCGTGGTGGCGGGTGGTGACCAGCACCGGACGGTTCGTTCCGGGCCACGAACGCGAACAGGCCCGGCTCCTTCGCTCCGAAGGGGTGCGGGTGGACAACGGTCGGGTGGTCATGGCGGCCCGATCGGCCGTCGACCCGATGTCGTTCCGCTAGACCCAGCCGGCAACGAATGCAGCCAGAGCGAGGGCAAGCGTCCCGACGGTCAGCATGCGGCCCGCCCGCCGGCTCAAGGCCGGCTGCGATCCGGCCGACATCCCTCTCCGATGGGCGATTCGCATCCCCGCGGCCCAGGTGGCCGCTCCGCCGGCGATCAGTCCCAGCGCCGCCACCCCCCGGTCGCCGTGCAGGGGCCACAGCCTTCGCAGCACGACGACGACGGTGACCATCACCGCCAACCCCGACCGGTTCCAGGCCAGCAGTGTTCGCTCGGCCGCCAGTCCGGAGTCGATCCCCCGGGGCTGTTCTCCTGCATCGTCGTCCGAGGGGTGGCCCTCCCTCATTTCGAGCCGATGAGAGCGAGCACGACGGCGATGACGGCGACGGCGGCCACGCCCACCGAAAGTACGAGAGGCATCCGTGAGCGAGGGATCGGATCGCCTCGCCGCATGGCGCGCTGATTCCCCTGCCAGTGGAGAAAGCTAGTCACGGCGACCAGCGCACCCAGCGCGATCAAGGGGAGACCCAGGATGCGTCGGCCTCCGTCCACCTTGAAGTCGGGGAGCAGCTGCGTGGCCGCCACCCCTGTGGCGATGAGAGCCAGGGCGGTGCGGTTCCAGGCCAGGAACGTCCGTTCGTTGGCGTAGGTGAACCTGGCATCCGGCTCTGCTTGGCCGTCGTTCGAATCTTCGCTCATCGGGGCTGCACCGGGTTCACAGTACCGATTCCGGGGACGGCGACGTCGGAGGGTGGGCCGGTGGCTCCCGCCCGTCGTCACCGGCGTTCAGCGGGCCGGGCGGGTGAGGTGCAGGTAGCCGATGACCGGCCCGGCCATGGCCGACGCGAACCGGAAGGCACCGGAGCTGTAGACATCGCAGGGGACGACCTGGCCGACCGGGTTGCCGCTCTGGTCGGGGCAGAAATGCACCCCGTCGGGAGACCGTACGACGTCGTTCCTCACCCCCGCCACCGTGGGGCCGGTGCACGGTTCGAATGCCAGGCAGGGGAGCATCCACACGAACGCCTGATCGCCACCCTCGACCGCCCGCCCGGCATCCACGTAGGTGACCCGGCCCGGATACACCTCGGCCAGCTGCGCGAAGGCGCGGTTCAGGTCGTCCCAATGGGGGTCGTGCACTGTCCACTGGCGGTAGTCGATGGGGGTGCCTTCCAGGTAGATGTGTGTTCCCACGGCCAGAAAGATCCGGATGGCCTGCGACATGGCCGAGCAGTAGCGGCTGATGGTCGAGCTCGATTCGGGTATGCAGCTCCGCATGCAGGCGGTGAAGGTGTTTCCCGCGAACTCCATCACCACGACCCGGGGAGGGTGGGTACGGGCCACCCGGCGCATGTCGGGGAGCCAATCGCAGGTGGCAGTGCCCCCGAAGACGAAATCGTCGACCTTGGCCTGACCACTGGCCTCGACCAGCGCGTTGAAGTACGGCGCCGCCTGATAGGCGAGTGAGTCGCCGAAGATGTCCACCTCGGCCTGGCCGGTCCGTGCGACCGTACCGGGATGGTGCGAAGGAGCGGAACTCGGTGCCGCGCACGCGGCCAAGGCCAGAGCGGGAATGAGAAGGACCGTTCGCCGGAGCAATCCTCGACCACCCATCGGCAAAGTCTCGCCCGGGACAACACCAGGTCCTAGGGCCAAAGGTCCCTTGGCCGGCGGATCAGGTCAGAAGGACGATCTTCCCCCGCCCGTGGCCGCTCTCCAGCTGCCGGTAAGCCTCCCGGACCTCGCCCAGCGGGTAGGTGCTGGCGATCGGGACCTCGAGCCGGTCCGCGGCCACGAGCCCGGCCAACTCGGAGAGGACCTTCGGGTCGGCGGCCGTGGCGCTGCCCTCTGCTTTGATCCCGTAGCGCTCGACGGCGGCGAAGTTGACGATGGTGTCGATGCGGGACGGTTCCACTCCGAGCTCGAGGGCCATCTCCACGTAGCCGTTCCCGAACGCGTCGATGAACGCGTCGACCCGGTCGGCAACCTCGCCGATCCGCTCGATCGTCCCGTCGCCGTAGGACACCGGCACGACGCCGTGGTCCCTCAACCACTGGTGGTTGGCCGCACCGGCCAGACCGATCACACTGGCTCCGTGCATCGAGGCCAACTGCACGGCGATGGAGCCCACCCCTCCGGCCGCGCCGGCGACCACCAGGGTGTCGCCCTCGCCCACCGACACGGCCCGAACCGTGGCGTAGGCGGTGGTGCCGGCGACGAAGAGCGAGCCGGCCACCTCCCAGGGGACGGCCGGCGGTTTGGGGACGACGTCGACCGCCTCGACCACGACGTAGTCGGCCTGGCTGGCTCGGCCGTCGGTGTGGCCGAGGACCTCATGGCCGACGGCCGGCTCGGTCACGCCCGGCCCGACTTCCTCGACGACCCCGGCGAGGTCGCTGCCCTGTCCGGAGGGGAACGTCGCCGGCCACCGCTCCTCGAGCAGGCCCTGGCGGATCTTGGCCTCCCCGATGTTGATGCCGGCCGCTCTGACCCGGACCAGCACCTGGCCCGGACCGGGTACGGGGCGGGGGACGTCGACCACCTCCAGGACGTCGACATCCCCGTACTTCTCGAACTTCACTGCTCTCGGCATGGACAGCTCCTTCCACCCTCTCTCAATCTTGCAACCTGGAACGGGCGGTGGTTATGCCGGGGTGGTTATGCCGGGGGCGGATCGACGACTGTGGGGATGGGACCAGGCAGTAGCCTGCGTTATGAGATCGAGGCCCACCGCGGCAACCGGCCGGAGCTGAGAGCGGCGGGGGATCGACCAGATCCCGGCCGTCATCGACACAAGGAGCGAATCGACATGTCCCTCTTCCAGCGGGCCCACGACATCGTGCAGGCCAAGGCCAACAAGGCGCTCGATGCGGCGGAGAAGCCCGACGAGATGCTCGATCTCTCCTACGAGCAGATGCTCGAACAGATCACCCAGGTCCGCCGGGCGCTGGTGGACCTGGCCGCGTCCCGCAAGCAGATCGAGCTGCAGGAACAGCAGCTCCAGCACACGGTGGACCACCTCCAGGACCAGGCCCGGGCCGCGCTCTCCCAGGGCAAAGAGGATCTGGCCAAAGAAGCCCTCTCCCGCAAGGCCGCCGCCCAGGCCCAGATCGACGGCATGGAGCCCCAGCACCAGCAGCTCACCGAGCAGGAGGAGAAGCTCGAGCAAACGCTCTCCGCCCTCCAGAAGCGGGTGAACGAGTTCCGGACCCAGAAAGAGGTGATGAAGGCTCAGTACACCGCGGCCAAGGCTGTGAGCTCGGTGGACGAGAGCACGGCCGGCATCTCCAAGACCTTCGGGGACTCCGGCGCCGCCCTCCAGCGGGCCCAGGACAAGATCGCCACGATGCAGGCCCACGCGGGCGCCATGGACGAGCTGCTCCAGTCAGGAGTGCTCGAGGACGTCGGGGGCTCCACCGATGACATCCAAAGGGAGCTCGACGAAGCCGGTTCCGCCGCCGAGGTGGACAAGGAGCTCGCTGCGCTCAAGGCCGAAGTCGGTCCGGGTGGCTCCGGCCCACCGGCGCCGGCGGAGCTGACCGAGGGCTGAGCAGCACCGCCCCGACGGCCGCCGTCCGACCCCGCCCGTGCGCTCGATCACCCGGGCTGTGGAGGAAGACGAGAGCCGGGACGATGCCCAGGCATGAGATGCCGGCGATCGCCCACCAGGCGCGCCGGAAGGCATCGAGCTCGGGCAGGCCATGAGCGGTGGCAGTGCCGAGCACGGCTACGAGCGCGGCGACTCCGAGGGCCAGTCCGGTCTGGCGGATCATGTTGACGACGGCGGAACCGGTTGCGAATGATGCCGGCGGGAGGGAGGACGAAGCCGTCGCCATCATGGTGGGGAGGGTGAGGCCCACGCCGATACCGGTGAGGATCATGCCTCCGAGCACGTCCGAGATGTAGTCCGGCTGGAGCCCCATGGCGATGGCCCACCACGACACACCCGCGGCGAAGACCGCACTGCCGAGGGCGATGACCACCGCGGGTCCGTACCGGGCGATGAGCCGGCCGGCCACGACGAAGGACATGAGCGGGACCATGAGGGGCCCCGGGGCGATGGCCAGCCCGGCCCGCAGCGCGCTCCACCCCCACACCTCTTGCTCCCAGAGGACGATGGACAAGAGCATGGCCCCGAAGGCGGCCGAGAAGAAGAGGGCGACGATCGACGAACCCGTGAACGCCCTCGACCGGAAGAGCGACGGCCTGATGAGCGGGTTGACGCTGGTGAGGCAGTGGACGACGAAGAGCCCGATCAGGACCACGGCTCCGGCCAGCGACCCGATGATTGCGGTCGAGCCCCAACCCCACCTGCTCCCCTCCACCACAGCGAAGGTCAGGAGGCCGATCCCCGCCGTCGACAGCACCACCCCGATGGAGTCGGGCCGTTCCGACTCGTGGCCGGCGATGTGGGGGAGTCGCCGCCATCCGGCGACGAGGGCGGCCATCCCGACCGGCACATTGACGAGGAAGACCCAGCGCCAGCTGGCCGCCACCAGCAACCCACCCACCACCGGACCGAGCGCGGCGGCCAGCCCACCGGTGGCGGTCCAGGCCCGCACCGCCCCCTGGCGGTGTTCAGGGGCGTGGGAGGCCAGGACCAGGGCCAGGGACGTGGGCGTGAGCAGCGCCGCCCCCGCGGCCTGGACCATCCGGAAACCGATCAGCATTCCGACGCTGGTCGAGGCGGCACAGGCCGCCGAGGCCGCGGTGAACACGGCCACCCCGAGGAGGAAACCGCGATCCCGTCGGTAGCGGTCGGCCAGCTTCCCGAAGAAGACGAGCAGGGATGTCTGTGGCAGGGCCACGTTGACGATGAACAGGTCGAGGCTGGCCAACACCACGCCGGCACAGACGATGACCAGCACGCTGCGGGGCGCGGCCTCGGGTCCGTCGGTGGGCGGGACCGGCACGGGACCGGTGGATTCTGTCACGCAACTGACTCTAGGGGATTGCGTTCTATGACGCAACCCACTAGGGTGTGCCGGCGTGGGAGGGCAAGGATTCGCCGCCGCCACCGCCTTGGTGGCCTTGGAGCCGGGACGATTCGCGGCCGAGGCAGACCCGGAATGGACCATCGTGGGCAAGCCGAACGGTGGCACGCTGCTGGCCATGCTGGGCCGGGCGTCAGTATCCGTCAGCGCCCACCCTCATGTCATCGCGGCCAGCGCCCACTATCTTCATCCGCCCGAACCGGGCCCGGTCGACATCATGGCCGAACTGCTGCGGGCGGGGCGCACGGCCAGCCAGGTCCGGGCCCGGATGAGCCAGGACGGCCGGTCCTGCGTGGAGGCACTGGTGACCACCAGCCGGCTCACCGAGGGCGCCGTGCCGTACTGGGACAAGGGGGTGCCGGCTGCCGGCCGGGTCCCGTTCGAGGAGTGTGCCCGTCTGGACCCCGCCACCCCGGACGGGAACCGGGTGGCCATCCTGGACCGGATCGACGTCCGACTCGAACCTGCCTCGTTGGGGTTCACGGCCGGCCGGCCCAGTGGGACGGGGGAGCTGCGGGGTTGGTTGGCGCTCCCGGACGGCGAGGCGTTCGACCCCATCTCCCTGCTGTTCGCCGTCGATGCCTATCCGCCGGCGACCTTCGAGATCGAGTGGTCGGGCTGGGTTCCCACCCTGGAGCTGACCGTGTACGTCCGCGCCCTGCCCGTGGCCGGGCCGGTGCGTGTCCTCCAGCGCGCCCAGCTCATCGACGCCCAGCGGGTCGATGAAGCCTGCTCGGTGTGGGATCACACCGGTCGCCTGGTGGCCCAGGGGACCCAACTTGCCGGGATCCGCCTCGGCTGAGGGCGGCAGGATTTCACAGCTGGAATTACGGTTGGTCCCAGGTTGTCCACCGTGCCATGACCTAGGGTCCGAAGTGATGGACCGCATCGACGTGCACCGGCTCAGACATCGGGCCGCTCGGGACGAGCACGGAGGACTGGGATGGGCTACCTGACACCTGAACGAATCGAGGAATGGCGGGAAGAGGCGCAGTTCCAACACGACCGGTACCAGCGGGACGGTACGGGCATCGGAACCGTCCTGGCCCTGACCCAGGCGCGTCTGCTGCGTGCCCTCACCGAGCTCAGCTCCCTCGACGGCACGGACGGGTGCTCGGCAACCGCGAGGAGCGAGGCGCTGGTGTCCACCCGTTCGGCCGGAGCGGAGCCGTCGATGGCTGGTCGGGGGAGCGCGAGGGACTCCTCGAACCGTCGTGGCCCGAGGCGGACGAGCTGGTGCACCGCCCACCGGCGTCACTTCTAGAATCAGGGCATGATCCGTGCCATCGGGGCCGTCGATGACCGATTGGGCCTGAGCACCGACGACGGGATCCCGTGGAAGGTGCCCGCGGACGTCGAGCACTTCCGGGCCACGGTGGCATCGTCCGATGTCCTGATGGGGTACGCCACGTATGTGGAGTTCGAGCAGCCCCTTCCCGGTGGCACCAACTTCGTGGCCACGAGGCGCGGCTCGACGCTTCGCGGTGGGTTCGTGCCCGTCGCCGACCTGGGCCCGTTCCTCGCCCAACGCGTCGATGCCGAGCTCTGGATCATCGGTGGGGCCAAGGTCTATGCGGAGACCCTTCCGGCCGTCGGGGAGCTCTGGCTGACCCGGGTCCAGGGGGACTTCGGCTGCACCAAATTCTTCCCGCCCTTCGAGTCGAACTTTGAGCTGGTCAGCGACGACCCGTCCCCACCGGTCGCCGGGACACCCGACATCCGCTTCCAGCGATGGCGACGCCACGCCGGGCCCGGAGGGCGGGACCACCGGGCCTGACCCCGTACCGACGGACGGGCCCGGCTCCGGCCGGCCGTGTTCGGGTCCGCAGGCTCAGGCCAGCGGCGGCGGCACCCCTTCGGCGCTGGCGGCGAGACCTGAGTCCCAGGCGCACACCAGGCACGCGTGACGGAACGCAGACCGGGCGAAATCGAGCGCCACCGCGTGCGGATCCGGGCTGGAGCAGACGTCGTCCCAGTCTAGGATGAACTCCCCCAGCGTCGCGTCCCAGTGTGCCGCGGCGGGGGCCAGGACCCCGCTGGCAAACCCCTCCGGGGCCGGGTGGGCGTAGGCGTAAAAGGCCGCCCGCCCGTAGCGACCGTCACCGGGCCACCACCCGACGGCGACCTCCTGCGCGTCCATGGCGTTGCGCATGATGAAGTCCTTCGACGGCGGGTCGGCCGGCTGACCCGAGAAGAGGTTGGTAGCCAGGTCGAACGATCCCCACCACGCATTGACCGGCGTCGAGCGCCCCCGGTACGGGGCACGAAATGCCGCCAGCACGAGCGCGGCCCGGGTGGCCGCGTCGAAGTAGGTGGCCACCCGGTCCTGGTCGTAACGGGCATGCTCTTCGTCCTCGTCCAGGGGCACACTCCACTCCACCTCCTGTGGGGTGGGGTCGATCTCGACCGGGCCGCCGAGGGAGCGCACCGCCCCCATCACGTCCCGGGTGACCTCCCCGACGGAGCGGTCGGGAGTCAGCGCCACGCGACCGGTGCGCCCGTCACTGTGCTCGACGACCGCCTCGTGCCTGCGGAGATCGAGCGTCACCACCAGGGCTCCCGAGGCATCGGGCGCCGGGAGCGGTGCCGTCTCCCAGCCCCTGGCCGTGAGGCGCAGGGCGGCGTGCTGAAGCTCGGGCTCGGGCGGCGCCAGCGCGGCGGCGAGTTTGCCGAGGACCTGGGTATGGGCGTGCAGCGTGTCACATGTCTCCTGCCATTCCCGGTAGGAGAGCGGTGGCCACCCGGACGCCATGGTCGCACCCTACCAAGGGGGACCCGGGTCGGGTCGGCCCGGATGGGGCGCCACCGGTGGTCCGGCGAACCACCGGCCCGACTGTTTCCGGGCCGGTTCCTTCGCCGGTCCCGATCTGAAATGATGAGGTCGTGCCCGTCGAAGAGACACGGGGGCGACAGCCCATGATCGAGGCCGACCCGGACAACGTCCGGTTCCCCGTCCTCGACCGGGCCGTCCTCGACCAGTTGGCCGAGTTCGGGGAGGAGCGGCAGGTTGCCTCGGGGGAGGTGCTCTTCCGGGCCGGCGCCGAGGTGTGGGACTGGTTCGTGGTCCTGAGCGGGGAGGTCCAGATCACCACCGATGACGACGCCCGGGACGTCATCGTCACCTACACGGCCGGGCAGTTCATCGGCGAGCTGGGCCTGCTGACGGGCCAACGCGCCTACCTGACGGCACGGGTCGTGCAGGCCGGTCGGGCCCTGGTCGTCCCGCACGACGCCTTCCGCCGGATGATGGCCACCAAGCCGTCGATCTCCGATGTCATCTTCAAGGCACTCATCGCCAGGCGGGAGGCCCTGCGCAGCAGCCCGGCTGCCGACGCGGTGACGATCATCGGCTCGCGGTACTCGTCCGAGGCTCTGGCCCTGCGGACCTTTGCATCCCGGAATCACCTGGCCCACTCGTGGATCGATCTGGAGGAGGCCGACGATGTCGAAGTCCTCCTGGCCAGCAAGGGCCTCCGGCCCGTCGACACACCGGTCGTCGTCACCCCGACCGCCGTCCTCCGCCACCCGACGCCCGGTGAGTTCGCCACCCTGCTCGGACTGACCTACCGCCCCATCCCGGGCCGCACCTTCGACCTGGTTGTGGTGGGGGTGGGTCCGGCCGGTCTGGCGGCGTCGGTCTACGGCGCCTCGGAGGGTCTGGACACCGTGTCCCTCGATGCCGTGGGGCCGGGGGGGCAGGCCGGTTCGAGCTCGCGCATCGAGAACTACGCAGGCTTCCCGAACGGGATCTCGGGCGAGGAACTGGCCGCCCGCACGGCCATCCAGGCGCAACGGCTGGGAGCATGGCTGGTGAGCCCGTGCGAGGTCACCGGGCTCCGTGTCGAGGACGGGTTCCACGTGATCACCCTGACCGACGAGAGCGAGATCCCCTGCCGGTCCGTCATCGTGGCCACCGGGGCCCGCTACCAGCGACTCGACATCACCAACCTCGAGCTGTTCGAGGGCAACGGGGTCTTCTACGCCGCCACCGACCTCGAGTCCAGGTCGTGTGCCGGCTGTGACGTGGTCGTCGTGGGTGGGGGCAACTCAGCCGGGCAGGCCGCCATCTTCCTCAGCCAGTCGGGCTGCAACGTGTCGATCGTCATCCGGCGTTCAGACCTGTCCGACAGCATGTCCAGCTACCTGATCGACCGGATCGACGCAGATCCGCGCATCCGGGTGGTACCGGAGACAGAGGTCCGGGCCCTCGAGGGCGGCGGGCATCTGGAGGAGGTGACCGTGGAACACGGACCGACCGGAGAACGGCGGGTCATGGACTGTGCCGCCGTGTTCTGCTTCATCGGTGCGGTCCCGGCCACGTCGTGGTTGGACGAGTCGATCGTCCTCGATCCGAAGGGGTTCGTCCTCACCGACCGGTCACTGGATCAAGAGGCACTGCTCGATCCGGTGTTCGAGCGTCGGAGACCTCTTCCCTTCGAGTCGTCCGCCCCCGGGGTGTTCGCAGTGGGGGACGTCCGGTCCAACTCCATGAAGCGGGTTGCCTCCGCGGTGGGGGAGGGATCCAGTGCCGTGCGCTCCGTGCACAGCTACCTCTCGCTCCCGGCCTGACGGGAGCGGATCCACGCCGCCCGGGCGGGCCGTGCGGCTCGAGCGGCCCTGAGCGGTCAGGCCACCCGGTGAAGGGTGTTGTGGTCCGTGTGGGCGAACGGCCTGTCGAATTCGACCATCTGCAGCACCGTGGTCTCGTCGTAGGACCAGGTGCCGTCGCCGACGGTGACGGTCACCTCGTAACTCAAGGTGCTGGCCTTCTCGGCCAGGTACGTGTTCTCGCCGATGCAGTACTGGGCTCCACCTTGGACGGCCTGCAGGGTGAAGGCGGTGGCGTCGGCTCCGGCGGTCCCGCCGGCCAGCACCGTGATGCCGCGGGGTACGACGAATCCCCGCACGACCTCGCCGGTGGCCGCGTCCCACAGCCAGTAGCCGACCTCGGTGTGGAAGGGGTTCTCCTCGTCGCCCCGCCACATGGCGGACCGGTAGTCGAGGCCGTGCAGATGCTGGTCTCCGTTGTCGACCGGGCCGAACGGCTTCAACGTGCACTTCTCGAGGTACGGGGTGCCGAGCACCTTGCCCTCCTTGTGTGAGAACGCCGTGTCCAGGCCGCCCTCGCCTTCCCACTCACCGGCCAGACCCCCGAGGGGACCCCATTCGTCTGCCATCACGTCATCTCCGTTCCGGCTCCGTGCCGCATGCCCCTGGTCCCGGTCACCTGGCCGACACCATACCCGGGGCCGAGGATTTCCCCTGGCATCCACGCACCGGTTGTGACGGCGCGTTGACCCGGAGAGCCCGTGACGGCCCGTTCACCCGCCCTGGGACGCGGCCTCGGCCCGTTCGAGGGGGGTCAGGGGCGAGACGACCGACGAATCGGATGCCCGCAGGAGGGCCGAGGGATCCTGGCAGTAGGCACAGACGGTCCACACCCGGATCTGATTGTCGTCGTTGGACTCGGCCACCATGCGGCTGTCAGGGCTGAATGCCGGATTGCTGACCCCGCTCTGGTCGTGGTCGATCTGCAAGACCTGGCCGGTGGACGCGTCCCACACCCGCAAGGTGTCGTCGACGCTGGTGGTGGCGATGTAGCGACCGTTCGGACTGTAGGCCACACCGTTGACGCCGCGGCTGTGTCCGACCAGTTCGAACAGCGGTGTGTCGGATGCCAGGTTCAACACCGTGACCGTGCTGTCCCACGATCCGAGGGCCAGCCGGGTGCCGGCCGGGTTGAACGCGGCGTCGGACAGCTGGCCGGATTCCGTGTACCGCTCATCGGGCTGGGCCGAAGACGTCTTGCCCACGATGACCTGACCGCAGAACGAGTACACCGCCACCAGGCGGTCGTCGGGGCTGATCACGGGAGTGCCCCCGTCGGCGGTTGCGTCCACGCCGCAGGGCACCGACCAGCGGTGGCTGACAACCGTGCGACCGTCGGACAATGTGGTGATGAACAGATCACCCTTTCCGTCGGTCACCACCAGCAGGCGACCGTCGTCGGAGAAGGCCACGTTGGTCACCGTCGTGGCCGGCAGGGTGAAGATCACCCGCAGGGTCGTGGGGTCCACCACCCGCACGGTGGAGGTCGTGGCGCCGTCGTTCCACAGGGCCACCCGACGGGCGTCCGGGCTGATGGCGGCGCCGAACGACTTCTGGTTGGTGCTCACCAGCGGTGGGTCAGGCGACTGGAGGCCCGACGGTTCCGTCCACGTCCGCAGAAAGGCGTCGTTCCCCAACCGGGCGAACGCACTCAACCGGTCCTGCCGCCAGCCGATCTCGGTCCCACAGCCGCACACCGGTGCGTACACCGTGTCCAGCCACGGTCCGTCCGACCGGTAGATCCGGGCCGTCCCGTCGTTGGAGGTGGCGGCCACGTCGGCACCCGTCGGGCTGAAGGCGATGCTACCGAGCTCGGCCGTCTGGCCGCTCAGTCCCTGCAGCTCCTCGCCGGGGGACACCGACCAGACGCTTCCGGTGCCGTCGGCGTCTCCCAGCGCGATGCGCTCTCCGTTCGGGCTGATGGCCACGCTGGTGACCGTGGTGCCGGTCACCTGGCCGAGGATGCGCTCCATGCGCCAGTCCTGGGTGTTCCAGAGGTCGATATCGGCGGTGACGTCGCCCGGACCGTTGACGTTCTCGGCCACCACGAGGGTGGTTCCTTCGATGGCCACCGGACTGACCTGTTCGGCGGTCACGCTCTGTCCCGGGGGCAGCAGGGCCCGCACGACCTGACCACTGGCCGTGTCGTAGAGGCCCGAGAACGTCGCCCCGGTGCCCACCACCAGGTACTGCCCGTCGGAGGTGAAGGCCAACGTCCGCTGGCCGTCGTGCAGCTTGGTCAGGTCACGAGCCGTTCCCGAAGTCAGGTTCCACAGCGTGACCCCATTGTCGGTGGTGGCTCCGAGCTGCCGTCCATCGGGACTGAAAGCCAGGGCGTTCGCCTCGCCGTGGCCCAGAAGGCGGGACTCCACCGCGCCGTCGGACGGATCGAGGAGGTCGATGCCCTGGTTGGTGCCGACAGCCAGGTACCGACCGGTGGGGTCATAGGCCACCGAGCCGGCCTGGTCGGCCAGGTGGTGCCGGTAGATGACGTGTCCGGTGGCCGCGTCGAGCACGACCACATCACCGGTGCACACGCTCTCGGCGATCCGGTCCCCGGTCGGGTTGTAGGCCAGGGTGGGACCACTCAGGCCACACTGCTTTCCGGATTCGGTGGGCAGGGCCAACCGGACCGGGGATGCGTCCATGGCCTGGCGCAGTGCCGTCACCGCCTGGGGAATGGGCGACACCGCCACGGCTTGGCGGGCCAGCAGCACCGACACCTCGGGGTCGGTGGACAGCTCGTTCTGGCTCTCGGAGGCCAGGGCCTGGGCCCGGGCGGTGGTCCCGGTGACGACGGCCTGGTTCCGCGACACCAGGGCCAGCACCCCGAGCCCGACGGCCAGCACGACGAGGAGGACCAGGGCGCTGACACCGGCGCGGGCGAGCCTCCGGGTGCGCCGGTGCTGGCGGACGTCCTCGCCTTCGAGCTCGTCCTTGGCCACCCCGTGCATGGGGGCGGCGAGATCGGCCACCGCGGAGCGGAAGCGGCTGTTGTGCAGATCCAGATCTGCTTCGTCCCGGGCCCAGCGCAGGTCGAGGTGTCGGGGTTCGTCGAGCAGCGCCTCCCGGAGGGCTTCGGGCACAGCCGTGGACCCGGCGGTGAAGTCGGCCAGGACCGGGTCCCACTCCCAGGACCCGTCGGTGACCACGGGCAGGATGTGGTCGATCGACTTGGTGGCCAACCAGTGCGAGATCTCCTTGTTCACCCACTCCGATCCGGCCGCCTCGGGCGAGGCCAGGAGCACGAACCACCCGCTCTCGTCGAGGGCGTCCTCGATCGAGGACCACAGGTGCGGGTTGGTCGACAGCCCGGTCTCGTCCCGGAAGACCCGCAGGGCGCGGCGACTGTTCCAGGGCTTGGCCAGACGCTGGAGGCCGCGTTGCAGTGCCGGTGCCAGCATTCCATCCGCCGCGTGGCTGTAGGAGATGAACCCGTCGTATTCCATCCACCGATCCCCTCCGCCATCCATCCTGTCCGGAGTCATTCTGGCATGCAGACCGGGCCGGAACGGTGTCGGGGACATCTACGATCTCCCAATGGCCCAATCGGAAGGCGTGCCGCCACCGGATCGGTCCCGGACGGCCGGGGAATGGCTGGCGGCGGTCCGGGATGCAGAGCGGCGAGGTGAACCGCTCTCCGCCTTCGATCTGGCCGGGCAGGGGCTGGAGCAGAATCCTGGTCACGTGGAGCTGGGGTACCGGGCCGTGTTGGCCCTGGCCCGCAGCGGGTCGACAGCACAAGCGGCCCGGGAGTTCGAAGAGCTCGGCTTGACGGCGGTCGAATCCGAGGACGTGGGCGCGCTCGACGCCCGGATCCAAAAGGACTTCGCCCTGGCTGCGTCGGGCCAGGAACGGCGGCGGCTGGCCGCACGCGCCGCCGCGGCCTATCTGGACATCCGGGCGCGATCGCAGGGCTACTTTCCGGCCATCAACGCCGCCACCTTGACGCTGGTGGCCGGGGACCCCGCCGGAGCTCGACGACTGGCCCGGGAGTCGCTCGGCCTGGTCGCCACCTCGGGTGACACCGGTTACTTCGCGGCCGCCACCGAAGCGGAGGCCCAGCTGCTCCTTGGGGACATGGGTGGCGTCCGGACCGCACTGGAGCGGGCCAGAGGTCTCCAGGACAGCGACTACGGGGCGCTGTCCACGACCCGACGCCAGTTGCGGCTCATCTGCCACGAGACGGGGATCGATCCGCAGGTCCTGTCGCCCCTGGCTGGGCCTGCAGTGGCCCACTACTGCGGGCATCTGATGGCGGCCCCCGGAGCTCGGGGTCGATTCAGCAGCAACTGCGAAGCGGAGGTCACCGAGCGGATCGGCCGGGCGGTCGACGACCGTCCGGTGGCCTTTGCCTACGGCTCGTTGGCCAATGGAGGTGACACCCTCTGGGCCGAAGCCCTCCTGGCCCGTGGCTGTGAGCTCCACGTCATCCTCCCCTTCGCACTCGACGAGTTCATCGGCACGTCCGTCGCCGGGGCCGGGGCGGGTTGGGTGAGGCGTTTCCACCGGTGCCTGGATGCCGCCGCCTCGGTGAGCTATGCCACCGAGGACGCCTCTCTCGACGACGATGTGCTCTACCGGTACTGTGCCGAGCTGGCCATGGGGCTCGCCCTCTTGCGGGCCCGGTATCTCGACGCAGAGGTGCACCAGCTGGCGCTGTGGGACGGCGCCGTGGCGACGGGAACAGCCGGCACGGCGGCCGACGTCGCATCGTGGCATTCGACCGGCCACGACGTCGTGGTCGTCTCCCCGGACTGTGCCGATGGCCTGCCGGGCGCCGGCCGGGCGTGGGTCCCGGCGGCCACGGGCGCAGAGAAGCCCGAACCGGTGGCCGCGGTGCGTCGACCACGACGGGTGATCCGGGCCATGCTCATCGGCGACATCCGCGGCTTCTCGAAACTGAAAGATGATCAGCTGCCGGCCTTTGCGGACGTGGTCCTGGGTGCGTTCGCCGAGGTGCTCTCCGGATATGCCGGCCAGGTCGACTACACCAATACCTGGGGGGATGCGCTCTTCGCCGTGCTCTCCGGCGCGCCGGACGCGGCGCGGTGTGCCCTCGACCTGCAGGACGCCATGGCCTCCCTCGATCTCGATGGCGCGGGCCTCCCGTCGCACCTCGCCTTTCGTCTGTCCGGACACGTCGGGCCGGTGTTCCCGATGGAGGACCCCGTGCTCCGGAGGCCCTCGTTCATGGGCTCACACGTGAACCGTACGGCCCGGATCGAGCCGGTCACCCCGACCGGAGCCGTCTACGTGACGGAGGCATTCGCCGCCGCGCTGGCGGTTTCGGGCGACGCCGACATCGGATGCGACTACATCGGGCACCTGCCCGCGGCCAAGGACTATGGGCGCCTGCGTATGTACCGGATCTGGCGCCGGGCTTCGGATTGGACGAGCTCGCGTCCGGTGAGTTCACCGTGATACTCTCAGTCGGCTTCGGCAGGCTCTGGGAGACGGCTCCAGAATCAATCGAGGTCGTTCGAGCTCGAATTCAAAGGGCCGAGCCCGTCGGCCGGCCCCCCAGGACCACGAGGTATCGATGGCCGGAGGAACGGAGAGTCTACGGTGGCAGGCGATCGCATGCCTCCTCTTGAGCATCGTCGGCCTGGCCGGGTCCGTCTATCTCACCATCAGCCACTTCGACACCCACATCGCTCTCGTCTGTCCCGACCTCGGTCCCTGCAACAAGATCCTGACCTCCAACACGTCACACTTCCTGGGCATTCCCGTACCTGTGCTCGGCCTCTTGTACTTCGTGCCCATGACCATCCTCTGCCTCCCGCCGGCTTGGAACTCGACCGACAATCGCATCCACTGGATCCGACTCGTTCTCTCCGTCCTCGGTGTCGGGATGATCATCTACCTGTTCATCGAAGAACTGTTCATCCTCAAAGCGCTGTGCATCTGGTGCACGGTCATCCATGTGGTGGGGTTCTTGTTGTTCGTGATCATCGTCACCTCCACCCCGGCCATGCTGGCCCGCAACTCCGACCCCGTCGGTGCCGCCACAGGATGACCTGACAACCGGGCAAGGCCCACCTGGCGGCCCCGGCCACCCGCGTGTGGCTGCGGCCAGAGGCGGTGGTCAGGCCCCGGATCGATCGGAGCCGGCCACGGCGATGCACGCCGGTGCCTGGGCGCGATCGGCGCCGAATTCCTCCAGGGCCACCACCGCGCTGTGCAGGCTGCACAGGGCCCGGTCGAGGGAGACCCAACCGATGCCGTCCTCGGCGTCGGCGCGATAGCTCCCAACGGCGGAAATCACCTCGGAGAGCTGGTGGATCAAGCCTCCGATGGCCAAATCGGCGGTCTCGGCCGACCGGGATGCCCGGTCGGCCCCCGAAAGCCGGTCCGCCCCAGTGCACTCACTCGTCGCCATTGTCGCCTCCCGTGCCCTCGAAGGCACCGTACGACGCCTCATCCAGCGCCAACAGGGCCGAAAGTCCTCTCTGGGCCGCGACCCAGGGGATGGGCCCCCTGACCAGGATCCCGAGGAGGTGACCGCCATCACTTGGGACTTTCTCCCCTGGTGGTCACGGTGCTCGGCCATCAGGCTGGGGTCATGGAGGATGGCCGGGTCGGACAGGCGCTGAGATGGCATACCCCCTCGGTCCTGAGCGACGAGGCCTCGCTGGCCATGTCGATCGACCTCGGGCACGTCCCCATCACCATCCACCTCGAAGGCACGCTCGACGGGCGCACCGGCTCCAATGTCGTTGCCGTCGTGTCGGAGCTCATCGCAGACGGCAGCCGCCAGTTCGAGCTGGACATCTCCGATCTGCGTGTCCCTGACGCGGGTGGAGTCGAGGTGCTGGCCGACCTCCAGCTCGCGGTCCGAACCTGCGGCGGAACCCTGCAGCGGCTGCGTCCGGCGGTCACCCACCCGTCGCCGGTGCGAATCCGGGTGCCTTCCGATCGGCCGGTGACCGCTCAGATGGCGCCGGGCCGCATCCTGCATCCTGCGTAGTGGGGCCGAGCCCCCGATGCCCGCCACTCCTCTGCGCACACAGCCGGACTCGCGGTCTGCCGCCTCCGGATGACGGCTGACCCGGCGGGCCCTCCGGCGCCGGCTCGCCTGGTGGAGACGCACATCTCCCTGCTCTTCTTCGTCGGCGACCGCGTCTACAAGCTGCGAAAGCAGGTTCAATTCGGCTTTTTGGACTTCCGCACCCGCGAGGCCCGTCTCCTCGACTGCCGGCGCGAGGTCGAGCTCAATGGACGGTTGGCACCGGACGTCTACCTGGGTGTGGCGGACATCCAGCTGAACTCAGAACCGGTCGACCACATGGTGGTCATGCGGCACCTGCCCGAAGGTCGGAAGTTGGCCGCACAGGCCCGACGGGGAGACGACCTCGACGAGCAACTTCGGCAGGTGGCCGGAGTGCTGGCCCGCTTCCATGCCCGGGCCCTCCGTTCTCCGGTCATCTCGGCCGAGGCGTCCCCGGAGGCCCTTGTCGACGGGTGGGAGGCCAACTTCGATGAGACCCGGCGCTTTGTGGGAACGCTGCTCGACCGCGCCGTCGAGTCGGAGATCCGGTCCCTGTCGCACCGATGGATCGAGGGCCACGGGACGTTGTTGAGCGAGAGGGCGGCGACGGGACGGGTCTGCGACGGGCACGGTGATCTGCAGGCCGAGGACATCTTCTGTCTCGACGACGGGGTCCGCATCCTCGACTGCGTCGAGTTCGACGACCGCCTCCGCTACGACGATGTCATCGCCGACGTGGCCTTCCTGGCCATGGACCTTGAACGATTGGGCCGTGGGGACGCGGCGCGCTTCTTCCTCAGTCGGTATCGGGAAGCGTCCGGTGATCCGATGCCGGAGTCGCTCGTCCATTACTACTGCGCGTCCCGGGCCTATGTCCGGGCCAAGGTCTGCTGCCTACGCACATCCCAGGGGGTCGAAGGTGTGCGGGCGGAGGCGGCCGCCTTCCACGCTCTGGCGCTGGGCCACCTCCGGAGGGCGCGGGAGAGGCTCGTTCTCGTCGGCGGGCTTCCCGGATCGGGCAAGTCCACCTTGGCCGCGGGTCTCGGTGCCGCTCGGGGATGGACCGTGCTCCGATCCGACGAGATCAGAAGGGAGCCCGGCGTCGCCACCGAGCAGTGGACCGAGCAGGCGGCGGATCGCTACCGTCCCCGGGCCACCGAAGTCGTCTACCACGAGCTCCTCCGGCAGGCCGAGGAGTGCCTCGGGGCAGGCGGATCGGTGGTCCTCGATGCCTCGTGGGTCGACGCCGCCTGGCGTCACCGGGCGCGGACAGTGGCCGAACGCGCCGCGTGCCAACTGGTGGAGTTGTGCTGTGAGACCACCCCGGAGGAAGCTGATCGTCGGATCAACCGCCGATTGGCGGAGGACGTCGACATCTCGGAGGCGACGCCCGCGGTGCGGGCGGCGATGGGGGCCAGGATGGATCCGTGGGTGACGGCGGTCGTCATCGACACGACCGGCGCCAGCCCGCAGGCGGCGCTGGACGCGGCAGTGCGGGAGTGTCCCGAGTGGCTCGAGCCCACATCCGGCGTCGGCTGAGGGAAAGGGGCGCCCGGCGGTCGGAGGCCAACTTGGCTCGGTACCCGTCACCGTTCACGCATCGACGGTGGGACGGACCAGTCCGAGGTCGCCGGCCGCGTCCCGGAGGGCGCTCCGGGCCCGTGGATCCGCGGCCCGTTCGATCAGCAGTCGGGCCTGGGCGGGCTGGCTCCGGCCGAAGATCTCGGCGCTGCCGTGCTCGGTGATGACAACGGAGTGCTGGAACGTGGTGACCGGCGATTGGATGACCGGCACGATGGTCGACGAGGAGCTCTTTTCGTGCCACGACCGGAGGGCGATGACCGCATGCCCACCCTCGGAGTGCAGTGCTCCTTCGACGAAATCCGGTTGCCCTCCGAGTCCGGAGTAGGTGACGCCGTTGATGTGGCTGGCGTTCGCCTGCGCGAAGAGATCGACCTGAAGCGCGGTGTTGATCGACAGCATGGCCGGACAGGCTGCGATCCGAGCCGGGTCGTTGACGAATTCGGTCCGACGCATGACCAGGCGGGGGTTGTCGTCAGCCCACCGGTAGAAGTCGGGGGAACCATAGAGAAACGACGCGCACACCGGCCGGGCCGGGTCGAGCGTCCCGCATCGTGCGAGCTCCATGACACCGTCACTGACCATCTCCGACCAGATGCCGAGTCCGCGCTTGGCCCGGAGATGGGTGGCGGCCGCGTCCGGCACCTGGCCGATGCCGAGCTGGATGGTGCCCCCGTCGGTGGCGTAGCGGGCCACCTGCTCGCCGAGGGTGGCAACGTCGTCCCCGGGTGGGGTGCAGACGGGGGAGGGGAGAGGGGCGTCGACCTCGAGAGCCAGGTCGATCTGGTCGATGTCGATCTCGGCATCGCCGCGGGTGTAGGGCATCCGGGGATTCAATTGTGCGATGACCAGGCCGCCCCTCCGTCGCACCCGTTCGATGGCCGCGGGCAGGATGTTGACTTCGATGCCGAGGGAGACCTTTCCGTGGCGCGGGGTGGAGGTGTGCACGAGCACCGCGTCAGGGGGCCGGAGCGAGTCGAAGAGCCGAGGCACCAACGAGAGGCGCATCGGGATGTAGTCGAGCCGCGGGTCATGGCGAGCTCCGGGACCGACAAAAGGGGTCTCGGTGATGAAGCCGTCACGGCAGGGCCAGCCCGACTGGGGGTTGAGGACGAAGGCGCGACAAGGCGACATCGACGAGCCGAGCAGCCCGACAAGCTCCCACGGAGTGGCAAAGTTCCCCGACACGACCACTCGTGGGGTGGCCCCCTCGAAGGCGGCGGCCATCCGGTCGGCCAGCGGCCGAAGGCCCACGATTCGCACCGGGCTCCCTTCCTACCTGGGGATGCAGCCCGACCGACGGGCTCGGCAACGGTTCCGCTTCGAGGGTGGTGCCGGTGCGCTCCGCCCCGGGCATTCCCATCGGGTGGTCACCGGCTGATCACCACCTTGAGCGCGCCTGTCTCCGCAGCCCGGGCGAAGGTGTCATAGGCATCGAGCATCTGGCCCAATTCGAAATGGTGGCTGGCAAAGGGAGCCGCGTCGATGTGCCCGGAGGTCAGGAGCCGCAGCAGCGTGGGCGTCGAGTAGGTGTCCACCAGCCCGGTGGTGATGGTCACGTCGCGGATCCAGAGCGATTCGAGATGGAGCGTCGCCGCCCGGCCATGGACGCCGATGTTGGCCACATGACCGCCCGGCCGGACCAGCTCGGTGCAGAGCTCGAACGTGTCGGGGACGCCGACCGCCTCGATGGCCACGTCGGCACCCAGGTCGTCGGTCATGGACCGCACAACGGCGACCGCATCCTCGCGCCCGTTGTTGACCACGACGTCGGCGCCGAATCCCTTGGCCGCCTCGAGCCGCGAGTCGGCCAGGTCGATGGCCACCACGTGGCCGGGGGAGAACAACTTGGCTCCCAGGATGGCCGACAACCCCACCGGGCCGGCGCCGACGACGGCCACGACGTCGCCGGGCCGAACGGCGCCGTTGAGGACGCCCACTTCGTAGGCGGTCGGGAGGATGTCGGACAGCATGAGCACCTGTTCGTCACTGGCACCGGGTGGGACCCGGTAGGTCGAGGTGTCGGCGAACGGCACCCGCACCATCTCGGCCTGGGTTCCGTCGATTAGGTGCCCGAGGATCCACCCGCCACCTCCGAGGCACTGGCCGTAGCGACCCTCACGGCAGAACCGGCACCGTCCGCAGGAGGAGATGCACGAGACCAGCACCCGGTCGCCGGGGACCAGCGTCTTGACTCCGGCCCCGACGGCCAGCACCGTGCCCACCGCCTCGTGACCGAGGATCGTCCCCGGCGTGGTCTCGGGCACGTCACCTTTCAGGATGTGGAGGTCGGATCCGCAGATCGTGGTCGTATCCACCTGCACGATGGCATCCGAGTCGTCCCGGATGACCGGGTCGGCCACCTGCTTCCAGGTTTTGAGCCCGGGACCTTCGTAGACGAGTGCTTTCATGGCCGATCTCCTCTTGCTGGCTGTTGTAACCAGGGTGAGCTTCCGGCCGGTCCGCGGGTAGGGCCGTTAGTCCTCAGTGGTGGACGGTCCCTGATGGCTGCGGGTGCCTGTGGAGGCCAGCACGGCCAGCACGTCGTCGTCCGAGACCTGACCGAAGTGGCGGTACCAACGGCCGACGGCGAAGAACGGGTCAGGCTGTTCGAGGGCGACGACGTGGTCGGCGACCTGGCCCAGCATGGCCACGGCCTGGGGCGAGGCCACCGGCGTGGCCATGATCACCTGCGACGCGCCGTGGGCCCGTGCCACAAGACATGCGGCCCGAGCGGTCGAACCCGTGGCCATCCCATCGTCCACCACGATGGCCGTTCGCCCCGCCAACGGGACCCTCCCGCACACCGAACGGTAGCGGCGGACGCGACGAACCAGCTCGGCCCGCTCCCTGGCTTCCACGGCATAGATGTCGGCCGGGCTGACCCGGGCCGCGGCTACCACCGCCTCATCCATGACCTGCACCCCGTCCTCACCGATGGCGCCCATGGCCAGTTCCGATTGGAACGGCACCCCGAGCTTGCGTACGACGATCACGTCGAGAGGGGCGCCGATGGCCAACGCCACCTGGTAGCCGACGGGAACTCCTCCCCGGGGGAGGGCGAGCACCACAGGATGGCGGCACGGGACGCCGGCCAGCCGTTCGCCCACTTCCCGGCCGGCCTGCTCACGGTCGACGAACGGCACGTCGGGCTCCTGGCGCCCCCGTCGACCCTCCCGGAAGGGACCGGTCACCATGGTCCCAACTCCTGAGGCCGGCGACCGGTCCACGCCGCTCATCTCATGGTCCGGTGTGCTCGAAGTGTTGGATGGAGGCGTCGGGGCCGGGGAAGAACGTGCTGGTGTGACCGGTGTCGCCCCATCGAACGAGATAAGGGGGCTGTCCGTCCGCTCCTTCGACGCCCATGATCTCTCCATCGCGGTCCGGCTCACCGGCCCGGTGTCCGTGGATCACGATCCGGTCTCCCACGCTCGCTTGCATTGCTACCTCCTCGATACCTTCACGTACCCCCATCATCGAGCTGCGCCGCCAGGCCGACCAGGGCCGAAGGTCCCACCCACCGGTCACCCGGGTGGGACCGCACGGTCCAGCAACGTGCCGAGGTCGCTCACGACCACGTCGGCGCCGTGGGACCGGAGCTCGTCGGCGTAGTCGTGGTGGTCGGCGTCGTCGTGGTGGTCGACGCCGACCACGAGGCCGAACTGCCCGGCCCGGCCCGCTTCCACCCCGGCCAGGGCGTCCTCGACGACGACGGTCCTGTGTGGGTCGACGTGCAGCATGCTTGCCCCCTCGAGATAACTGTCGGGAGCCGGCTTGCCGGCCAGGTGGCGTTCCTTGACCACGTGGCCGTCGACCCTGGCATCGAACAGATCGGCGATCCCCGCGGCTTCGAGCACCGCCTGGGTGTTCTCACTGGCCGATACGACGGCCATGGGCGTACCGTGACTGCGCAGCTTCTTCACCAGGGCGACGGCTCCGTCGTAGGCCGCCACCCCCTGGCTGTCGAGGACGGCCAGCACCAGGTCGTTCTTGCGGTTGCCGAGGCCCTTCACGGTCCGGGCCGAGGGAGGATCGCCTTCCACGCCTTCGGGAAGCGTGATACCCCGGGCGGCCAGAAAGTCGCGCACGCCGTCATCGCGGGGCTCACCGTCCACGTAGCGCCGGTAGTCGCCGGCGGAGTCGAACGGCTCGAAGACCGCGCCCGTTCGGGCCCCCTCCTCGGCCAGGAACTGGTCGAAGGCCTGCTTCCAGGCCGCGGCGTGGACGTCCGCCGTCTTGGTCAAGACGCCGTCGAGGTCGAACAGCCAGGCTTGGTACGCGTAGATGTCGACCTGTCCTGTTGTCCGACCGGTACCGGTGGCCGTGGCCGGGGGATTGCGCACGAGGAGCAGCGGCCTGTCGGCACCGCTGATCACCTTGCGGAGGGTGGCGGCGTGCCCGGCGGTGACATCGCCCTGCCAGAAGAGCATGATCAGGTCGAACCGGCTCGCCGCGGCCAGGATGCTGTCGGCGGGATCGCCGGTCTCGATCGACAGGGTCGCCGTGCCCATCCGATACCGACGGCGTGCCTGCGCCCACCACGCCTCCGCGTGGTGCCCGGGGCTCGACCTCGAATCCGAGCCGCTCGGCGCGCTCGATCCAGGGGCGCAGCACGCGGCGCTCCGCCCGGGTGGCCTCGATCGGCACCAGGAGGCATGGATGTGCTCCGAGGGGCTCGGTGGGGGAGTGCCGGTGCGGGAGGACCAGGATGGGATCGCCCGTCGTGGCCGCGGACATAACGATGTCCTGATCCGCCACCGGGGCGCCAGGTCTGCCGGCACGCTCATCGACCACCGAGGTGAGACCGGCCAACGAGAGCGCGCGGGAGACGACTTCCCGCCAGGGTCCGGACGCCGCGTCGGGGGCCCCGAACACGTGCAAGCCGCGGGCGGTGGGCGCCTCCGTCATGCCACCCACCTCCCGGGCGGCTCGACCCGGACCGTCGTGCCGCGTACCGTCACCCTCAGCGGCCGGTCGGTGCCGACGTGCACGGCGTCGTTCCGGCACACGAGACGGAGCCGGCGGCGATGCCAGCGGACCCGGATCCGTAACTCCTCCCAGGCCTCCGGCAGCACCGGATCCAGGGACAGGGTCCGATCGTCGGGGCTGATCACCGACAGTCCGGCGAAGCCGTACACCATGGCCTGCCAGATGCCCCCGAGGTTGGCCACATGCAGACCGGCACCCGTCGTCTGGGTGACGTCGTCCAGATCGACCGACGCAGCCAGCCGGAGGTGGTCGAGCGCCTCGCCGGGGCGGCCGGCCCGGGCCAGGAGGACGGCGTGGGCGGCGGGGGAGAGCGAGCTCCCGTGAGAGGTGCGGGGCAGGTAGTGGTCGAGGTTGGGCTCCAACGACCCGGGAGCCGTCCCTTCCGGAATGAGCAGATGGGCCATGAGCACGTCGGCCTGCTTGATGATCTGGGTGCCCGCCAGTCGCTCCGCTCCGATGACGAGGTCGGCGGAGAACGGAGGGACGCCGAGGTCCTTCGCCATCAGCGGCTGAAGCCGGTCGAAGCCGTCGAACTGCTCGTACAGGTGGGTGACCGGGTCGAAGTTGTCGACCAGCGCGTCCGCCGCCGTTCGCCAGACGTCGGATTCCTCCGCCTCTCCGTCCCGGACCTCCCCGGGCTTTCCCCGCTCGACCAGCTCGGCGGCACGACGAAGATTCCAGCGAGCCATCAGATTGGTGAACGCGTTGTCGTTCACGCATTCGTGGTACTCGTCGGGACCGGTCACCGAGTCGATGTGGGCCCGATGGTCGGCGTCCCAGCGGATGCGGCTGGCCCAGTACCGGGCGGTGTCCACCACCAGCGGCCGACCCGGACCGGTCAGGAACGACCAGTCACCGATCCACGCCGCGTACCGCCAGGCGGCCCAGGCCACGTCGGCGGTCACATGCTCCTCGAGATCACCGGTGCGGATGGTGACGGTCCGGCCCTTGTGGTCGATACCGGAGGTGGGTGTCACGTCGGCCCCGCTGTGGGCGGACTCCCACGGGAATCGGGCACCGCTCCGGCCGTCGAGTGCGGCCCGCCTGCGGGCCGGGGGAAGGCGGCGGATCCGGTATTCGAGTACCGCCCGGGCCGATCTGCTGTCCACCCCTGCGATCAGGGGCATGACGAACGCTTCGGTGTCCCAGAACACGTGACCGGCGTAGGCGGGGCCGGTGAGCCCGCGGGCGCCCACGGCCGCCTCACCCCGCGGCCGGACCGTCGACAGCAGGTGGAAGATGGCGAATCGGACCGCCATGGTCGACCGGGGATCTCCGACGACCTCGACGTCGGCCTGTGACCACCGCCGGTCCCAGGCGGTCCGCTGTTCGGCCAGCAGGCGGAAGGCACCGGCCGCGGTCGCCTCGGTCAGCAGCTGCACCGCTTTCGATCGGGTCGGCGTCCGTGTGGCGGAGACCAGGTGGACCACGATTCGCTCCAGGTGCTGCCGCACCCCGTGACCCGGAGGAGCTCCCGACCACGTGGTGGAGCCGGTCACGGTCGCACCCCCACCGAAGGTCGAATGCCGCTGGCTGTGGGACATCGATGTGACCGGATCGCGGGCCGGTTCATGCTCCCTCAGCAGCCGCGGATCGACATCGGCCACGAGTACCGCGGTGCCCGGCCGGGCGATGCAGGCGAAGCGTCGCGTGAGCAGGGTGGAATGGCCCACGGCGACTTCCCGGGTCAACATCCCGTCCCGCAAGTCCAGCACCCTCCGCCCCATGGGCGTACCCCCGACGAGGGGCAACGCGCACCACGACGACAGTGCCATCAGGTGCTCGCCGGACCGGCCGTCCGGTTCGTACAGGTCTGCCGCCGTCACCGGGGAGAGGTCGGGTGCGTCCTGCTCTTCGAGGACGCCTCTTGTCCCGATGGTGCCGTCGGCGAGGCAGAGAAGGCTGGCTGTCACCGGCTCCATGTCCTCGTCGGTGTCCGCGATGATGCACCACCGAGGATCGAACGGACGCGTCCAGCCTTCCCCCGACCCGGGCGCTGCTGCGGAGGCCCCGGTTCGCTGAGCCGGACGGTCGAGCTTCCCCACCCACTGAGTCTGGCAGGTGCGGGGGAAGGTCCGGTAGGGCCCGGCCCCGCCCGTCGCCGGATCATCCGGGGATCCCCGGTCAACAGGACTTTCGGCCCTAGTGTGACCAAGAGGGGCTCAATAACCTTCCAGCCAGGAGGTTTCGCCCACATGCAGATGCTGCCCGCAGTATTGAGCCGGGTCTTCGGCAGTCTCGTCGATCTCAGCCATCCCGGTCACTACGTCCACTGGGGATTCATCCAGATATCGGTGGCCAACCTGGTGCTCATCGCCTTGATGGTCATCGTCTTCGTGGCCGCCATCCTCATCCCCTTCAGGCGGCACCAGGGCGGTGACCGGTGACCGTCGACACCGAGGTCACCCGCCCCGAGCAGGCGTCGGTGGCCAAGAGCGCCGATCTGCCCGAGGACGCCGACCAGTGGACGGCCAAGCTCCGCCACGCCGCCACCGAGGCCCTGCCACCGGGGCGGCTCCTGCCCGACCGGCAGCCGGCCTATGTGGCGTCGTGGATCTACGTCTTCGGTGTCCTCACCCTCTGCGCCCTGTCGGTGGTCATCCTCACCGGTTGCGTGTTGGCCATCTTCGGCCCGACCTGGTGGCACGTCTCGACGGTTGGGCTGTTCGTCAACTCGATGCACCTGTGGAGTGTCGAGGTGTTCTTCTTCGCCATGGTCGTCCATCTGTGGGGGAAGTTCTTCATGGCCGCATGGCGCGGCCGCCGCCGGGCCACCTGGATCACCGGTGTGGTGTCCTTCGTGGTCTCGGTCGGAGCCGCCTTCACCGGCTACCTCTCGCAACAGAACTTCGACTCGCAGTGGATCAGCACCCAGGCCAAGGACGGGATCAACTCGACCGGTGCCGGGGCCATCTTCAACGTGACGAACTTCGGCCAGATGATCATGTGGCATATCGTCCTGCTCCCCCTCGTGGTCGTGGTGCTCGTCGCCGGCCACGTCCTGCTGGTCCGCCTCCGCGGCGTGGTTCCGCCGTTCGATCCGCCGGGCGGCGTGGCCGGCGACGACAAGCCTGAGGCTGTCGCCGACGACGCCCCGGCCGTGACGCAACCATGACGGACGTCGCCCCCGTCCACCGGGCCAGGCGCCGATTCAAACCCGACCGCGACGTGCGGGAGTGGGACGGCAGGTACGAGCCCTACGATCTGGTCAAGGAGGTCGTCATCGCCTTCGTGGTGGTGGTGATCCTCGTGGTGGCACTGGCCGTCGTGTTCTCGTCCCCCGACGAGAAGCCGGTGACCGTGCAGTCGTGGTCGACGGCGAATCCGGTCGACTTCGCCCAGACCGCCATCACCGAGCTCGACGGGACCAGTCCCACGGCCACCTACGGCCCGCCGTACAACAACACGTCCGGAGCGTCCCAGTCCATCGGGCCGTTCTCCCCCGAGCAGTGGCTCGGGGTCCACCACCCGATCGACACGGCCAAGGACTTCGTCATCGGCCCCCTGCAGACCCTGCCCAACGAACCCGGCGTGCGAGCTGCGGTTGCCCGGTACACCGCAGCCACCCCGGCACAGCAGCAGGCCTGGACCGCCGTCTACGAGAAGGCGGTGGCCAACGCATCGTTCAAGGGCGGTTCGATCGCCGTGCCACCCGGTGACTACGGGCCGGTCGGAACCATCATCGACGGGCTGACCTCGATGGCCAGGAGCGGCGCCCTGGATGGGGCCCTGCTCAGTTCGCACCAGTTCTACGGGACCGACTACACGAAGCCCCTCCTGTTCATCGCCGACGGGAACTACCTGGCCAACCTGGCGCAGAACCAGCACCTGTCCGGGGACCAGTGGGGCATGATGAACGAGACGGGCAACTTCCCCGGCCAGGCCTGGCTGTGGCTCTACACCCTCTGGTACCAGGTGCCCCCCATGAACGGTTCGTCCAGTGGGGACCTGCAGGTCTGGGCCATCATGATGATCCTGACCCTGGTGCTGGTCTTCCTGCCCTTCATACCCGGCCTCCGGTCGATTCCCCGATGGAGCCGGGTCTACCGCCTCATCTGGCGGCGGCACTATCGGGAGCTCGCCGCCGGGACCCGATAGCGGGGCCCTCTTTCGAACCGGTCAGCCACTCCGACCACAGGGACCGCCGGGTCCCTGCAGTCGGGGTGCTGTTGGTTCCCGCCTTCCCCGAAGAGTATCGGTAGCAACTACGGGTCGCAACTGCGAGTCGCAAACGGGGCCGAACCCGGCACTGGCGAGGCTCGCAAAGGGGGCCGGAGCCCCCGGGCCCGGGCCTGTTGGCCGGGGCCGGTGGGCATGGACGGGGGTCGGAGGACCAGACCGTCGCATCGGTGTCAGAGCGTCGCCACCGACACGGTGCTCATCCCGTCTTCGAACTCGGCGAACCGGTTCCGACCGCGTTCCTTGGCCGCATACATGGCCCGATCGGCATTGCGCAGGAGCTGATCGCTTGAGACGCCCGGCCGGTGGAATGTGATCCCGATGCTCACGGTGGTGGAGACCACCTGACCTCCGACCGCAAATGGCCGGCGCGCCGCGATCAGGATGCGCTCGACCAGTTTGACGACCTCATGTCTGTCGCCGATCTCCTCCAGGACGACCCCGAACTCGTCGCCGCCGAGTCGGGCCGCGGTATCCGATTCGCGCAGGCAGCCGACGAGGACCTCGGCCGTGGCCTGCAAGAGGGCGTCCCCGGCCGAATGCCCGAGTGTGTCGTTGACCACCTTGAAGTTGTCCACGTCCAGAAACAGGACGGCCAGCTGGAGGTGGGTTCTCTCCGTCCGGGCCATCGCATGCTGGAGGCGGTCCTGGAAGAGGGCGCGGTTCCCCAAGCCGGTCAGGGAATCGTGGAAGGCCTGGTGCGAGAGGCGCTCTTCGAGCTGCTTGCGGTCCGTCGTGTCCCGCAGGCTCCACACCCGCCCGACGACCGCCCCGTCCACCCGTTGGGGCCTGGATACACATTCGTACACCCGACCGTCGACGAACTCGAGGACATCACAGCTCTCCGCCTCCCTGTTGGCCGAGAGCTCCTCGAGCTTGGCCAGGAACAGCTCCGGCATCAGCAACTTGTCGCGAAAGAACGCGGTGACCGCGCCGGGGTTCGGACCGGACGGGATCGGATTGGGTAGTCGCAGCATCTCGGAGAACCGGCGGTTGCAATTGACGATCCGACCGCTGCCGTCGACCACGACGATGCCGTCGGCCGTCGAGTCCAGGGTGGCCGTCAGGAGGGAGAGCGCCTTGCGCACCTCGAACTCGGTGAGCATCTGGACGGTGATGTCGTGGCCGGAGACGACGTAGCCGCCGACCGTCGGATCGTCGACCAGATTGACCAGCGCCAGCTCGTACGGGGAGGAGCCATCGTTGCCGTGGTGCTTCAGGGCCAACCGGACGGTCACCGGATTGGCCGCCGTGGCCCCCGACGCCGCGCATTCGAACGCCGCCTCGAGGGTGGGACGGTCGGGTTCGCTGACCAGCTGGGCCAGTGGTCGCCCCTCGACCAGTTCCGGATCGTGCCCCAACAGACGACTGAGCGCACCCGACACCGAGACGATGGTGCCTCCGGGCGACACCAACATGGTGATGGAAGAGGAGTTGTGCACGAGAGACCGCAGACGGGCGTCGTGGTGGTGGGCCAGCTCGAAGCGCCGACGCTCGGTCAGGTCGCGCAGGCACATGAGCACGGCACCGTCTTCGAACCACGGGACCGGCGTACCCACCAGCTCCACCAGCCGCCAGCCTGAGGCAGTGGCCACCCGTACCTCGATGGGAGATCCGACTTCCTTGCCGCGCACGCTGACCAGGGACCGGAGCACGAACTCGAGGTCCTCGGGATGGATGAGGTCGAGTCCGGACATGCCGATGGACTCGACCCGCGTCCGCCCGAACAGACCTTCGGCGGCCCGGTTGCCCCACATGACCCGGCCCTGTCCGTCGACCGCGATGGCGGCATCCGGCAGATCCTCGAGCAGCCTGGCCAGGGTTTGCTCGTGTTCAGGCACCTGTGACATATCGACCGGACGAGGGAGCAGCTTTAGGGCTTCGTCCCAGGTCCCGGGGGACCGGCGGGGAGGCGGGCACGGCCTGTGAAGCATCGGAGCAGCACCATTGACGAGGGGTTAGCGTGGTGCCTCCCGAGTGTCGCGGCTCCCATCCGACGGAGAGGAAAGCTTCATGGTGTTCATCCTCAGTGCCATCTACATCGTCCTGTTGATCACGCTCGGGATCATCTCGCTCCGCAAGGGCCACTGGGTCATGTTCATCATTGGCCTGTTCTTCCCGCTCTTCTGGTTGATCGGGGCTCTCCTGCCCCGCCGGGTTCCCTGACCGCAGCCGCGGGCGGGCCACGGATCACCCACAGCCTTCCGTTGAGCCGCCCCTGCCCGTACGGACCGCGCACGGCCCCCGGTGGTGAACCGCGATGAGCGATCCGGCTGCCGGGCTCCTGCGGGTGGGGACCGGGCGGGGCCGATGGGTCATCGCGGCCACGGTGCTCGGTTCGGCCATGGCCTCCATCGACGCCACCGTCGTCGGTATCGCCCTTCCCACCATCGGACGCCAATTCCATGCGTCACTCGGAACGTTGCAGTGGGTGGTGACCGGCTACTCCCTCACGCTGGCGTCCCTGCTCCTGCTGGGGGGATCGCTCGGGGACAATTTCGGGCGACGACGGGTGTTCATGGTGGGTGTCATCTGGTTCGTACTCGCCTCGGCCGCCTGTGCCCTCGCGCCGGGGACCACCGTCCTGATCGGTACCCGGGTGCTCCAGGGTGTCGGGGCGGCGCTCCTGACCCCCGGAAGCCTGGCCATCCTCCAGGCGTCCTTCGATCCCGATGACCGCGGCCAGGCCATCGGATCGTGGTCGGGGCTCGGCGGCGTGGCCACCGCGGCCGGCCCCCTGCTCGGCGGTTACCTGATCGCCGCCGCATCGTGGCGACTGATCTTCCTGGTCAACCTGCCCATCGGTGCGTTCGTGCTCCTGATCTCCGCCCGGCACGTCCCCGAGTCGCGCACCCCCGGCGCCACCGGCCACGTCGACATCGCCGGCGCCCTTCTGGCCACGCTGGCGCTCGGCGGCGCCACCTTCGCACTCATCGAAGGTCCGTCCCTCGGCTGGGCCGCCCCGCCGGTGCTGGCCATGCTGTCCCTCGCCATCGTGTCCGGCTTCGCCTTCTTCCTGGTGGAGAAATTCTCGGCTGGGCCGATGCTCCCGCTCGCCGTCTTTCGGGTCCGGCAGTTCACCATCACCAACGCGGTCACCTTCATCATCTACGCCGCTCTGGGTGGAGCGCTCTTCCTTCTGCCCTTGCAGTTGCAGGTCGTGGACCACTACTCACCCCTCGAGTCGGGCGCGGCCCTGTTGCCCCTGACGGTGGTCCTGTTGCTGTTGTCGGCGCGCTCGGGCCGCCTGGCCACCAGGATCGGCCCCCGGCTGCAGATGAGCGTGGGGCCGGTCGTCGTCGGCCTCGGCCTGGCCCTGCTCGGACGGATCCCCACCGACCCCTCCTACCTGTGGGTGGTGCTACCGGCGGTCCTGGTCTTCGGATTGGGGCTTGCCGTCACGGTCGCGCCCCTGACGGCGACGGCTCTCGGAGCCGTGCCCGCCGAGCACTCCGGCGTGGCCTCGGCCGTGAACAACGACGTGGCCCGGGTCGGGAGCCTCATCGCCGTGGCCGTGCTCCCCGCGCTGGCCGGGATCTCCGGGACCAGCTACCTGCATCCGGCCGAACTGTCGAGCGGGTTCCGGAAGGCGGCGCTCGTCTCCGGCGGTCTGTGTGCGGCCGCCGGCCTCCTCGCCGCCGCCGGCATCCGGAACCGGCCCCCTGCATCCCCGGACGTCGAGGCCGGCGCCGGACATCCGGGCCCGGAGGCGTGCTTCCACTGCGCGCTCGACGCCAGCCCAGTCGTCGTCGACCCGCGGGTGGCGTCCCGGCCCGATTGACGGCTCGCCGCATCATGGCCGTGCCACCGGTTGAAGGCGGGGGCGGGCGGCCGATTTCGAAGTGGGCCCGGGGCCAGGGGGTAGCGTACGGACGGACCATCGGAAGGGGGAGTGCGATGACGGGCCAATGCCGGGCGCGTGGCTTCGTGGCCGCCGATGGGGGACGACGGGCATGACGGCGATCGACGAACTGACCGGAATCGTCGGTGCCGCCCACATCGACTCCGGGTGCGACATCAACGAGGACGACACCCACGACGAGGCCCTCACGGCCTCTCCGGTGCAGCCACGAGCGGTGGTGCGACCCGGCTCCACGGCAGAGGTGGTGGCCATCGTGGGGTGGGCCGTGGCCCACGGGATCCCACTCACCGGGCGCGGGTCGGGCACCGGGCTGTCCGGTGCCTGCACCCCCGTCGCCGGCGGTGTGGTCGTGTCGTTCGAGCGGATGCGCCGGATCCTCGAGATCGACATCGCCAATCATGTGGCCGTGGTGGAGCCCGGGGTGACGCTGGCCGAACTGGATGCCGCCCTGGTTCCGCACGGCCTCATCTACCCCGTGTTCCCCGGCGAGCAGTCCGCGTCGTTGGGTGGCAACGTATCGACCAATGCCGGTGGCATGCGGGCCGTCAAGTACGGCGTGACCCGCCACCACGTCCTGGGCATCGAAGCGGTGCTCGGCACCGGTGAGGTGATCACGGCCGGCGGCAAGTTCGTGAAGTCGACCAGCGGCTATGACCTGACCCAGCTGGTGATCGGATCGGAGGGGACGCTGGCGCTGGTCACCCGGGCCACCCTCCGGTTGCACCCGCGTCCCGACCACCACGTCACGCTGCTGGCGCCGTTCGCCGACATCGAGCACATCGCCCGTGCGGTGTCCCCCATCGTGGCCAGCGGCTTGGACCCGCTGCTGGTCGAGTACATCGATCTGGTCACGATGGCCGGCATCACCGCCAACGCCGGCATCGACCTCGGGATCCCCGACGACGTGAAGGCACAGGCGCTGGCCTACCTGGTGATCGTGCTCGAGAACCATCAGGCCTCCCGGCTCGAAGAGGACACCCAGGCCCTGGCCGAGTTGGTCGCCGACCTCGGTGCCCTCGATGTCTATGTCCTGCCCGGCCACGCCGGGGAACAGCTCATCAAGGCCCGTGAACAGGCATTTTGGGTGTCGAAGGCCAATGGCGCGGACGACATCGTGGATGTGGTGGTGCCGAGGGCCTCGATACCCTCGTTCCTCGAAGGTGTGGGCCGTCTGGCCTCGGCCACCTCCTCCCTGGTGGTCGGATGCGGCCACGCCGGGGATGGGAACGTCCACCTGTCGGTCTGGCAGGGCGACCTGGCGGTGCGACGTCGACTGCTGCGCGACATCATCGGTTCGGGGCTCTCGCTCGGCGGGGCCATCTCCGGTGAGCACGGGATCGGCACGGAGAAGCGGAGCTATCTGGCCGAGCTCGGGGATCCGGTCACGCTGGACCTCATGCGTCGTATCAAGGCGGCCTTCGACCCCCACGGCATCCTCAACCCGGGCACCATCTTCGACCTGGCCACCGAGCCGTCGCCCGCCGGATGAACGGAGCCCAGGCCCTCATCGGCACACTCGTCGCCCACCGGGTCGACACCTGCTTCATGAATCCCGGTACGTCGGAGATGCACTTCGTCGCCGCGCTGGACGAGGTCCCGGCCATGCACGGCGTGCTGGCCCTGTTCGAGGGGGTGGCCACCGGCGCCGCCGACGGGTACGCCCGCATGGCCGGCCGCCCGGCCGCCACCCTGCTCCACCTCGGCCCCGGGTTGGGCAACGGTCTGGCCAACCTCCACAATGCCCGGCGGGCCCACAGCCCGGTGATCACTATCGTCGGCGACCATGCCGTCACCCACCGGGCCTACGACGCCCAGCTGCAGTCGGACATCGAGACGGTGGCCCGAAATGTGTCGACCTTCGTCCGCACCTCGGGTTCGACGGCCGGGTTGGGCGCTGACGCGGTCTCCGCATTGGCCGCCGCAGCCGGCCCACCCGGCTCGGTGGCCACACTGATCCTCCCCGCCGACGTGTCGTGGTCCGAAGGCGGTGTGGTGGTGGACGGCCCACCGGCGCCATCACCCACCGGGGCGGCGCCGGATGACGCCGTCACGGCCGCGGCAGCCGGAGCCCTGCGCTCCGACCAGCCCTGCGCCCTCCTCATCGGGGGCCGGGCCTGTTCGGGGGCGGCGTTCGAGATCGTGGCCGACATCGCCGCGGCCACCGGGTGCAAGCTGCTCTGCGAGACGTTTCCCGCCCGCCTGGAGCGAGGTGCGGGCAGGCCGGTGGTGGACCGTCTGGCCTACCTGGCCGAGTTCACGGCCATGCAGCTCGAGGGCGTCCGGCACCTGGTACTTCTGGACGCCAGGTCGCCGGTGTCGTTCTTCGCCTATCCCGGGAGGCCGAGCGACCTGGTGCCCGAGGGGTGCGTCGTCCACCCGGTGGCCGGTGAAGCCGATGACGTGCTGGCCGCGGTGAGCGGCCTGGCCGCCCTCGTCTCGGCCGAGCCGGGGTCCGCCCTCCACCAGCAGGCGGATCGTCCGGGCACCCCCACCGGCCCCCTCACCGCCCAGGGGGTGTGCCAGGCCCTGGGGGCGCTGCTGCCCGAGGGCGCCATCGTCTCCGATGAGGGCAACACCTCGGGGCTCTTCGCCCCCGGCGCCACCGCCGGGGCCCCTCCGCACGACTGGCTGTGCCTGACCGGAGGAGCCATCGGTCAGGGGTTGCCGGTGGCGCTGGGGGCGGCGACGGCCGAGCCCGACCGACGGGTGATCGCCCTCGAAGCCGACGGCAGCGCCCTCTATACGTTCCAGGCATGGTGGACGATGGCCCGCCAGGGTCTGGATGTGACCACCATCCTCCTCAACAACCACTCCTATGCCGTGCTCAACATGGAGCTCGATCGGGTCGGCGTGGGCTCGCCCGGTCCGAAGGCGCGGGACATGCTCGACCTCGGACGCCCGTCGATCGACTTCGTGCAGCTGGCCCGGGGCTTGGGCCTCACGGCATCGAGGGCCGAGACGGCCGAGGACTTCACCGACCAGCTGGCCCGGGCCCTGGCCACGCCGGGCCCGAGCGTGGTCGAAGCGGTCGTCCCCTCGCTGCTCTGAGTCCCGGGGAGAGCGCCGCGCCCATGCCCGGAGATCAGGCCCGGGACGGCGGGGGCGGCCCGGCGCTCGTGAAGCGGGTTCCCGGGGGGTCGACGGCGAACGGGGCCGGCCCACCCCACTCGTCGAAGTAGACGAGCTCGCCCAACGGCCGGCGGCGCACGGGGCCCTGGTGCCCCTGTGGGCGACCGATGGTGATGGCGGCGGCCACGAAGACCTCGTCAGGGATGGACAGCAGCGATCGGAGCTCAGCGTCGACCAACAGGTTCCAGCTGGTCATCACCCCTCCGTACCCGAGCGCCCGGGCCGCCAGCAACAGGTTCTGACAGGCGGGGTAGATGGACGCGCCCTCGGTGGGGTTGGCGGCACGATGACGGACCAGGCAGGGGAGAATCAGGACCGGCACGGCGTCGAGGTGCTCGACGTAGGCCTCCATGGTCCGGGCCATGGCGGCCTTGGGCGAGGTGTCGTCGGCCCCTGACCCCCGGTCGTAGCCGTCGGCGCTCCGCTTCACGTCCCATGCCCGCCGCGCCGCTGCGCCGACGAGGTGTTTGGCCGCGGCCGCCTTGGGCCCGTCGGTGAGCACGAGGAACCGGAACGGCTGACGGTTCGAGCCGCTGGGCGCTCGGGTGGCGGCGAAGAGCACGTCCCGCAACACCGAGGCGGGCACGGGTTCATCGCGGTAGCGGCGTATGGCCCGGGTCGTGCACATCCCCTCCAGCAGCCCGACGGTGTCAGGGGGCAAGGCCTGATGGTCACCGGGTCCGGCGTCGCCGTGACTGGTCTCCGCTCCCACGACCAGATACTGCCCGACGCCGATCGGCGGCGCCAGACGCCGCCCGGCCCACGTCAGACCAGGTCCACCACATTGTCACACCCCTTCGTCACACTGGGATGGTGACCTCGATCTCCGCACCCGCATCCACACCCGAAGGATCCACACCCGAAGGATCCACACCCGGATCCACACCCGGATCCACGGGCGAAGGATTTGCAGCTGCCGTTCTCCGGGGGCTCGTCGTCCTCGGGCCGGTGGCGGAGACGGACCTGGCCCTTGAACTGGCTCTTTCTGCGTGGATGCGTTTCAACGACGTGGACTCCGACGGGGCTCGGAGGGCGTTGCTGACCGCGAGGCGGATCCTGCTCGGGGTCGGGAAGCTCGATCCCGTGACCGAGCCGATCCCCTTCAGCGGTCGTTCACCACGGCTCGACACGCTGAACTTGGCCGCCTACCTCGGTACTCTCATCGAGCGGGCCGCGGCGTCGGCGCACTGCCGGCCTGACGCCCTCGTCGAGCAGGCGATCGGTCAGTTGCCGGTGGACGGCCGCCGTTCCGACGGTTCACACCCTCGCCGCGCCGGACAGACCTTCGGGGGTCGGGCCGGGTAGGGCGGGGGTGCGATATCCGGCCGTCTCAGGCCGCCGGACGCAGGCTCGCAGCTCGGGCGATGGACGTCCGCCGGACCTTCTCGGCCACCGACGGGGCGACATGCAGCATCGATTTGAATTCGCTGGCCGAACTGACCAGGAGGGTCAGATCGGTGGCCGCGGTGGCCGTGGCCGCCCGTGGCGTCTTGGCCAGCAGTTCCATCTCACCGATGAACTCACCGCTGCCCACGTCGGCAACCCTGGTCGCCTGTCCACCCGTCTCCCGCGAGATCCGGGCCCGCCCGCTGCCGATGATGATGAATTCCTTGGCCGCGCTGCCTTCCCTGATCAGCACGCGGTCCTGCTCCACCTGGAGGTAGGTGGTCAAGGACTCGATCTGTCGCAGTTCCGCCTTGGTGCAGTCGGCGAACAACTCGAGATCGGAGAGGCGGATGGCCGGGGCTGCATCCATGGTGAGCGCTCCTTCGATTCGGACCCGGACGTCGGGTTCGGGTCCAGTATACGGGCTGCATCTGTAAAAGGCATCGATAGCTGACTGATAATCTCTTATTCAGATATCAGCCATCGTCGGGATAGAGGCAGGCAAGGCCCGGTGGGCGGGGAGGTGACGCCCGGTCGTCGGCTATCGGGGATGTCGTAACTGCCAGATGCGGACGGCCATGCAGCTGGAAGCCACGAACAGGAAGCATCCGCAGCCGGCCACGACCTCGCAGGCGCTGTGGAGGCCCCGCAGCGAATGCTGCAGGTCGGCGAACCAGTTCCCGACGATCCACATCCCGAGGAAGAGGCCGCACAACCTCAGTGCCGAGGCCAGTGGGACCCGGGCCAGCAGCGGGTCGTGCCGCTCGATGAGAGGCTCGGCCGACCGGTCCATGGAATCAGGGCCGACCGCCGTCGCTGCTTCAACCATTCCTCATCGATCGGCAGGCGTGGCCATCGACTTGAGCGACCGGCGGCTCCGAACCGCCCGGTGCGTTGGCCCCGTCGTCAGGATCGCAGTACCCGGCCCGGCCTCCGCAGCAGCGCCTCGGGCTCCGAGCGGCCGTCGACCCGGATGGGCACCCCGTTGACCAGGGTGTGGGTCATGCCGACGGGTGCATTCGCCGTCAACCGCTCTCCACCGGCCGGGAAGTCCCGCACCCGCCGGATCGGCCCCGGATCGACGGTGTCCGGGTCGAAGACCACCAGGTCGGCGGCCATTCCGACCTCCACCGAGCCTCGGTCCCGGAGGCCGTAGATACGAGCCGGCTCGGCGGTCAGCTTGTGGACGGCGTGCTCGAGGCTCATCACCTCGCGGTCACGAACCCAATGACCCAACAGGTCGGTCGCGAAGCAGGCATCGCAGAGTTGGCTGACGTGGGCGCCCGAATCGGCCAGTCCCAACAGGACGTCGTCCCTCGGGAGGAGCCAGGCGATGCCCTCGGGATTGTTGTTGGCCAGCACCGACCAGAACCGGGAGGTGAGCTCATCGGCGAGCGAGAGATCGAGGAGGACGTCGAGGGGGGTCAAATCCTGCTCCGCGGCCAGCTCGACGACCGAGCGGCCGATCAGGTCGGGTCGCGTGGTCGACTCGGCCACCGACACCGACGCGCTGTTGAACAGACTGAAGCCGCGGGCATCGAGCTGAATCTGGGTGGCCTTCCGCCACGCCGGATCCCGGTAGGCCGCCTTTCGCACCTCGATCGGGGTGTCCATGAGGGCGGCGAAGTTGGGGTAGGTGTTGAGGGAGAAGGGCTCGGCCAGGTTCATCTGGAACACCAGAGGCCGGCACGACACCTGCGGCCACACATCCACGCCGGAGGCCCTGGCCGCGACGTGTTCGGCCATGACCTGCTCGTGGTAGTCGGAACCGGCGAAGGTGAGGAGCGCGGTCCAGGTGAACGGACGCCCGATCTGTCGTTGCAGCTCGAAGAGCTCGTCGTTGGAGAGCACACCGCCGGGCAGCAGCGCGGCCACGCCCCGGCTGCGGTTTCGCAAGGGCTGGAGCAGGGCGGTGAGCTCGGCGAGGTCCGCCACCCGCGAAGGCACCGGGCGTCCGTGATCGCCGTTATGGGTGGGGGACCAGCTGGAGGCGAAGCCGATCGCCCCGGCGTCGAGCGCCTCGTCGACGATGGCGGCCATGGCGTCGATCTCGCCCTTGGTGGCGGCCCGCTCGTAGGCCTCGGGGCCCATGGCGAAGAGCCGGACCGCCGTGTGCCCCACATAGCAGGCGTAATTGAGGGCCACGCCGCCCCGCTCGACCGCGTCGAGGTACTCGGGGAACGACTCGAACTCGTCCCACGGCACCCCGGCCATCAGGGTGTCGAAGCTCATGTCCTCGACGTGCTGGAGGGTGCGCACCAGCATCTCGACCCCCGCGGGTCGGGTCGGTGCGATCGAGAACCCGCAGTTCCCGGCCACCACCGTGGTCACCCCGTGGAAGGAGGACGGGCTGAGATCCGGGTCCCAGAACACCTGGGCGTCGTAGTGGGTGTGGATGTCGATGAAGCCGGGGGCGACCACCTGGCCCGATGCGTCGAGCTCGGTCGTTCCCGTGAGGCGTTGCCCGATGGCCGCGATCCGCCCGTCCCGGACGGCCACATCCGCCGGCCGCCCCGGTGCACCGCTCCCGTCCACCAGCGTCCCGCCCCGAATGACGACGTCGCCGTCTGTGACCATGTCCACGTCCCCGTTGCCAGGCTGAGCATGATAGCCAGCCGGTCATGGCGGCGAGCGTGTCCCCGGACCGGTCCGAATAGGATCGGGCCAGGATCCGACCCGGGGAGGAGCCGAAGGCATGGTCGAGCACCGAGCACCGGACGAGCGGGATCGTGGTCGTGCCCAGCGATGGGCCGACGAGCTGATCGACGAGGCGGGCAGGGAGTCGTTTCCGGCCAGTGATCCTCCGGCCACGTGGTCCGGGCCGGACCGGCGCGACGTGGGCGCTCACCGGGCGGTGGGAGGGTAGCCGCGCTTCGGCCCCCGGTACCGTGAGACGACGCTGTCAGCGAACGGAGAAAGCTCCCTGGCCATGGACGGCATGAGCGACGATCTCTTCGGCCCGGGCTGGTGGGTGGGCTCGGACGGGTACTGGCACCCACCCGACGAGGAGTTCGGCGCCGACGTTCCGAAGAGGAACCATCCGGCACGGAGGATCGCGGTCGTGCTCCTGGCCGTTGCCTTGGTGGGGGCCACGACCGTCGGCGCGTGGCTCGGCGGGAGCGCGGGGGGCGGCGGGCCGGTTTCTGGCGGCCCACCCCTCGGCGAGCTCGAGGCCCAGGTCGAACAGGTCGTGGTCGGCGCGGGTGCCCACCAGTTCGGTGTCGCCGGTGTCACCGGGGTGATCTGCGGTCCGGTGATCTCGTGGACACCGGGCCACACCTTCCGGTGCTCCGTCTATGCGTCGGCGCAACGCAAGATCGGTGTCTACGAAGGGACGGTGGAGTCGGCGCCTTCATCGGAAGGGTGGCGCTGGCGTGGGGCGTGGTACCCGGTCCCCGGCCGCTCGACCACCGAGTAGCGGCGGCGCACTCAGTTCCCGACCCGGGCCATGCCCACGATGGGCCGGTTGAGGCGGTGGCCCCCCATGGACCCGTAGAACCGGGCGTCGCCGAAGGCGAAGATGCCGCCGTCGGAGGCCACCTCCCAGTACCCACCGCCGTCGGCCGTGGCGGCCATGCCCACGATGGGCTTGTTGAGCCGCTGGCCCCCCATGGACCCGTAGAAGGAGGCGTCGCCGAAGGCGAAGATGCCACCGTCGGAGGCTACCTCCCAGTACCCGCCGCCCAGGGGATCGGCGGTGGCGGCGATGATGGGCGCATCGAGCTGCTGGCCGCCCATGGACCCGTAGAAGGTGGCGTCGCCGAAGGAGAAGATGCCGCCGTCGGAGGCCACCTCCCAGTACCCGCCGCCGTCGGCCGTCGGGGCCATGCCCACGATGGGCTTGTTGAGCGGCTGGCCCCCCATCGACCCGAAGAAGGGCGCGCCGAAGGCGAAGATGCCACCGTCGGAGGCCACCTCCCAGTACCCACCGCCGGCCGGATCGGCGGCCAGCCCCACCACCGGGGCGTCGAGCGGCCGGCCACCGACCGAACCCCGGAACGGCGTATGAAAGGAGAAGATGCCGCCGTCGGAGGCCACCAGCTGGTAGCCGTCCGGCAGCACGGTGGGACACCTGGGACTCAGCCATTGTGATGTCCACGAGGGTCCGAGCAGGACGGGCCGGCTGCCGACCAGGCACAGGGGGTCCATACGCAGGCTGCGGGCACCACTGGGGTAGCCGACGTTCCCGGCCGTCCAGGAGTCGTAGGCCATCCACAGCGTTCCGCTGGTATCGGTGAAGATCGAAGGCGCACCTGGGCCGGCGGCCTCTCCCGCCGAGGCGAAGACCGGTCCCACGTTCGGATCGGCACATGGCCCGAGCGGTCCCTGGCAATAGGCGTAGGCAATGGCGTACGCGCTGGTCTCCCACAGGCCGCCCGAGAAGAACAGCAGCCACCGACCTCCGAGCCGCACCATCTCGGGCTGCTCGATGGTGGTCTCCCACGGTTGGTCCTGGGTCATGAGGGTGCTGGCCGATCCGGTCAGCTCGGCACCCACGCCGTTGAACTCGACGGGGGAGGACCACAAGGTGGCGGCCGCGCCCGAGCTGTAGCCGTCGTTGTTCTTCCAGGCCAGGTAGTAGTTGCCCGCCTGGTCCCGGTAGGCGTCGGGATCGATCGAGCCCCCCAGCGAGGGCTGGCACACGACCGGTTGGGCGGAGCGGTCCACGTACGGTCCCGCCGGATCGATGCTCTCGGCCACGCCGACGCAGTAGTGGTCCACCGAGGGGTCCCAGGCCGCGTAGAAGAGGTAGTAGTCGCCCCTGACCTCGATCATCGACGGCGCCCACGGCGCTCCGTTGTCGGGTGCCCGGGTTCCCCAGTTGCTCAGCTGGCACGTCCCGGCCGACACGCTCCCGACTCGGCACGGAAGGGCGTCGGAGACCGAGTGGCTGAGCATCAGCGTCCGGGGCCAGGATGAGAGGTCCGAGGTGGACATGACCGGAATGTTGTCGTAGCCGTCGCCGGTCGAGAACGCGTAGTACCGGTCACCCAACCGCACGACATCGGAATCGGGGGTGTCCAACCGGGAGAGGGGGTTGGTGTAGGTACCGGGCAGGCCGGCGGCCGCCGGCACCGCGTCGAGGGGAGCGAGGGTTCCGAGGAGGATGAGCGCCGTCACCAGGACCAGGCCTGTGCGGAGGTGGCCCGGTCCGGTGGGAACCCTCGGTACCCGTCTGTCCCTCACGATCGACCTCCAGGTGCTCGTCAACGGGTCTTGTCGAGGGCCGAAGGGGCCCGCCTCGGGGAAGGCCGTCGGCCGGGGACCGCGGTGGCCGGAAGGGTCAGGGGGCGGAGCTTCCCGGCGGGCCCGGCACCGTCGTGGGCGGTGAGGCGGTGCTCGTCGTCGACCCGGGCGGCGTGACCGTGGTGGACGGGGCCGGCCCGGACCCGACGGTCGTGGACGTCCGCAGCTGCGGCGTCGCCGTGGTCGACGGAGCCGGTACCGACCCGGCCGTCGTGGGCGTCGCCGTGTTCGCCGCGGCCCGGCGCGATCCAGCCGAGCTCCCGGTGGCCGCAGCGGGGCTCGTCCCGTCCGGGGACGTGCAGCCGGTGGGTGGCACCCCCGAGCCGGTCTGGCCCGGCATGATCACGGTGCCGGCACAGCCGAAGTTGGAGAACGTCGCCTTCAGCGTCACCTTGCCGCCGTCGCCGAAGGTGTCCGTCGCCTTCACCTGGCGGATGTACCCGGAGCCGTCCACCGAAACCACCACGTTGTCGGTGGCGAACCCCTGTGCCTTCAACAGCGTGAGAGCGGCGTCGATGGTCTGGGATTCGGCGCTGGTCGTGCCGGCGGCCGACGCCAGCTGGTCGAGGTTGTTGGCCACCAGGTAGTTCGTGACGGGTACACCGTCGACGTTTCCAGTGCCCGTCCTGGCCGCGGCATCGATGGCCGGCTGGATCAGGTCGAGGTACCCGGTCGGGCTGGCCATGCCCATCATGGCCACTGCACCTTCGCGGCTGCCGAGGGTGCCCTCGGTGATGCCGGCGAACTGGGGCAGGCTCGTTCCGGCTGCGGACCCGTCGGTCGGCAGGGGGGCAAGGCCACTGTCCCCGCTGCTCAATTCGTAGACATCGGTGCCGTCCACCCGCACGGTCACGTCGAGTCCGTTTCCGATGTCGGCCGAGGCCACCATGGCCAGGGGATTCGTGTTGATGACACCGCTCCCCGTGACCAATGGATTGGCGGGTGCCACCGGCACGTTGCAGACCCGCTCCGTCTTGAACCGGTATCCCTTGGGCGGGGTGACGGGGGTGGTGCCGGCCCCGGCGACGTCCACGGGTGCCTCCGTTCCCACCGGCATCGAGCCGGCGGCTCCCGTCGAGTACGAACCACCACCGACGACTTCGGCGGCTCCGCTCTGCTTCCCGACGGGCATGACCTGGTTCCCGATGGGCGTGAGCACCCTGACCTGGGTGCAGATCTTGGTCTTGGTGGCCGCAGGCGTCGGGTGCGGCGGTGCCGAGGTGATCACATAGGAGAAGTCGAAGCTGCCGCTGTCGGTGGTGGCGCTCAAGGCGGAAAGGACCTGGTGCTCGGCCGGCCCGTTCCCGAGACGGGGGACCGGCGCCGGCCGGTGGGCGGCCGCCGGCTTCGAGGGTGATCCGGCAGCCACCAGGGCCACCGGTACGGCCACCACCACCAACACGACGGCGGCGGCGGCGGCGACACCCACCCGGCGCCAGACCGGGACAGTTTTGGGGGCGCCTCCGGCGTCCTCTTCGAGCCAGAGTCCGTTCTCAGCCACGGCCACACCTTCTCCCTGTCGCGAATTCGCCCGCTTGTGGAACCCTACCTGACGGATCCGCCGAATGAAAGTGACTTTGTCCACAGGAGTAAAATTGGTAAAGTCAGCCGTGAGCTGGAACTGGCCATCGGTTGACCGGTGCAGAAGATTTGCCTCCCCGGCGGAGGCGATCAGACGGTCGGCAGCTGTCTGGGCCTTGCCGGCGACCTCGCCGAAGTCATCCACGAGCCAGCCGGCGAGGTCGTCGGGGAGCAGTCCGCCACGCTCCTCGGCCGCGTCGGCCACGGCTCGGAACAAGGGGACGGACAAGAAGGCCTCGCGGCGGGCGATGGCGGCGACAGGTCCGTCTCCGGACAGGATCCTGTGTCCGCGTTCAGTCACCTCGAAGCGGGAACCGCGCCCGGCCACCAGGCCGAAGAGCCGGGCGTTGGCCACCCTCGTCAGGTATGCGCCGTTGTTCATGCCGCTGTATCCCAGTGCCGGAGCCAGGATGTCGCCGGCCACGGCCCCGCCGGCGGAGTCCACCAGACGGGCCACCTCCACCGCGGCGGACAGGTCGTATCGAACGGAACGGAACCTCGAACGGGCCACGACCCCAGTCTCCCAGGTGGCCGGGCGGGAGGGAACAACGGCGCCGGCGGCGACCCGGGCGGGGCCCGACGCGCCTGCCATCGTAGGGTGGCGGGAGGCGGACGGCCTGGTGGATGATGGACCGCTCGCCGGGTGGGGTGCCGGAGGAGGTCAGAGGTGTCCACGCCACAAGAGGAGATGACCGTGTCCCCACCGGAGCCACCACGTTCCGACCACCGCGCACCCGTCCCCGCCGGCCGGACGTTCGCCGCCATCGAGGCCTCGGTCTCGGCAGTGGTGTCGACGACACCGGCCACGACCAGGATGGCCGTGGCCTGCCTGGCCGGAGGCGGGCACCTCCTGGTCGAGGACCATCCCGGCCTCGGCAAGACCACCCTGGCGAAGGCCCTGTCCGGAGCGGTCGGGCTCGCCTTTCACCGGCTCCAGTGCACGGCCGACCTCCTGCCCGCCGACGTCGTCGGCGCCACCGTCCTCGGCCCCGACGGCACGGAGCCCGTGTTCCGGCCCGGTCCGGTCTTCACCAACATCTTGATGGCCGACGAGCTCAATCGGGCCTCCCCGCGGGCTCAGTCCGCCCTGCTCGAGGCCATGGAGGAGCACCAGGTGAGCGTGGACGGGGCCACGTACGAGCTCCCCAGCCCCTTTTTCGTGCTGGCCACGCAGAACCCGTACGACGCGGCCGGCACCTCGCCCCTTCCCCACGGGCAACGTGATCGCTTCCTCGTCTGCCTGTCGCTCGGATTCCCGACCCGGCCGCAGATGGACGCCATGTTGGCCGGACGGGACCCGGCCGACACGGTGCGGGGCCTCCGGGCGTCGGTCACGCCCGAGGAATTCAGATCGTTGACGCAGGCCGTGACCTCGGTCAAGGTGTCCCCGGCGGCCCGTTCGTACGTCCTCGACGTCGTGGACGCCACGAGAACCCACCCTCAGATCGCCGTGGGTGCGTCGCCGCGGGCGGCACTGGCCCTCGTCCGGGTCTCCTCGGCCTTGGCCGTGGCCGCCGGGCGCGACTTCCTCACGCCCGACGATGTACAGGAGGCCGCCGGCCCCTGCCTCGCCCACCGCCTGCTCCTGCAGCCCGGGGTCGAGATCGACGGCCACGAGGCCGACGCACTGGTGGCCGAGGTCACGGCATCGATCACCGTTCCGTTACGGGACAGCTGACCGGGCGGTGAAGCCGGTGCCGCGCCCCACGCTCCGCGGCGTTGCCGTCATCGGCGCACTGGTGCTGGTCGTCACCTTGGCCATCGTCACCGGCACGCCCGAGCTCGCACCGCTGGCCGCCGTCATCGGCGTGCCGATCGTCGTGGCCCCCTGGCTCGCGCACCGGCGGGCCCGCCAGGCCCTGGTGGCCATCGACCTCCACGCGCATGTCGAGCCGGCAGAGGCCGAGGTCGGCTCGGCGATGCATCTCGTGCTGTACGTGACCAACCGGACGGCCCGGGGGCCCGTCGCCCCCTGCCTCGGGCTCCCTCCCCCCGAGGGGCGGTGGTCACCCCGGGGGGTGGACCGTTCGGCCGATCGCCGGCCGCGGCTGGCGCCGGCGACGGCCGGAGTCGCCCGGTTGCCCTGTCCGGGCCC
>JBEKOI010000013.1:0-27751 GCA_049521915.1 Acidimicrobiales bacterium | reverse complement strand
ATAGTGCCCCTCATCAGGGAATTTACGAGTGGAGATGATGGGACTCGAACCCACGACCCCCTGCTTGCAAAGCAGGTGCTCTAGCCAACTGAGCTACATCCCCTTGTCGCCCCAGCGAGGTTGCGGTCAGGCCGACTGGGGTTGATCCACCTGTCACGGACGAGAGTCCGGCCCCGCCCCGGCACGTCCGAGCGAGTCGATCACAGAGCATAGACGGCACGCCCACCGCTCCTTCGCCCCGAGCGTCCAATCCGGCGGCCGCTGTGTGCTCTCACCGAATCCCGCCGGCCCCAGACGTGTCACACGTCGGATTTAGGGTGCCTGTCGACGGACCACCCAGAGGTCCGGGCGGGTGGGCCACGGCAGTTGCGGGATTCATCTCCGATGACGCCGGCCACCGATTGCCCCTTGGTGGGGCCCGAAGAGCAAATGACAGCTGGCCGGTACCTGGCGCGCCCGATCGCCCCGGCTGCATTGTGGAAAGGATTGACCATGTGCCCGACCGATCGACGGTCTGATCTACTCGCGCAGCTGAGCGAGGGGATCTCCGCGCTCACCAATTCGGACGAGTGGGTCCGGCATCTCGACGTTCAGAGCAGGTTCCACCGGTACAGCTTCGGCAATGCCGTGCTGATCGCCGCACAACGCCCAGAAGCCACCCGGGTGGCAGGATTTCGCGCCTGGCTCAAGCTCGGGCGGAACGTGTGCAAAGGAGAAAAGGCCATCTGGATCCTGGCACCGATGGCAACGAAGAAGGCTGCGGAAGGCGAGCCCGGGGAAGACCGGATGATCGTCGGCTTCAAGCACGTGCCCGTCTTCGACGTCTCTCAGACCGAAGGCCAGGCGCTCCCCGCCGTGTGCCGGCAGCTTTCGGGCGCCGAACCGGTGATGTGCTTCGGCCAATTGACGGACGCGGCGGGCTCCCTCGGTTATACGGTCGAGCCGACCGAGCTTTCGGGCGGCGTCAACGGCGACTGTTCGTTCGAGCTCCGCCGGCTCCGGGTCGAGTGCCGCAACACGCCGGCCCAACAGGTCAAGACGCTCGTTCATGAGATCGCCCATGCCTTGCTCCATCACGACCATCCGGACCGTCGGCTGGCCGAGTTGGAGGCGGAATCCACCGCCTATGTGGTCTGCCACCACCTCGGGTTGGACTCCGGCTCCTACACCTTTGGGTATGTGGCCACCTGGGCTGGTGGGGGAGAGGAAGCGGTGGCCGGCATCAAGGCCTCGGGCTCACGCATCCAGGGGGCGGCCCTGACCATCCTCGATCTCGTGGGCACCGACCGGGCCCACGAGGGATCCGATGCCGCGTGAGGGGTGGACGATCCGAAGATTCCTGGTCATCGGTCGGTGCCGATCCGGTAGGGTAACCACGCGGCACCGGTGCGTGTCCTGACAAGGTCACCGCCGCGGCACGCACCGAACGTACGGAACCACAAGTGGAGGAAGACCATGGCCGTCTCAGCAGGTACCAGCGATGTCCTGATCGGCGTGGCCCAGCACGATGCCAGCGCGCTCGAGGGCCTCTTCGAGGCCCGTCTCGACAATCTGGAGTCTTCCGGCCTCGACCCGAAGACCTACTCGCTGGTCAACATCGCCGCACTGATCGCCGCCGATGCAGCTCCCGCGTCCTACGTGTTCCAGGTGGCGTTCGCCCTCGAGGCGGGCGTCACCCCCGAGGAGATCCTCGGCCTGCTGGTTGCCCTCAACCCCACGGTCGGCAACGTCCGCATCGTGTCCGCGGCGGCGGAGATCGCATTCGCCCTCGGCATCGAGCTCGATGCCGACGAGAGCTGAGGCGGACCGACATGCCCTTCGTTCGCAGACGACCGCTCCTCCGTGCCGCCGCCATCGGAGGCGTCGCCTACATGGGAGCCAAGGCCGGGACCAACAAGGCCATGCAGGCCCAGGGTGCGCAGCAGGCCCCGGCCGAACCGGCGCCGGCTGCAGCCGCCCCGGCCCCGGCCCCCGCCGCGGCGCCATCAGCCGGTGACGACACCATTGCCCGGTTGACCCAGCTGGCCTCCCTCCACGACTCGGGTGCGCTGACCGACGAGGAGTTCGCTGCCGCCAAGGCCCAGGTGTTGGGCTGAGTCTGTAGTCGGGGACCGCCCACCTCGACCACGCCGTCGGCGCGGCTCAGAATCCCGCGTCCTTGGCCCGTTCGTACGAGCGCTCGATCTCGTCCCACGCCGCTTCGACGCCGTCGAACCCTCCCACTTCGGTCTGCTTGCCCGGCTCGAGGTCCTTGTAGACGTCGAAGAAATGGGCGATCTCACGCGTGAGGAGCGGCGGCAGCCCCTCGAGGTCCCTGACCGACTCCCACATCGGATCTCCGCAGGCCACCGAGATGATCTTGGCGTCCGGTCCCGCTTCGTCGGTCATCCTGAAGACCCCCACCGGTCGGACTTCGACCCGGCAGCCGGGGAACGTGGGCTCATCCAACAGGACCAGTACGTCGAGCGGGTCGCCGTCCTTGGCCAGGGTGTCGGGGACGAACCCGTAGTCGGCCGGATAGAAGGTGGCCGAAAAGAGCCGCCGGTCGAGCCGTATGACGTTGCGCTCGTGGTCGTACTCGTACTTGTTCCTGCTGCCCTTCGGTATCTCCACGATCACTTCGACGGTGCGGTCATCAGTCACGGTATGCGCCTTTCATCACCACCCGGGCGGGTGTCCCATTGTCCCTCACGGGCGACCCCCGGCCGCGCCCCGGCGGGTACCGGCGCCGTCCGCCCTGCCTGCCCGCCCCCTCCGCCCGGGGCCTGGTCGTCGCCCCCGGTGGAGCCACCGGACCTGATTGCTATCGTTGGCCCGTGAGCATCGAGACCGTGCGGGGCCCGAGAGAGGAGTTCGGCAGCGACTCCGATCCCCGGTACTTCGCCCGCCTGCTCTCTGACCTCGACTTCATCGACCGCCTGCTCGATCTGGTCGACGATTCGGACGTACCCCTGCTCGAACGGGTCAAGTTCCTGGTCCTGTTCAGCGAGCGCATCGACGAGTTCTTCCAGGTTCAGGTGGCCGGGCTGCGGCGCCAGGTGGTCGCCGGCATCAAGAGCCTGGCCCTCAACGGCAGCACCCCGGAAAAGCTGCTGCGTGACGTCCGCGACTCGTTGGAGCGGATGGTCCGGCGCCAGGAGGTACTGCTGCTGGACCAGCTGGCCCCGGCCCTCAAGCGCGAGGGGATCGAGCTCTGCGACTGGGTGGCCCTCGACGCCGCCGACCGCTCGTACCTCCACGAGGTGTTCGACCGGCTGATCCTCCCGGTGGTCACCCCCCTCACCGTCGACCCGAGCCATCCGTTCCCCTATATCTCCAACCTGTCGCTCAACGTCGGCGTCGAGGTCCGCAACCGGAAGGACGGCACCTCCCGCTTCGCCCGGGTCAAGGTGCCACCCAACGTCGACCGGCTGTTGCCGCTGCCCGGGGGCGAACGGTTCATCCCCCTCGAGCAGATCCTTGTCGCGTTCATCGACGAGCTGTTCCCGGGGATGGACGTCGGAGCGCCCTGTATCTTCCGGGTCACCCGTGATGCCGACCTGGCCCTCGACGACGACGCCGCCGACGATCTGCTGCTCGCCCTCCAGGAGGAGTTACGCCGCCGCCGCTTCCTCCCCGTCGTGCGGCTCGAGATCGACTCACGGACCTCCGAAGGACCGGTGGAGCGGCTCACCGAGGAGCTCGGGCTGGACAGCGACGACGTCTACCGGTTCGCCGGTCCGTTGGGGCTCGAGTGCATGTGGGCCATCCACGCCCTCGACCGACCCGAGCTCCACGACGAGCCGTGGACCCCGCTCATCCCCCACGCCTTCGCCACCGTCGAGCGGGAAGAGGACGCCAGCATCTTCGAGGTGCTCGACCGCCAGGACGTGCTCGTGCACCACCCCTACGACTCGTTTTCCGCCTCGGTCGAGGAGATGATGAACGAGGCGGCCGACGATCCCCACGTCCTGGCCATCAAGCAGTGTCTCTACCGCACGTCGGGGGACAGCCCGGTGGTCGCCGCGCTGGTCCGGGCAGCCGAGCACGGCAAGCAGGTGGCGGTGCTGGTCGAAGTGACGGCGCGCTTCGACGAGGAGGCGAACATCGGCTGGGCCCGGGCTCTCGAAGAGGCGGGCGCCCACGTGATCTACGGGCTGATGGGACTCAAGACCCACGCCAAGACGACCCTGGTGGTCCGCCAGGAGGGCGATGCCGTGCGGCTGTACTGCCATGTCGGCACGGGCAACTACAACCCGAAGACAGCCCGGATGTACGAGGACCTGGGCGTGCTCTCGTCGAGGCCGGCACTCGGGGCCGATGTCACCCGTTTCTTCAATTACATCACCGGATTCAGCCAGCCACCCCACTATCAGGAGCTGGTCACCTCGCCGGGTGGTATCCGCGACCGGGTCATCGAGTGCATCGACGAGGAGGCGAAGGCGGGGCCCGACGGCCGCATCGTGATCAAGGTGAACGGCCTCGATGACGTGGCTGTGATCGATGCCCTCTACCGGGCCTCGCAGGCCGGCGTGCCCATCGATCTCATCATCCGCGGGATCTGCTGCCTGCGGCCGGAGGTGCCGGGACTGTCGGACACCATCCGGGTCCGGTCCATCGTCGGGCGGTTCCTCGAGCACTCACGGATCCTCCGCTTCGGTGGTTCCGACGGGCGTCGGGCGCAGTACTACATCGGATCGGCGGACCTGCGCCGGCGGAACCTCGATCGTCGGGTCGAAGCCATGATTCCGGTGGCCGACCCCGACGCGGTGCTGCAGCTCGAGGAGATCCTGGAGCTCAACCTGGCCGACGACCGGCAGTCGTGGTCGCTCCACCCCGACGGCAGCTGGCACCGGATCCCGACGCTGGTGGGCGTGGCCACCCAGGAGGCCCTCGAGGCGGCCGCGCTCGAGCGCAGCTCGCTGCTCGATGACGCTCGGCGTTCCCGCACGACGCCCTGATCGCCCCGGTCGGGCCGGGGCGGCCCCATAAGCTTGAACCAATGAGCGACGACAGTGGCCGAGATGGTCCGGCGCCCAACCCGCTGCAGAGGATCCCTCCCGAGGGTCGACGTCGAGCCCGCCGTCTGGCCTGGCTCTACGCCGCGGCGGGCGTCGTCCTGCTGCCGTGGATCGGCTTCCTGGCCGTGACACTTCCACGCCGGCAGTTCGACCTCCACTACCGGGCCGCCTGGGTCGGGTTCGACCTCTTGTTGGTCTTCGCCATCACCCGGACCGCCTACATGGCCTTCCGGGTGGATCAGCGGGTGCAGATCTCGGCCACGGCCACGGCCACGCTGCTCATCGTCGATGCCTGGTTCGACATGACCACCTCCGGCGGCCGCGGCCAATTCTTCGAGGCCTTCCTGCTGGCCGTCTTCGTGGAGATCCCGGCCGCGGTCTTCTCCATCTATGTGGCCCGTCAGGTCAACCGCCGCACCCTGGAGCTGGCCCGCGAGGCCGGCCCGGGGCCCCCCGGCCCGGCCATGGACCGGGTCTCCCGACGCCGCCGCGGGGCCGCCACGGAATCCGGGGACTAGCCGGGCCGGTGCGCCGGCTCAGGCGGTGGCTTCGTCGATACGGGTCAGGACGTCGTCGGTGAGCTTGGGCAGGACATCCAAGGCGCCGAGGTTCTCGTGGACCTGTTCGACCCGGCTGGCGCCGGTGATCACCGACGAGACGTGCGGGTTCTTCGCGCACCAGGCGATGGCCAGCTGGGCCAGCGAGCAGTCGAGCTCCTTGGCCATCTGCTGGAGGCTCCTCACCTTTTCGTTGCGCTCGGGATCGGTGAGCATCTTGGCCAGCCATTCGTAGCCGGGGAGGGTGGCGCGGGACCCCTCGGGCACGCCGTCGAGGTACTTGCCGGACAGGAGGCCCGAGCTCAGCGGACTCCACGTCGTCAGCCCCAGCCCGATGCCGTCGTAGAGCGGGGCATACTCCTTCTCCACCCGGTCCCGCCAGAACAGGTTGTACTGGGGTTGCTCGACCACCGGCTTGTGCAGGTTGTGCCGGTCGGCGATGTCCCACGCCTCACGGAGCGCTTCGGCCGACCACTCCGAGGTGCCCCAGTACAGGGCCTTGCCGCTCGAGATGATGTCCGACAGGGCCCACACGGTCTCCTCGATGGGCGTCTCGGGATCGGGCCGGTGGCAGTAGACGAGATCGACGAAGTCGAGGCCGAGACGTTGCAACGAGCCGTCGATGGCCTGCATGAGGTACTTGCGGTTGAGGGTGTTGCGCATGTTGACGCTCTGGTGGAGTCCCCAGAACAGCTTGGTGGACAACACGTAGCTGTGGCGGGGCCATCCGAGACTGGCGATCGCCTCGCCCATGATCCGCTCGGATTCGCCCGCCGAGTAGGCCTCCGCGTTGTCGAAGAAGTTGACGCCGGCGTCGTAGGCCGCGGCCAGGCAATCCTCGGCCAGGTTGCCGGACAGCTGGGGCCCGAACGTGACCCACGATCCGAAGGACAGCACGCTGACCTTCAGGCCGGATCGGCCCAGGCGTCGATACTCCATGTCCATGGCGGTTCCTCCTCTTGGGTTTCCGACGGATCCTACGGTCTCCACGACCAGGTCCGTTCGGCGCCGGAACCGGCGGACTCAGGCCACCATCTCGACGGTGGACACCGTCACGGCCTGGCCTCCGAGGACCACCCGGTCGCCCTGGCGGCGCATGTGGATGGTCCCGCCCCGGGCGGAGGCCTGGTGCCCGATGAGCTCGGTCTTGCCCAGCCGGTCACCCCAGTGGACGGCCAGCGTGCAGTGGGCCGAGCCGGTGGCGGGATCCTCGGGGATGCCGACGTTGGGACCGAAGACCCGGCTCTCGCAGTCGATCCCGGGCTCGTCACCCGGCGCGGTGATGACGACCGCCCGCCCTCCGAGGGCGGCCAGCTCGGCCAGGTCGGGCTCGAAGCTCCGGATCCGCTCGGCGTCGGCCAGCTCGATGAGGACGTCGAAGCGGCCCCGGCCGAACCACTTGATTCCCCCGATGGAGAGGTCGGGTGGGGGCTCGGCTTCGGCCGACGGGGTGGCCGGGAAGTCCATCTCGATCTGTCCCGAGGCGCCCAGCGCGCAGGTGAGGACGCCGCTCCTGGTGTGGAAGCTCGCCGGGGCGCCCAGCACGTGCGCCGCGGCCAGCGTGGCGTGACCGCACAGGTCGACCTCGACCGACGGCGTGAACCACCGCAGGTCGTGGTGGCCGTCCGACCTCGGGGCCACGAAGGCTGTCTCGGCCAGGTTCATCTCCGCGGCCACCTGCTGCATGCGGGCGTCGGGGGGGAAGGCGTCCACGACGGCCACCGCCGCCGGGTTGCCGGTGAACGGCCGGTCGGTGAAGGAGTCGACCACGGTCAGCGCCAGTGCCAGTGCCATGGCCAGAGTCTACGGAGCCCGGTCAGCGGGCCGGGACGCCGCCGCCGTCCGAGCTGTGGCCGGATGGTCGGGCATAGTCGGTCAGGTATCCGGGGGTGGGCGTCGACGTCGACCGGTCCCCGTCGGCGACGGGCGCTGACGGCACCATCCGCAGTGGTACCTGACCGGCCCACACCGGCAGGTCGAGGTCCTCGGGATCGTCCTTCGGCCCGCCGGTCCGGATCTTGGCCGACGCCTCGTCCAGGGGGACCCGGACCACCCGGGTGGCACGGAGCTCGGCCGGGGTGGGAGGACGTGCGTCGGCTCCCCGGCCGGGCACGATGTGCTCGACTACGGCGGCCAGCGCGGTCCGTTTCTCCTCCACGTCGGTCACCTCGGTGCCGGTCCCGTAGATCACCACTGACCGGTAGTTGATCGAGTGATGGAACGCCGAGCGGGCCAGCACGAGCCCGTCGACGAGGGTCACCGTCACGCACACCGGCATGCCCGATGAGGCTTGGCCGAGGGTGGCGTTGGCCGGCGCCCCGTGGAGATAGAGCCGGTCGGCGATGCGGGCGTAGGCGGTGGGGATGACGACGGGTCCCGAATCGACCACGACGCCCACATGGCAGACGAAGCCCTCGTCGAGGATGGCCTCGATCATGGCCCGGTCGTAGCGGCCGCGCTCGGCCAGCCGCCGGACCCGCACCCTGGCCGTGGGCGGGGTGCCCCGGACGGCGGCCTGTGCCCCCGGCCCGGCGACTGCTTCGGCCCGGGCCTCAGCCATGGGCCGACCTGCTGCCGTCTTCGACGGCGCCCCCGGCCAGCCCGTGCCGAATTTTGTTATAGTACAAACTGTGAAGCATGCAGTACAATACCGCCTCAACGGGGACACCGCCAGGGCCATCGCCCGGAGCGTCGAGGACTCGATCCGGCAGGGCGACCTGGCCCCCGGGGACGGGCTCCCCACGGTCAGGAGCCTGGCCACCGACCTCGGGGTCAGCCCTTCGACGGTGGCCAACGCCTACCGGGAGCTGCAACGGCGTGGGGTCCTGGTCGGATCGGGGCGCCGGGGCACCCACGTCCGGCGGCAACCGCCGGTCTCGTCCAGTCTGCCCATGGCCGTTCCCCCCGGGGTCCGGGATCTTCGTACCGGCGGGCCCGACCCCGAGCTGCTCCCTCCGCTGGGTTGGTCGGCCATCACCTCCCGGGGCTACGGGGACCCCCCGGTCTCCCCGCGGCTGGCCGAGGTGGCCGGCACGAAGCTCGAAGCGGACGGGATCGACGGGAGCGCGCTGGCCGTCGTGGGCGGAGCCCTCGACGGGGTCGAACGGGTGCTCGGGGCATGGTTGCATCCCGGCGACCGGGTGATCGTCGAGGATCCCGGGTACACGGCGGCGCTCGACCTGCTGGTCGCCCTGGGCATGGAGGTGGTCCCGGTCGGGATGGACGAGCGGGGGATCCGCCCCGACCGGCTTGACGCCGCCCTGGCCCGGGGCGCGGACGGCATACTCCTGACCCCCCGGGCCCAGAACCCGACCGGCACGGCCTGGGACGGATCGCGGGCCGCCGAACTGGAGGCCGTCCTGTCCCGGTACCCGGACCTCCTGGTCGTCGAGGACGATCACGCGGGCCCGGCCGCGGGGGCGCCCGCCCACACGGTGTGCCGGGCCAGGGGGCGTTGGGCCACCATCCGCTCGGTGTCCAAGTGGCTCAGCCCTGACCTCCGGCTGGCCGTCCTGGCCGGTGACCCGACGACCGTGAGCCGGGTGGAGGGACGTCAGGCGCTCGGTGCCGGCTGGGTCAGCTACCTGCTGCAGGACACGGCCGCCGAGCTCTGGGGATCGCCGGAGGTGGGCGTGCTCCTGGCCCATGCCGCATCCGTCTACGCCGATCGTCGGGCCGCGCTGACCGATGCGCTGGCCGGACGCGGGCTGCACTCGACCGGCACCTCGGGCCTCACGACCTGGGTTCCGGTGAGTGACGAGCAGGCGGTGGTCTCAGGTCTCCTGCAGAGGGGGTGGGCCGTCAGCCCGGGCGACCGCTTCCGGATCACATCGCCGGCGGGCATCCGGATCTCCATCTCCACCCTGGATGCCGGCGAGTCGGAGCTGCTGGCGGAAGCGCTGTCCGACTGCATCGGACAGCGACCGGTCCGCACCGACTGAGGCCGGGCCCGACCGGCGGCAACGGGTGCTTCGACCGGATCCCTCAGCGCTCGACGCGCCGCGAAGTGCCTCCGGCCCCGGGCTCTCCGGTGAGGACGCGGAGGACCTCACCGATGGCCTGATCCCGATTGGGGGTGTCCGGGACCGGCAGGTGGTGCTGGATGTGATAGCGGTTCCGGCGCCCGTCCCGTTCCTTCACCACGTAGCCGGCATCGGCCAGATCGCTGACGATGCTGTAGGCACTGCGCTCGGTGATCCCGAGGGCGCTGGCGATGTCGCGCAGGCGCACTTCCGGATCGTGGGCGATGCACAGGAGGGCCCGCCCGTGGTTGGTGAGGAAGTTCCACTCGGCCATCGGCAAACGGTAACAGACAGGTGAAAATTATTGCTAGTTATGGAGTACCGGAGTAGTGTTGTGGGCGTACCCCCGGACGTCCGTGACCAACGGTTATCTATTTCGGGTGTGCAGCAAGGATTCCCGACATGTGGTTCCCCCAGTTTTCTTCCGCGCATCGACCGCGCCCGTCGCGCCGTGACGACGGTCCCGAGCTACCCGTCGGCCGACACGGCTCGGGAAGGAGGCGATGGGCGGTGGCATCGGTCCTCGCCGTGGCCGGCACCTCGCTGGTGCTGCTGGGGACAGCCTTCGTGCCGGTGGCATCGGCCGCCAGCACCGTCGACCTGAACACGGCCGCGCCCTTCGCCGTGTTGGGGGCAACCGAGGTCACCGATGTCCCCACCTCTTCCATCACCGGCGACGTCGGCCTGAGCCCGGCCGCGGGCAGCAACTACTCGGGACTGACCCAGCTGCAGGTGACGGGGACCATCTACTCCACCAACGCCGCCGGTCCCGCGGGATCTGTCGACGACCCGGGACTCCTGACGACGGCCCAGAACGACCTGACCAACGCCTTCACGTCCGCGAACGGACAACCGGCGACCACCACGTACACCACGGGCGACAACCAGCTCGGCGGCAAGACCCTGACGCCCGGGGTCTACGCCTTCGGAGCCGCGGCCACGGCCAACATCACCGCGGCCAGCCCACTGGTCCTCGACGGCAACGGGGTGTTCATCTTCCAGGCCTCCTCGAGTCTGATCACCGCGTCGGGGAGCGTCGTGCGCCTCGAGGGCGGAGCTCAGGCCTGCAACGTGTTCTGGACGGTCGGAAGTTCGGCCACATTGGGTTCGAGCAGCACATTTGTGGGCACCCTCATGGCGCTGACCTCGGCCACGCTCGACTCGGGCGCCACCGTGCAGGGCCGGATCCTGGCCCAGAACGCGGCGGTGACCCTTGATGCCAACACCATCACCCTCCCCCCGACCTGTCTCGCGGTCACGACGGGGCCGACGACCACGACCACGACCACACCCGGAGCCACGACGACCACGACGGCACCCGGGTCCACGACGACGACCACGGCACCCGGGTCCACGACGACCACCACAGCCGGGGGTTCCGGTGGCTCGGGAGGCCCGGGAGGTTCGGGCGGCACCGCCGCCGGCACCGCCGGCACATCCGCCGGTAGCGGTGGAGCCACCGGTTCGGGGACATCGGGTGCCGGTGGAACGAGCGCATCCGGAGCAACGGGCACCGGGGGAACCGGGGTGGTGCCGGTGGGCTTCCCCCACACCGGCCTGGGTGGAGCGGCCCACGGCCGCGACGACGGACTGATCGCCCTCGGTGCGCTGGCCCTGGCCGGGGCGGTCGGGGCGGCAGTTGTGGCCGTCCGCCGGCGACGGTTCCCCCTCGTCCCGGCCCGGACCGGTGGAGGTGGATGATCCCGCCCGGTCCGTCACGACGTGGAGTAGGACGAAGCCGTGGTGGTTGGCGGCGGCCGTGCTGCTCCTCGTCGGGGCCGGGAGCCTCACCCTCGGGTTCCGCGGTGGCGACCGTGCACTGCCGGCCCCCGTGCCGTCGGCCGCTGCCGAGCGGGCGGCAGTAAAGACCCCGCCCATGGTGGAGGCGTTGTCCACCGCCCGCTCGGTGCCGGTCTCGCTGCACATTCCGGCCATCGGGTTGTCGGTGCCGTTGTCGACCCTCGGCCTCAATGCCGACGGATCGGTACAGGTGCCCGACAACACCGTGCAGCCGGGATGGTTCCGGCTGGGTCCGACCCCGGGGCAGCTGGGTTCGGCGGTCATCCTGGGCCACGTCGACAGCTACACCGGCCCCGGCGTGTTCTTCGAGTTGCGGACGCTGGCCGCAGGCGATCGGGTCGATGTGACCCTGACCGACGGCGCCATCGTCCAGTTCGCGGTCAACACCGTGACCATGTACTCGAAGCCGAGCTTCCCCGCCGATCGCGTCTACGCATCGCACGGGTCGAGCGCCCTGCAGCTGGTGACCTGCGGTGGGACCTTCGATCACCAGACCGGCAGCTATCTCTCCAACGTCGTCGTCTATTCGTCGCTGGTCTCGGTGGACCCCGCTTCGGACGCGGTGGGCGGAGTGCCGGTGGCCCATTCGACCGCCGGCTCGTCCTGAGCCATCCGGTCGGTCGCGGCAACGGTGCCCGCTGCGGCGCGACCACCCTTCAGTTCGGAACGTCCCCGACTGCGGTGGAGGGCGGGTCGTGGATGCCGTCGGCCACCGCGGCGGCCAGGCCGACCGGGCACTGCCAGGCTCCTGCCGCGTGGTCCTGGAAACCCATGAAGTGCTCGACCAGGCACGATGCCACGGCATCGATCGGGGACCACGAGGTCCCGGCCTCCGCGGTGGCGACCTCGGCCACCAAGCTGGGCACGGCGTCGTTCTCGGTCTCGGCGTTGGCGAGCTCGTGGGCGACCAACGCCAACGTGGGCGAACCGCTGAACACGGTGGTGGCAGCCCCGGCCGCGCCGGATGTGCAACCCGTTCCGATGCCGGCGTCGGGAATGGCGCCGCACAGGGCGGCCGTGTTCCCCATGCTCCAGCTCCAGTTGGGCCCCGGAGCGATCCCGTCTGCCTCCACCTCGGCCACCAGAGTGGTCACGACCGACGTGGTTGTCGGCGCGGCCACTGCGGCCACCGGTGCCGCGGAAGGCAACACCGCCGGTACTGTCACCGGTGTGGTCACCGGGGGGGCTGTCGCGGCGGCGGTCGGTGCCGGGGCCGTGGCCTTCGTGATGGCCACCGGGACGGTGGCTGTCAGGGCTCGAGTCTTCGGAGCGACCACGGCCTTCGGCACCACGGGACGTACTCGGGCCGGGCCGAGGGTATGCCTCGTCGCCATCGTGAGGGGCGGTGGGCCCGAGGCCCGCGCCGCGTGGGCGCGGCCCGGGGTCGGTGGGAATGACGGGGTGAGGCTCACGTTCAAGAGTGTGGCGACGACCACCGCCAACAGGGCGATGAGGATCCAACGACGACTGCCGCGGTCTCGCCGTGTGCCGGAATCAACCATGTGTTGAAGGCTAACGGCTCAACACATGGTTGTCAACACATAGTTGAGACTCCAGCCCGGACGCGTTACGCTGGCCGGATGGTGCCAGATTCCCAATCGATCGCCGACCTCTGTGCCGAGCGTGGCCGGCTCGAAGCCGTGACCGACGTGGCCGGCGAGCCGGCCGGGTCACTGGCCGCCCTGCGGTTCGCCGATCATCTCCGGCGCTCGGCTGAGCGCCTGTGCCAGGTGTCGGCAGAGAACGCCCGGCGCCACGGAGCCAGTTGGCGCGAGATCGGCGAGGCCGTCGGTGGTATCACCCCGCAGGGGGCGGAGCACCGGTTCAGCCCGGCGGCCAAGGAGCGGAGGTCGAAGGCATCGAAGGCGGAGTGGGCATCGAAGGAGCGTCGGGCGAAGTAGAGGCGGCGCACCTTCGTCGTACGTGGATGTCCCGGGCTTCGGCGCGCTGACGGGACGGAGTCCTGTTGTTCTGACACCCACGCTGACCGTTCATCCGCGTGGGCAGGTCGGAGATGACGAATCGGGTGTCTGCGTTCCGGGATGGGCAGGTGAGGTGCGGCGCGGGGCTAAAGCAAGCTTCCCAAGCGTCCGATCTCTCCTAGATGGAGACCGATGTCGCGGCACCAGAGCACCACATCTCGGGTCTCTACCTCAACATGTTGATGGACTCGTTGGCGGCGAGGTTGCCGGAAGGCGCCATTCGGAACGTCCTGCACAGGGCCGGCGAGAAGCGAAGCCTCCAGGAGCTCAAGACGTCCTCGTCATGGAGCTCCTACGACCAGTTCAAACGTCTGCTCCAAGAGGCCAAGGTCGAGTTGGACGCCACTCCCGGGGCGAGGGAGAGGCGTGCCGAACCGATCAGGCTCATCGACACGGAGATCGCCGAGACGGTCCAGGCCCTCGGCTCCCCCGGGGATGTCCTCGCCGGCACCACCGACTCCAGCGCGATGGTGCCGATCCGTCGCTACGAGACGACGGAGATCGGCCCGACCGAGTGGACGATCCGCGAGCACTTCATCGACGGCTTCGCTCCCTATCCGGAGTTCTGCGAGTTCGCGGCCGGACAGTATGCGCTGATCCCACTCTTCTTCGGGCTCAAGCCGGCAAAGGTGGTCGAGGAGGAGTGCCAGTGCCGGGGTGACAGCACCTGTCTGTTCCGACTTCGCTGGGTGGAGGGTGATGAGGCGGCATCGCGTGCCGAGTACCTCGAGGTGCGTACGCAATTGCTCGAGGCACGACTCGAGCAGTTGCAGGGCATGGTCACCGACCTCGCATCGAACGAGCGTTACGAGGATGTTCTCCAGGGGATCGTACGCTCATCGATGCGGGCGGCCGGCGCCGGTGGTGCCCTGATGGCCCTCGAGCCCAGAGTCCCGGGTGGCCCGCGCAAGATCTACTCCGACGGTCTCTCCGACTCGGAGGCGGACGGCATCGCCGACGACCTGTTGGAGGGGGGTGCCGGTCGCAATGACGTGGACGTCGTCGACGTCGTGTCCGCCCGTCACCACTACGGTGTCCTCGCCATCGGCAGGCATGGCGGCATCTTCACCTCCCAGGCCCGGGACGCGCTCGAGACCTACGGCCGCCTGGCCGCCGCTGCCCTGGATGCAGGCGACGCCCTGGAGGAGGCTCGCAATCAGGCCAACACGGCGCAGGTTCTCTTGGAGCTGTCCCGGTCCTTGGCCGAGATCGTGAGCACAGAGGAGATGGCGTCGAAGGTCGTCCGGGCCGTCCCCGATGTCATCGACTGCGACCGGGTGGCGTTGATCCTCGACGACGGGAGCTGGCAGGGATCCGGCGACGGCCGGTTCCGGTTGGTGGCCTCGCACGGGTATCCCGACGATGTCCTGGCCTTCATCAGCTCGCGATCCTTCACCGCGGAAGAGGTGGGGGTGGTGTCCGAATACGGGCTGGTGGAGCGCGTCGACCATCTGGCCGAGCACTACCCCGCGGGAACCCTGGCCGCCGTGTCGGCACCGATCAGCGTGTCGGGGAACACGATCGGTTACATCGTCTCCAGCGTGACGTCCAACCCGGAGCGGCTGGCCATCACGCCGCGGCTGGCCGATCGTCTGAAAGGTCTTGCCGCCCAGGCGTCCATTTCCATCAGTAACGCCCAGCTGGTCGACCAGATCATGTTTCAAGCGGTGCACGACACGCTGACCGGGCTCCCCAACCGCGCACTGATCCTCGACCGTACCGAACAGATGCTGGCCCGGGCCCGGCGCACCTATGTGCCGGTTGCCGCGCTCTTCATCGACCTCGATGGTTTCAAAGACGTCAACGACAGCCTCGGCCATGCGGTGGGCGATCAGCTCCTGCAGGCCGTCACCGCCAGACTGACCGCAGCCATGCGTGAGAGCGACAGCATCGGTCGTCTGGGTGGCGACGAGTTCGTCGTGCTCGTCGACGGCACGACCATGGACGTCGGACCGGAGCTGGTCGCCGAGCGTCTCCTCGAGATCCTCCGCGAGCCGTTCGAGGTAGGGGTCGGCGGTGCGCTGAGGCTGACAGCCAGCATCGGGATCGCCGCCGGCATGCGACCTTCCGCCACCGAGCTCCTTCGTGACGCGGACATCGCCCTCTACCAGGCCAAGGCGGCAGGGAAGGACTGTGCGGTCGTGTTCCGGCCGGAGATGCACCGGGCGGTTCAGGACCACCACCTACTCGAGATGGACCTCCGTGTCGCGTACTCCGACCGCCAGTACTTTCTCAACTACCAGCCGATCTTCAATCTCAGTACCGGTGAGACGATCGGGGTCGAAGCACTGCTCCGGTGGCGGCATCCCGTCCGGGGCATCGTGCAGCCGGATGCGTTCATCCCCATCCTCGAGGGCTCCGGCATGATCACGGACGTCGGCCGATGGGTTCTCGAGGAGGCGTGCCGTCAAGGGGCACGCTGGCGCGCACTGGGGTACGCGCTCCACGTCTCCGTCAATGTGTCGGCTCGCCAACTGGAGACGGATCAGTTGATCGATGACATCCGGCGGGCGCTCGAGACCTCAGGATTCGACGCGCGATCGCTCATCGTCGAGATCACCGAGACCTCGATCATGAGAAATGTGTCGGCCGTCGTACCTCGCCTGGCCGCGCTCAAGGAAACGGGCGTGCGCATCGCGATCGATGATTTCGGCACCGGGTACTCCTCGCTGGCCTATCTCCAACGATTCCCCGTCGACATTCTCAAGATCGACCGCTCGTTCATCTCGACCATGGCCGATTCGCCGGAGTCCGGAGCGCTGGTCCGGACCTTGGTCCAGCTGGGCAAGACGCTCGGTCTGGAGACGCTGGCCGAAGGGATTGAAGAGACTGAGCAGCGCTCCCAACTCGAGCGGGAGCAGTGTGACAGTGGGCAGGGATACCTCTTCGCCCGTCCACTGGACGCCGACGCCATCGAGGTGTTCCTGGCCGATCAGCGCTCGCGGGAGATGCTGGACGCCAGAGCGCGTTGACAGCCTGACTCGGCGCCTCCCGCGTCGGCCCGCTGACCACGGACCTCGGGGCGTCACTCACCCCGCTGGACCCGGGGCCTCGCCTCGGCCGGGCACCCGGGGCCTCGCCTCGGCCGGCTGAACCCAGGGCCTCGCCTCGCCCGGACATCGTCCGTGGCCGGCAGCGTCGGTCACTCTTCGCGCCGGCGGCGAGCATCCTCGGTGGTCGTGCAAGCCGCTGCCCCAGCCCTGATCCCCCGTCCCCGTCGGTTGGGAAACGTGTCGTCCCGGTGGCGTCGCCGGGCGGACCTGTAACGGAGAACTGGCTTAGGCGTTGCTGTAGCCACAACCACTATTCCGGTTGCCGTAGCCACAACCACAATTTCGGCGGGATCGCTCGCTCTAGATGCGTCCGGCGTCGCCTTTGAGAGAAGGAGTAACAGTGATTCGACGAAAGTCTCTTCGTGCCGGGGCCACGATTGCGGTGGCGCTCGGCCTTTCCCTCGTTGCATCCCAGGGTGTCGCTTCCGCGTTGCCTTTCCACGGTCACCCCGCTGTCGATGAGGTGATCCCGAATCACGGACCGGCCGTTGGCGGGACCTCGGTGAAGATCTTCGGTCACAATCTGGCCGGAGCGACCGCAGTCGACTTCGGGCAACATGCCGCGACCTCGTTTTCGGTGGTATCAGACGCTGTCGTCGATGCCGTATCGCCGGCCGGCACCGGAGTCGTCAACGTGAGGGTCGTCACACCGGGTGGGAAGAGCCCGGCCGACCCTCGGCACGACAATTTCACCTACAACAGGCCGGTGGTCAATGAGATCATTCCGAACAACGGCCCGACAGTCGGGGGAACGACGGTCCAGATCATCGGCCACAATCTGAGCGCCGCCACCGCAGTGGACTTCGGACCGAACCCAGCCACCTCAGTGACGGTCGTCGGGGACGACAGAGTCACGGCCGTATCCCCAGCCGGGACCGGCACCGTCAATGTGAGGGTCGTCACGCCGTCCGGGGAGAGCGCAGCGAACCCTCCGTACGACGCCTTCGCCTACATCGGCCCCAATGTGACTGAAGTGATCCCCAACCACGGACCCGCCGTCGGGGGGACCCCGGTCCAGATCATCGGGCACCACCTGACCGGTGCGACCGCGGTCGACTTCGGAGCAACGGCGGCAACGTCGTTCTCGGTGGTCTCCGACTCCATCGTCGACGCAGTGTCCCCAGCTGGCACCGGAGTGGTGGATGTGAGGGTCACGACACCGTCGGGGGAGACGCCGACTCGACCCCTTGACCACTTCACCTATGGCCTCGGCCTTCCGAGCGTGACTGAGCTAATCCCGAATAACGGTCCGGCCATCGGTGGGACGTCAGTCCAGATCGTCGGCCACAATCTGACCGGTGCGACCGCAGTCGATTTCGGTTCGACGGCAGCGACGTCATTCTCGGTCGTCTCGGACTCCGTCGTCGACGCGGTGTCACCAGCCGGCACCGGAGTGGTCAACGTGAGGGTCACGACACCGTCGGGGGAGAGTGCGACTCATCAGGCCGATGACTTCACGTACAAGGCGGCCCTTCCCACCGTGAATGAGGTGGTCCCGAACAATGGACCAGTTGCTGGTGGGACCTCGGTGCAGATCTTCGGCCACAACCTCGACGGAACGACGGTCGTCGATTTCGGGACAACCCCTGCGACGTCGGTGGTGGTGGTTTCGGACGCCGTTGTGGACGCTGTGTCCCCGGGCGGCACCGGCGTCGTCAACGTGAGGGTCACCACGCCGTCCGGAGAGAGCGCCATTCGAGCTCCGCTTGACCACTTCACGTACTCCGGTTGAGCTGACTCCGGCCATTTCGTTCCCTGCATCCGGGAGCGCTTGAAAGTTCGGGCCTGCGTCACCACACGGTGGCGCGGGCCCGAACCTATTTTGGTCAATTCATCCGGGCAGTTCGAGTCGCATGCCGCTCTTCATCCCCTGGGCCGAGTCCGCCGCCACGGTCTCGGCCGGACGGGCGAAGTGCCCCTCCAGCGCCCGGGTGATCGCATTCACCGACGACGGGTCGAGGTGGATCGGGCATTCGAGTTGACGCACCCAGTCCTTGTGACGGCGTCCCTCGCAAACCATCACTCCGTCGATGTCGGTCGATCCACGATCGAGTCTCACCCCGCCCGGCCCCCAAATCACGAGGACGGGCCGGACGTCGACATCGAACCGCTGAGCCCCACTTCGGAGCAATTTCTCTACCTTGGCCGCGCCGGCACCGGCTTGGGCCACAGGCACACGCCCGAGGAGCCCCACGATTTCCCCGAACTCGATCCGGCAGGCGTTGGATGTCCATTTGGACTCAATGACGAATACCCCACCCGGACCAATGAGGACATGGTCGATATGGCCATGCCCGGCGAGATACGCCCCGTTGATGAGTCGCCAGCCCTCCCGTTGCCGTCTCCACCCGGCAACCGCATGAGTCGTCGCCCGCCCGGCAAGCTCACCCGGGCTCCAACCGCGGATGTTGCGAAGGTCTTGATGCACCCAAGCGAGATGCCCCCGAAGGGAGCGGAGCCGACCTGCTCGGATCTCCTTTGAGGCGCGCTGCTCGGGACGGTCCTTCATTTGTAGATCCATCGGCAGGTCGGCCGGTCCACTGAAGGTACGGCCTGGGGACCGGTCGCCATGGCCGAACGCTCAAGCTCGATATTCCGGCAGCCGATGAGATATCCATGGTTGGAAGGAAAGGACGGTCGAGTCTTCGCAGAGCGGTGAGGAAGCTCCCCGCCACGCGGGACCGGCGCGGTTGGGATTTCGCCTTCTCCCGGTGCTCCAACTGCGGCGACGAGATCCATCGGCCCTGTGGGCGACGCAAGCCCTGGATCCACAGCAACTCATCTCCTTGGTGCCCTCGTCTGTTCGGGCAGAGGGTCCAAATGATGGGCGGATCACGCCAGCCGTAGAAATTCGGGACAGCCAGAGACCCCGCTCCGGTTGCCGCTCTGCTCCTTGGTCGGTCCTGTCGGAGGCGAGAACCGCACACGCCGGCTGTCGGGTGGGCTGCTGGCAGTCCATCCACCGCCTCTCACGGGCCAACGCGCCAAAAACTGCAGGCTGATGAAGGTCACCCACCGGAGGCGGAATCGACCCTAAAGTCTCGCGGAGGCGAACCCTGCGTAGGTGCGGAATGCGAAAACAGAGGCGGCAATGGCTGATGTGAGGGCACCTTCGGGTTGGTACCCCGATCTCCAGATTCCCAGCATCCTTCGCTGGTGGGACGGACAGACGTGGACCGGCGACTTGGCGCCGGTGGCAGCCCCCGTCGCCCCGTCGGCGCAGATGCCGACTGGTGTCCGTCCGTCCCCGGCTCGGGTTCCCGAACTGGTGCCCATCCCGACACCCGGACCTTCCCACTGGAGCGGAGACCCCGGTGGGAAACGGGATCTCGACGAGGAAGCGGCTGAGCTGTTTCAGACCCTGGCAGAGCCGGGGGTCATGGAGCGGGACGATCTCCGGTCCGAGCTGCGCGACCTCAGTGCTGAGGTCCGGTCGTTGCGACAGGAGCGGGACGACCTCCGCACCGAGCTGGGTGATGTCACCGGTGAGGTCCGGTCGTTGCGACAGGAGCGGGACGACCTCCTTGCTGCTGCTGTTCCTCTGAGTGCCGAAGTGTCTGATCTCTGCACGAAGCAGGACGAACTGATCGCACTCCGTTCCGAGATCCAAGCCCTCCGGGAACGCAAGTCCTGGCTGGACCAATCGGTGGCCGGTATTCGCGGGCCGGGGGAGAGGTTCAGGAGTGGCAGGGCCAGCAACCAGAGGTTCCACGATTCGTAGTCGGATCTCGTGGGGGCCACCGTTCGTTCGATAGCAACTGTGGTGAAAGACCGCAGAGCCCGGAATGGTCAAACCCTGACCTCCCGTTCTCCGTCGTTGGTCTTGCTCAGTTATGTGCCACGGCCACCTTCTGTGCGGGCACGCTGTGTTGAACAGGCCCGACGCTCTTCTTCGAGGGCAGTGCCATCGCGATGATGATGATAATGGCGATCAGTACGACCGCACCTATAACCCAAAGCCACACGAACAGCCCGCTCTCCCTGATCAACCGAGGCGGCGATGTCCGAATCTGCCTGGACGGAGGGGGAAAGCCGTGCTCCCGGCTCGGATCACTGATTTCTGACGCCGTTGCCTCCTCCGGCGGGTCGATCTGGGCCCGATCCTCTCCTTCGGACCCCGGTGCTGTGCTTCTGGTCGAATCGCTCATTCCGCCTCTTGACCGTGTCCCGATTGGTTCTCCCAAGGGTTATCGACAATCCGGACGTCCATCCTGAGGATTTGCCAGCGAGGTGTCCAGAATCGAGGATGGGCATGGCTCAGCCAGAACCTCACGCACGGGCCTGGGCGGAGTGCTCACGCACGGGTTTGGGCGGAGAACCGAAGGGTGCACCAGCGGGCGGCCCATCGGGTCGGCCGAAGCTCACAGGAGCTGGACGGCTTGGATGAGCCTTTCGATCACGCTTCCCGGATCTACCAACGGAAGGCATCCGTCGAGTACGAGATGGGCCGTGGCCGGATCGACGGGATCGATTGAGGCCCACGACGGTGCCACGAAGCCAAACTCGACGACGAGTCCGGACGGTAGCCGAACCTGACGTTCGGCCAGCGCTCCCCAGACTCGTGTCCGCACGATCTCACCTGGGCTCGGCAGCGCATGACTGATCCAGCTCTCCGTGGTGATGTAGTGGTCCTTGTTGGGGGTCAGCACCAGCAGATCAAGGTGCGAATCCATCTGTGCGGATTTCCGGGCCCACGGACCCACCACTGCGATTCCAACGATGTCCCGCCGATCCTGGGACCAGGTGAAGACTGAATGCTTGATTCGTCGGTACTCGTGCTTTCTTTCGTCGCTGATCATCTTGTGAGCCCTGGCTTATGCCCGTCGACACGCCCCGCACCGTGTACTGGTGAGGTTGGTGCCCCTGAGCCGCCTCCTGAACGGGCTCGCCACCTTTCCTATCGTCCACCCCCCTCATGTCTACTCGTCATCGTCAGCTTGTCTACTCGTCATCGTCAGCCTCGAGGACGGTGACGTCCTCTTCAACGGGATGCAGCTCACCGTCATCGCCCACAATCGAGATCGTCTCGTCGATGATCACATCGCCATCTTCGGTCACGACCGCAACAGTCTCGTCCGAGGCGACGACCTTGCCGTCTTTGTCGATGGCAACGACCAGGTCGTCCACCACGGCGTTGCCGTCTTCATCGACTGCTCCCGTCTCGACCTCAACCAGCTCAAGGTCATCGTCACCCGGTTTGTCACTGGTCTCGCTCATGCTTGCCTCCAAGGCTTCGGCGGGAAACTTCCCGCTTCAAGATCATGACACGCTGGTGTAGGCAGTCGACCGGGCGGGGGATCTCGCAGTTGGGATAGCGAATTTTTGTCAGAGGTCTTGACTAAGGATCTGCTTCTGTAGCGTCCGATGGCTTTTCACATGGCGTCGAGTATTCGTCCTTTGGCGGAGCGCCATGCCTTCGAGGCACCATCCGCACGGTGCTGCTCGCGCGCATGGTTGGATCCGAGAGATCGTTTGTGCCGTGTCGACGGGATTGCTCGTCATGTCGGGCACGCTCGTTGTACCCGGGCTGGGTTCGATCCCACGCGCCGGGGGGACGATGCTCACAACAGTTACAGACACATTTGGTTTCAAGAGTAACGCTGCAGAACAGCACCGTGGCGACCGATGTCACGTCGCTGACCATCACCGCCGCCGGCGGAAAGGGAGGGTTGGGGTGGAGCCGATGCGCCGGGCAATCCACCTCCGGGCGGCTACCAGGCGCAGGTGTCCGGGACCATCTCCGTCAATCCGGGTGATTGCCTGACGATCGGTGTCGGCGCCGGCGCCGGCCAGCCGTACAACACAGGCTGCACGGCCGGTCGAGACGAAACATCGCCGGCTGATCCGTATGATGCCGCGGCCGACATCAATCCCCTCAGTCACTATGACGGCGGCATGGGTGGCGCTCCCACGGGCGATGCGGGGGCCAGGCGGATGAGGGATGCAGGGGAGACCCTTTGCCAAGCCGGTTGACATGCAGCCATATAGCTGCTTATGGTTAGGTAACCAATCAGCTGCCTATCAGAGGAGCATGGAATGCCGGACATCAGACACCGGGTAGTCATGTCAGCCCCGCTCGACCGGGTTTACTCGGCGATAGCCACGAAGGAGGGTCTCTCCGACTGGTGGACCCGAGACGGTGTCCGCGGAGAGTCGACAGAAGGGTCCACGATCCAGTTCTATTTCGGTCAGCCGGAGCCGGCGGCCGTCATGGAGGTCACCCGACTGGATACCGATAGGCAGGTGAATTGGAGCTGTGTGGGGGGTGCTGACGAGTGGGTCGGGACCAAGCTCAGCTTCACGCTCGCGCCGAAGGACGACGAGACGGTGGTGCTCTTCACCCACGCAGACTGGCGGGATCCGAGCGACTTCATGGCCCATTGCAGCGCACGGTGGGCCTACTTCCTTCTCAGCCTTAAGAGCCTCGTCGAGACTGGGAAGGGCACCCCGTCCCCGGAGGACCTCAAGTTCTGAAACCAAAAGAAATGTCGGTGGACGTCTTCAAGGCACTGGCCGACCCGAGTCGTCGCTTGCTGCTGGATCGTCTGAATGCCCGTAACGGACAGAGCCTCCGGGAGCTGTCCGAAGGCCTGGACATGGTCCGCCAGTCGGTCAGCAAGCACCTGGACATCTTGGAGGCGGCCAACCTCGTGACAACTCTCCGGCGGGGTCGCGAGAAGCTCCACTACCTGAATGCGGATCCGATCAACGAGATCGCCGAGCGTTGGATCCATCGCTACGACCGAGCACGGGTCCACGCACTCGCAGACCTCAAACAAGCACTGGAGGAGACACCCATGGAGCAACCGGAGTTCGTTTACACGACCTACATCAGAACTACGCCCGAACGCCTGTGGCAGGCTCTGACCGAACCATCGTTCACCAGCCGTTGGTGGCAGGCCACCTTTGAAACTGACTGGAAGGTGGGGTCCACGATGACGTGGAACAACCACGGGCTCGTCATCGTCGACCCAGAACAGGTCATCCTTGAATCTGATCCGTACAGAAGACTGGCCTACACCTGGCACACCTTCACACCGGAACTCAATGAGCGTCTCCAGTTCGGAGATGAGTTGTTCGCCAAGCTTTCCAGCGAGCATCGATCACGGGTGGCGTTCGACATTGAAGAGGCGGGGGAGCTCGTCAAGCTGACCGTGGTCCACGACGACTTCGAGCCCGGTAGCACCGCAGCGACCATGGTGAGAAATGGCTGGCCTGCACTGCTCTCAAGCCTCAAGACGTTGCTCGAAACCGGGGAACCGCTCCCTTCGAATCGGATGAACCGGGAGGCGAAGTGACACCGGCGAAATCAAGATCCCTTGTGGCTTCGGAGAGCATCAGCGGTCAACGATTCCTTGGTACAACCACGCTCCATTTGCAAGCCCATTGACGATGGGACCCCCCTGAGGGTCTTGCACCAGTGAGGCTTTTCGGGACGGATCACCCTGCCTAATTCTCGCCAAAGGAGTACGCTCACCCTGACACACCTTGCACCTCCGATCCGATGGCAGGCACAGGTTTGGCCGTCGGAGCGGGATTCAAGAAAAGGCGGGCGGCGATGAAGAACAAATGGCTCAAAGGATCTCTTCAGGCAAGCCGAGTCCACCGAGGACTAACGGCTGCTCTGGTTACCGGTTTGCTGGGCATCTCCGGTATCGGTTCTCTCGCGGTTGGCCCACTTGTCCCCGCAGAGGCTGAGCCGATCACCACCTGGTCCCTGACTCCTAGCCCGAGCCCGGGGGACTCCTTCCTCAATGCCGTCTCCTGTGTCGGGTCAACGAGCTGCACGGCTGTAGGTACCTACAGCGCGTCTGCATATGTGGAAGGAGACCAGACCCTGATCGAAGCCAAGAGGGGCACCACCTGGTCCGTCGTCCCCAGCCCCAACGCGGGAAGCTTCACCGACTCCCTCGATGGGGTTTCCTGTGTCAGCTCGACGAGCTGTATGGCGGTGGGTGGTTCCTCTGTCAGCCCCCTTGTGCCCGGTCGGACCCTGATCGAAGCCTGGGACGGAAGCATCTGGTCTGTCGTGCCCAGTCCCAGCCCGGGAACCACTGCCGTCAGCAGTGACCCAGGGGGCGACGTCCTCGATGCCGTCTCGTGTGTCAGCTCGACGAGCTGTGTGGCCGTGGGCAGCTCCTCTGCCGACGACCAAACGACGTCGAAGTCACTGATCGAAACCTGGAACGGAGGCGCATGGTCCGTCGCCTCAAGCCCGAGTCCAGAAGCCTTCAACTTCCTCACTGGTGTTTCCTGTGTCAGCTCGACGAACTGTGTGGCCGTCGGTTCCTCGTCCCGTGATGGATTGACCGAACAGGCACTCGCCGAAATCTGGAACGGGACCAAGTGGTCCGTCATGCCGAGCCCAGCAGGCTCCGAGGACATCGTCGATGCCGTCTCCTGTGTCAGCTCCGCGAAATGTGTGGCGGTCGGCTCCTCGTCCGACTATGGATTGACCGAACAGGAACTCGTCGAAATCTGGAACGGGACCACCTGGTCGATCGCGACAGGCCCAGAGACGTCCGGCAGCCTCAGTGACGTCTCCTGTGTCAGCTGGAGAGGGTGCGTGGCGGTGGGCGACACTGGCTCATCCCAGCATGCGGTGGGAGCCAAAACGCTGATCGAAGCCTGGGACGGAACTGCGTGGACGATCACCGCCAGCGTCAGCCCGGGAAGCGAGAACAACGCCCTCAATGGCGTCAGCTGTGTCGGCCGGATGGGATGTGTCGCAGTCGGCAACTACCGCAAGACGAACCAGGTGACTTCCTACAACGCAATCGAAACCATGACCAATCAATGGTGGCCGCCGTGTCGGGATCGAGGATCCCCGGTACCCCGCTCCGACGTGCCGCCTTCACCGCGTACTGCGAACGTGCGGTCGAGACAGACGACCAAGAAGCCTTCGCCCGTAACCTTGTCGGCTGACCTCGGCCCCGTTGTGAGGACGTATCAGGGCTCTTCGGGTGGCGGCACAGGTACCCCCAGATCATCGGATGGGCTGGCGGCCAACTCGCCCGCTCCGGAGCGTCGGGGGCCGTCGCCGTCAGTCTCCCGCCGACCAGATGACTATCGAGGTGGGCGCTGAATTCTTGCTCTCTTCATGCCGATTGAAGAAGGTGCCTTCTCCTCACCACGGCCACCGCGTGCACTTCGCTATCGGGGAGGAATCTCGTATTTCGTCGACATCCAGAGGCCCGGTATCGCGCATCTCCGAGAGCGTCGGCCCACCTATGTCACTGTGAAGGTCTGCGGACTGGTCGCGGTACCGACCTTGGTTGTGACCGAAATGTGGCCGGATCTGGCGGCGTGTGGCACGGTGACTACAAGTTGGCTCGGGGCCTCAGACACAATGCTGGCCTGGGTCCCATCGATCTCCACCTTGGTTCCGCCGGCGAGGTTCTGGCCGGTGATGGTCACCTTGGCACCCACCGCACCCGAGCCGGGGCTGAATCCGCTGATCTCGGGCGTGACATTTGTGGTGATCCGCCCAATCGAACCGGGGGATTCGGAGTTCGTGAACCATAGGGCACCGTCCGATCCGACCGTGATCGCGCGCGGGTCGCTGATGCTGGTGGAGGTGTAGTTGGTGACCTTCCCAGCGGTGCTAATCCGCCCGATATAGCCGTAGAAGTTGCTGAACCACAAGGCACCGTCGGGCCCAGCCGCAATACCCCACGGAGATTCGATGCCGGTGCCGGTGTAGTTGGAGATGTTCCCGGCAGTGGTGATGCGCCCGATCGAGTTGTTGTCGAAGTTGGTAAACCACAGGGCGCCGTCCGCTGCCGCGATTCCGTACGGTCCGCTGATGCCGGTGCCGGTGTAGTTGGAGACGTTCCCAGCAATGGTGATGCGCCCGATCGAGTTGTTGTCAGTATTGGTGAACCACAGCGCCCCGTCCGCAGCCGCGATTCCGTTCGGGTAGCTGATGCCGGTGCCGGTGTAGTTGGTGACCTTTCCGGCGGTGGTGATGCGCCCGATCGAGCTGTTTTCGGTGTTGGTGAACCACAGGGCCCCGTCCGGTCCCACCGCGATCCCCTGTGGCTCGAGGATGCCCGTGCCGGTGTAGTCGGTGACCTTCCCGGCGGTCGTAATCCGGCCGATCGAGTTGCTTCCCTCGTTGGTGAACCACATCGCCCCGTCCGGTCCGGCCGTGATCCCCTCAGGGTGGCTGATGCCGGTGCCGGTGTAGTTGGTGACCTTTCCGGCGGTGGTGATCCGCCCGATCGAGTCGCCGTCGTAGTTGGTGAACCACAGGGCGCCATCAGGGCCAGCCGCGATCCCACGCGGCGAGTTGATGCCGGGGGCGACGTAGTTTGAGACCTTTCCGGCTCCCGAGGCGCCCGCCGTGCCCGCGGTCAGGCTGAGCACCAGAACCGGCAACACCATCAACACCGCCGGTCGTGCCCCGAGGCGGCCAAGCCGCGCCCTGTGCCCGAGAGGAGGCCGCGGATGCTCCACGATCCTCCTCGCGTTCACCCAGAACCGCCGCCCACCGCTCGTCAACGTTGTACTCTTCCGCAATTCAGCAGCCATGAAACTCAACGCCCTCCCCTCTTGGGCGTTACCTGTGCTGCACGCCCGCCTTCACAAGATGTACCACCGAATGGTCCGCACCATCAACCGATACCCCACGATCGTCGGCCGTTACTCTCCCTGAGCGACCGGGCTACCACGGATGATGACCAGGATGGTCTGGGCGAGTGGGACGGCGGCTGTGCGCAGCTTGGGCACAACACTACGGTCAGCGACCGCAGCGGTCCACACGCTCCCAAGGCCACTCGGCAGAGAGCCACTCGGCGACAGCGTCGGCGAGTGAGACGTCGAGGCCTGCCCTATCTGCGCGAACCCAGGACCGAACAGTGATGTCAGAGGTAGCGGACGTCGTGGGATAGATGTAGACACAGCCGATGACAACGTCGCTGTAGGCTGGGTCAAGAACGGTGAATGTGAACCCTCTTCTTGTCGCGAAGTCGGCCGCATGCCGGCGCAGGTCGGAGAGATTTGCCTCGAGCGACATGCCGTCGGGCGGTGGCCAGTCGCCATCTGGATAGCCAGGAGTCGCTCGGATGTGGTCGACGCTCGACGTCCACGCTGCGTGATCGGCATCGTTGTGTTGGGGGCCGAGCGGCTCGAGCCGGAACCGATCCGTGACAAGCGATGTGGGAGGGACGAAGCTCACCGGCACAAACGCCTCAGAAGCCATGAGCCAACCGTATATGCAGCCGACAGCCACGGCCCGCGAGTCAACACGTCGACTGCAATGGGTCAATTTCCACGAGTTTCCGGTCGATCGCGCCAAGATCGCGCCAAAGATCGCAGTGCTCAATGAGCCATCAC
>JBEKOI010000012.1:0-28780 GCA_049521915.1 Acidimicrobiales bacterium | reverse complement strand
CCGTCGTGATCGACGGTGGCGGACAGATCGTGACCCGGGGTCGTGGTCGGCGATACGTCCGTGACCCGGCGCCGGGCCAGCTGTCCTACAGCCACCTGGCCCACGCCGAGCTGAACGCTCTGGCCCAGCTGGCTCCGACCCATCGCCATGAGGATCTCACCGTGCTCACCACCCTCGAACCGTGCGTCCTCTGCATGGGCGCCGCGGTCATGGCAACAGTGGGGAAGGTCGAGTACGCCGGGGCCGACCCCTACGGTGGGGCTGCCCGTCTCGAGCTCCACAATGCCCACACTGCTCGCCTGATGCCCCGGGTCGTCGGACCGGACCCCGGACCGCTGGGCACGATGGGGGCGCTCCTGCACTACGCGTTCTATGTCGAGCGAAACCCCGGCGGCGCGGTGGTGGATGCCTATCGGCGGGATCTGCCCGATTTCACCAGGGAGGTCGACGAGGCCGGCATCACCGGTGCAGTGCTCCGGCTGAAAGCGGAGCAGCGGGATCTCGCCCAGGTGTTGGCGCTCGTCACCTGACCAGGCCCGACCGGGCACGCCGCCGGGCCTCAGGCCTCCTCGTCTGGAACAATGTCGGCATGTCGGTCGAGTCAGAGGCTCGCGACCCGAAGGGTCCGATCTGCCCGAACTGTCGTGAACCCCTTCGGGAGAATCTCCGCCATGAGCGAATCGATGCTCAGGGCAGATCCGAACACGGACCCTCCCCGGTCGAGTTCGTGTACTGCGGTTCCTGTGGATGGCTCCTCCAGAGTGAACGGGTCGGCGCCCGGTCCATGGTGGAGGTTGGCCGGAGGGGGGCAGAGGTGGCTGCGCCGGCAGATGAGACCACTCTCGAAGGACAGTTCCATCTTCGTTGCGGGGGCCTGATCGTCGAGATCCGGGCTTTGGGCTTCGACCCGTTCGTATGGGTCGGGCTGATCAACGATCTCGGTGCTGTCCGAGCGGCCAAGGCCATCCTCTCGCAGTACGGAGTACTCCCGGTCACCGAGTGGCTGGTCGACCGGGATCGCCCTGAACTGACCTTGGAGAGGGAGATCGAACAGATCAGGTGGGCCGACCTGTTCGACGACGCCGAACGCTCACTGGCAGCCCGCCGGATCGCTTCGGTCACCCGGCACGATCCGGACCGCTGACAACACGGGTCAGGTCAGTTGTCGTGCCTCAGCGAGGCCCACATCCGGCCCCACGGGCGCTTCGGTCCGGAGCACAGGTAGACGTGGCCGCCCCACTCCTGATTGTGGATCCCCGCCCCGTTCCTGATGGTGGCCACCACGCGGACCTGTCGGAAGTAGCGCTCCAGCTGGGCGGCATAGCCGGTGACGTCCACCGGTCCCGGTGCCACGGCGACGACGGTCGTTGCCGTGGGATCACCGGGACCCCAGAACCACTCGTTGTTCTGACCGCTCACCGCGGTAGGGAGACTGCTCCCCCGGCCGAGCTCGTCGATGGCGCCGGCTTCGCCATAGTCGGCGGTGAAGATGACAGCACGGGTGCGCTCATCGGCGGGCAGCGAGTGCCACACGGAGCCGACCGTCCGGACGAGCTCGGGCCATCCGACCGTTTCGCCGAGTTGCTGATTGGCGCCATAGGTCCAGCCGATGTCACTGGCCGGCAGAACGGGGAGAACCAAGGGGAGCGAGAAGACGGTGATCAGGGCGGTGAGCACCAGGAGGCGCCTGCGGCGCACCGGGGCGGCATCGAGCCAGCTCTCGACCCTGACCGCCCCCGCGGCCACGAGATAGATGTAGGCCGCGGCCAGGTAGTAGACCTTGCTCCCCGTGGTCAGGGCGAAGAGCACGAAGAGCAGGCCGTAGGCCCACACCAGGGCCCGCCACAGCGGACGGTCCGATCGCCACAGAGACCGGATCCCCACCACCCACACCCATGCCAAGGCCAGGTTCCCCTCGAACAGCTGGCCGACGATCCAGGTGCCGATGTTGCCGATCCCGCCGTTCTCCTGGTTCAACCGGTGGGTCATCTCGATGGTCGGCCAGTGGTGGGTCGCCTGCCACCAGAGATCAGGGACGGTGAAGGCTGCCGCCATCAGTGCTCCGGTGACGAACCAGCGATTGGCCAGTTGCCGACCCCCGCCGCTGGCCACGATCCCCACCCCCAGGGCCACGGCGAACAGTCCGATGTTGTGCTTGTTGGTCAACCCGAGCCCGAGGACGATGCCGGCGGGAATCCACAGCCGCGAGTCGCCGGTCCGCCCGATGCGCACGATGAAGAAGGAGAGGGCGGTCCAGAAGAACATGTCGAAGGCGGTGGGACCGAAGAGGTGGTCGGCCCCGAGCAGTGCCGGCATGGTGGCCGCACCGAGGGCTCCGAGGAGCTGGGCCGTCCGCTTCCCCCCGAACTCGCGGGCCAACAGCCCGGCCAGGACCACCGTGCCCGCCCCGGCGAGTGCCGGCCACAGCCGCAGTCCGGGAAGCGAGACACCGAATGCCCACAGGGAGAGTCGGGCCAGCAGCGGGGTGAGGACGGGCTGGTCGACGTAGCTGGCGGCGAGGTGGCGGGCACAGTCGAGGAAGTACAGCTCATCACGGTGGAAGCCGTACCCACCGGAGAGGGCGATGAGCACGACGAACAGGGCGCCGGTCACGACGTAGATCCGCCCGTCCACCGGAGCGAGCTCGTGGCCGGGCCCGGCCCGCTGCCCGCCGTCCATCCCGGTATCGGCCGGCTGCGTGTCGAGGCCGAGGGTCATTCCGTCGCCTTCGTCGGCTCGGGGACGTCGTCGGGGATGAACGCGGCGGCAAGGAGGTAGAGCACGCTCTGCCTGGCCGCGCCGTCGTCCACGTCGATCGGGGCGGGATGCTCCCTCCGATGCCAGGCGAACCAGGCCACCGTCTCGACGATGAGCTGGGTGGCGAGAGCCGGATCCGGAAACGGACGGAGATGGCCCGATCGTGACCGCCGTTCCACGTACTGCCCCAGCATGTCGACCTGCCCGCGCCGTGACTTGCCGAAGTACAACTCCCGGAGTTCCGGGAAATCGATGGCGGATCGCTCGAGCAGGGCCAGGAGGGCCCGGTTGTCCTCGACCACGGAGTAGTACTCATCGACGACTCCGTTGAACTCACCGCGGATGTCACTGCAGCCGTCAGCGGCCAGCGCCGCCCTCAGCACGGGAAATGTGGCGTTGCCGGCGGTCCAGTCGGCAAGCGGCTTGAGCGCCTCGCCGGGGGCAGGTGTCGGCAAGGGGCTGGGGAGCCCGACAATGGCCTCCGGGGAGATGGCATAGAGCAGGGCCAGCTGGAAAAGCGCCTCCTTGCTCTCCACATGCTTGTACAACAAGGCGTGGCTCAGGCCCAGCTCCTCACCGATGTCGGTCATCAGGGTTCGCCGGTAGCCCTTCTCGGTGAAGACCTTGCCGGCGGCCTGCGCGATGTCCGCCAGCCGGCTCGGCGGCGTACGCCTGGGCATGAGCGCAGATTAAGACTGACTCAGTTAGTTAGTCAAGCGCGGATGATCCCGGGCGGCGCCCCCCTCGGGGCGGACCCACGATTTCGGCTCTGTCCATCGGTTTGTCCACGCTCCGATCTTGGCCCACCGGCCTCCGGAGGCGAAACTGTCTCCGCTCCAGATGACCTCACGGTCGACCGTGGTTTGGCGACGGAGCACAGACCCAAAGAGGAGTCCACCATGACCGACACCGACCCCGCCGTCTACGAGTATGTACCTCACCACCGGACCATGACGAAGATCGGTGAGGCGCGTGGACCGGTGAAGGTGGCCGAACAATTTCCCCATGGGAGCCCGACGGCGCGGTTCAACGCGTGGTTCGCAGTTCAGGTCACCAAAGGCGTGGGCACCATGTGGTGTGCGTACGCGTTCGTGGCTCTGGCCTGTGTGAGCCTTCCCTCGGCCATCCGGTCTCACAGCCCGGTGGTCATCGTCTCCTGGATCTCCCAGACGTTCCTTCAGCTGGTCCTGCTCTCGGTGATCATCGCCGGGCAGAACGTACTCGCCGCGGCGGCGGACAAGAGATCCGAGGCCACCTACGAAGACGCCGGCGCCGTCCTCCACGAGTCGGTCAAGCTTCAAGAGCACTTGCAGGCCCAGGACCGGCTACTGGATGCGCTGGTCGGGAAGATATCGGGCCTGGAGACACGGTTCGAATCCTGACCGTGGCGAGGGGTCCGTTGTCACCCGGCGGCAACTTGGTCCGGGTCGGGCCGGGCTCAGCCGGGCTCAGCGGGCCGCCTCCAGCTCGATGGCAAAAACGCCGGATCCGATGGCCACCGGACCACCCGGTGGCGTGAGGGCCGCCATCGCGGCCCTGGCGTTCTCCTCGGCGTCGAACTCGAAGAGGCACACACCGGTTCCCTGTCCGTCATTCAGCCATGAGGCCAGTTGGAAGCCGGGCAGTCCGGTCACCTCGGGAACGATGATCTGCTCGAGCATCGACTGCCGGTTCCGTTCGTCGAGTCCGGGGTCGATCTTCACCTGCAGCACGACGGCGTAGGGCATGTCAGCCCCCTGGGCCGGCGACCGGAGTGGGCATGATCGGTGTCCGGTCGACGATCACGACGCCCCGAGGAACGGAGCCCGGAAGCTGAAGATCCCGCCGTCGGACGCCACCAGCCAGTAGCCGCCGGTCGCGTCGTCGGCCGCCATGCCGACGACGGGCGCGGCCAGCGCCGCCCCGCCCATCGAGCCGGAGAAACCGGCGTCGCCGAACGCGAAGATGCCGCCGTCCGAGGACACGAACCAATACCCCGACCCGTCGGGCGTGGGCGCCATCCCGTTCACCGGCTGGTTGAGGTGGATGGCCCCGGTGCTACCGAAGAAGGGGGCGCCGAAGGCGAAGATCCCGCCGTCGGACGCCACTTCCCAGTACCCGCCGGTCGGGTCGGCGGACAGTCCGACCACCGGCGAGTTGAGGGCCTCCCCCCCCATCGACCCCAGAAACCGCGCGTCTCCGAACGCGAAGATGCCGCCGTCGGAGGCGACCAACCAGTAGCCGCGGCCGTCGGGCGTGGGCGCCATGTCGACCACCGGCTGGTTGAGATGCCGACCCCCCATCGACCCGTAGAAGCCGGCGTCGCCGAACGCGAACGTCCCGCCGTCGGAGGCGACCAACCAGTAGCCGTTGCCGTCGGGGGTCGCCACGATATGGGTGATCGGCTCGTTGAGTGGCAACTGGGACGCATTGCCGTAGCTCTGTGCGTCTCCGTGGACGGTCACGTCCCCGTTCGACCATGCCAACCAGTAACCGCCACCGTCCGGGTTCGAGGCCATCCCGACGGCCGTGGCCGACCCGGAAGGCGGCGGAGGTGGCGGTGATAGCGGCGACGATGCGTAGTCCAACAGGACTGCCGTACCACTGTTGGGATCGTTGGTATCGATCAGGACCAGGCCGCACCAGGGGTCCCCCTGCGCCACCTGGGCGGACGTCGGGGGGCAGACCGCGTTCGGGTCAGGCGCCACGAACGGATCGGGAACCGTGAACGAGGCCGTGAGGCCTCCGTTCCCGTCGGCGGTGAAGGTCTGGATGTTCGGATCGATGTCGGCACCCGAGTCCGACGACAGCGCCAGCGGGCTGACTTCGGCCGCCGCGATCGGCGCGTCGGCCGCCCACCCCGAACAGCTGATCGCCACTGCCGACCCCGGTACGACGTCGGGAACGACGTCCGTGACGCCGTTGAACGTGCACGACGGTTGAGCATCGACGTGGGCACCGCTCCCGGCCCGCCGCCGGTCCGCAGGCCGAAGCCCCGGGATGGTGGCGGACGGGTGGAGGCGTAGGCCGGCGGCGACGATCGCCTGAAGGCGCTGTCCCGGGGTGGCCGCGCCGGACCGGTCCGCTCCTGCTGACGTGGCCAGCACCAGGTTCAAGATCAGGCCGAGGAGGCCGGCCAGGATTCCGGCGACCCTCAGATGCCGTCGGTGCTCGGAGGAGTGCTCGGAGGAGTGCTCGGACCGGCCCGTTGAACCGTACCGATCGAACATGCCGCCCCTCCCCCCGGTTGCGCCCACGCGCCGCTTCCGGATACGAAAGTAGCAGGAATGGCGCGTGCGCCGATAGGGCCCCGCCGGGGATCGTGGCCGAGGGGAGGACGGGCGGGCGTGTCGAAACCCCGGGTGATATCCTTCACTTCGTGCGTTGTTATTGGTGGTTTAACGAGCCGGCTCTGGATGGGCCTCGGAGCGCTTCCACGCACTGATCGCGCACTCATCTAGGACCGGCTACGAAGGCAGAGGCGTTGAGCCTCTGCCTTTTGCTTTGCCCATGACGTGGCAGGTCGGTCATCCACGGATCGCTCGGCCTGCCGGAAGGAAGAGGAGACCGTGGACCCGAAGGACTTGGCCCGGAACAGGCGCATCACCGATATCCGGAGCCTCATCTCGCCCCGGGAGCTGGCCGACCAGCTCCCGGCGAGCAAGGAGATCGCAGACGTCGTCATCCGCGCCCGCCAGGCCGTGGCATCGATCCTCGACGGCAGTGATGACCGCCTGCTCGTCATCGTCGGACCCTGTTCGATCCACGACCCCGTGGCGGGTCTCGACTACGCGGAACGTCTTGCGAGCGTGGCCGACCGTCTCGGAGACGAGCTGCTCGTGGTCATGCGGGCCTACTTCGAGAAGCCGCGCACGACCGTCGGGTGGAAGGGGCTGATCAACGATCCCGGGCTGGACGGGAGCTTCAGGGTCGACGACGGTCTGTCCGCGGCCCGAGCGTTCCTGCTGGACGTCGTCTCCCTCGGGGTTCCGGTGGGCTGCGAATTCCTCGATCCCATCACACCGCAGTACCTGGCCGACACCGTGAGTTGGGGGGCGATCGGCGCCCGCACCTCGCAGAGCCAGATCCACCGGCAGTTGGCCAGTGGTCTCTCGATGCCCATCGGTTTCAAGAACGCCACCGAAGGTGACGTCCAGGTGGCGGTGGACGCCATCGCCGTTGCCGCCGGCCCCCAGGTCTTCCCGGGCATCGACGACGAGGGGCGAGCGGCCGTCATCACGACCCAGGGGAACCCCGACGGGCACCTCGTCCTCCGGGGCGGCGCAGCCGGACCGAACTACGACGTGTCCAGCGTCGCCCTTGCCCTCGAGCGCCTGGAGCGGTCGGGACTCGCCCGTCGCGTCATCATCGATGCCAGCCACGGCAACAGCGGGAAGGACCACCGCCGGCAGCCACTCGTCGTCTCCGAGCTGGCCAGGCGCCTTGCCGGAGGTGAGCGGGGCATTGTCGGCCTGATGGTGGAGAGCTTCCTCGTCTCGGGGCGCCAGGACCTCGGGGTGGCCCCCCGGGTCTTCGGTCAGAGCGTCACCGACGCCTGCATCGGCTGGGAGGACACCGTGACGGTCCTCGATCGACTGGCCGGGGCGATCGCCCGACGGCGGGAAATGTCCGGCTCCGTGGTGCGGGGGTGAACGCGCCGGCTCACACCACCGCCTCCTGCCGGTCTGCCGTCACCTCGGATGGGGCATCGCCTGGCCGGGGAGGTGGTGCGCCGAGGAACCAGAGGACGATGACGATCCATATCCCGAGGCGCAACTCGGCGAATCCCTCAACCGTGTGCCGTGTTACCTCCTGCCCGTCACCATGCCACGCCACCAACATGGAGAGGATGCCGATGACGATGAGGGCGAACACCATGCGCCACACCCCCTCACGCCACGCCCGCGACACCACGCTGACCAAGGCGGCCACGGTGGCCAACGCCACCAGCGCGACGAGGGGTGGCCACATCACGAAGGTCAACGGTGATGCCATGCGGTCCGTCGATGACGCGTAGAACGTGAGGTCGCCGCTGGCGAAGTTGTACGACCGCTCCGGCCGCAGGAGCGGCTCGGTCACCACGTAGCCGGGATGGGTGACGAGCCAGAGGAGATAGGTACCGGTGCCCTTGGCGTCGATCCAATGCTCCAGCTGGGCGAAGACCGGGTCCGAGACGGGGAAGCCGACCACCTTGGCCGCACCGGGGGCCGCAGCGGTCGCCCGGGCCAGCTCATCGATCTGGCGCTGCTCGGGCATCCCGTGCGCGGCAAACCACGCCACTCGTCCGGGAAACGGAAAGACCCGCACATAGAGGACGTCGGCCACGTTCTGCTCGGTGCGGTGCGACGAGACGGCTCCTGATCCGGTGAGGGCCACGATCCCGGCCAGGCACAGGGACAGCATTCCGGCCCGCACGGCCAGCTCGCCGCGCCGCTGGCCCGCGGCGGCGATGGCACCGACACCGACGGCCACGGCCAGGAACGCCACCGTCCAGATCTGGGCGTCCCTGGTGGCCGCGAAGCACAGGCACACCGCCGTGGTGGCGGCCACCCTGGGCCAGGTCAATCTGCGGGCGGTCCAGATCAGGGTGGCGAACACCAAGGCCAACAGGCTCATGGAGAGCGACTCGGAGAGCACCGACCGGTTCCACAGCGTCACCGGGAACGCGGTGGCAAAGGCCAGGATCGTCCAGGCCGCGGCGGTTCGTCGCCATCCTGGGCTGACCAGCCGGCCCACCGTCCAGGCCAGGAAGCCCCACGAGAGGGCGGCCACCAACGCCTGGGCGGCCAGAAACCCGCTGGACGAGCCGGTCAGCTTGATCAGCAACGGTGTGGCCGGCGGTCGCTGGCCCGCCCAGAACCCGATGCTCCACAGCGAACGGGAGGCGATGTGGACATAGACCGCCGAGTCGGTCCAGGTGATGGCCGGTCCGGCCAGCGCCTGCGCCAACAGGTACCCGGCGAAGATGCACCACCCGGCCAGGGCAACCGCCGGCGCCACCGAGGTTCGGGCGAGCAGACGGCTGCGCCAGCTTGATGCCGAGGTCACGCCGAGATGTTGCCACGACGGCCGTTGGCCGAACGGGGACCGGACGTCCGGTCGCCCGGACTGCCCGACCCGGATCAGTCCTCCGGAGCCGCGGTCAGCCGGTTGCCGGTACCGTCCACCGCCCGGCGTTCATGTCGACGGGGACCGGGGGAGCCCGAGGGCCTGGCCCACGGCGGCGATGCCGGCGGTGTCGGCAAAGGCAAAGCTGAAGATCACCTCGTCGGCGCCGGCCTCGATGTGACCGGCCACCAGATCGGGGATCTCGTGGGGCTGGCCGATGGTGAACCCGGCAGCCTCCTCGGGGGAGCCGCCGGCTTCCACCATCGTCCGCACTTCGGCTGTGCCCTCTTCGGACGTCGTGAGGATGAGGGGCGTCAACCATGTCACGTCGATCTCACCGGGGTCGCGCCCCACATCGGCGCAGTGGCGATGGAGGACTTCGATCTTGTGAGCCAGCGTCTCCACGCTGCCGGCCACGTTGCACTTGTCGGCGTACTCGGCCACCAGCCGCAGCGTTCGCTTCTCACCACCGCCGCCGATCATGATCTTCGGACCGCCGGGTTGCACGGGTCGGGGCAGGTTGCGGGCGTGGTCCAGCCGGAAGTGTTCCCCGGCGAAGCTCACGTCGTCGCCGGTGAACATGGCCCGGCAGATCTGGACCGCCTCGGCCAGCATGTCCAGGCGGACCCCGTCGCTCGGATAGTCGATGCCGAGCCCCTGGTGCTCGACGTCGTACCAGGCACCACCGATCCCGAGGATGGCCCGACCCCGCGAGATCACGTCCAACGTCGTGACGATCTTGGCCAGGATGCCGGGATTCCGATAGGTGACCCCCGTGACGAGGGTTCCAAGCTGCACCCGCCGGGTTCGGGCCGCCACCCCCCCGAGGAGCGTGTACGACTCCATCATGGGTTGGTCCGGACCCCCGAGGGGAGGCAGCTGGAAGAAGTGGTCCATGACCCACACCGAGTCGAACCCGGAGGTCTCCGCGGCCACGGCCAGGTCGACGATGTGGTCGAAGAGGTCACCGGAATCGATTCCCGAAAAGTTTGGCAGCTGGACACCGAAGGTCGTCATGGGGCCACGGTAGTACCACCCGGGCGACCGGTCCCCCGCCCCCGGCCTTCTTCCCCACACGTCCGCCGGATGTTAAGTTTCGCGGCCGAGAGAAGTGTCGGGATCAGCCGGTTCGCCCGGGTCGGCCCCTCCGGATGCGGATCGATGGGGGACTCACTTGCATGCACTGACCGGCTACCTCGATTTCCCACCCGGCGAGCGGGAGGAGACGGTGGCCGCCCTGAAGGCGGTGGCCGCCAGGAGCCGCCAGGACCGGGGCTGCGTGGACTACTGGTGGTCCGAGGATGTCGAACAACCGTGCCGGTTCCGGTTCTTCGAGTGCTGGGAGTCCGAGGAGGCGTTCTCCGCCCATCAGGCCCAGCCCTACGAGCACGACTTCATGACCGACCACGTCTCACGCATCGTCGGTGCCGATGCCCACGTGCTCACCGTGGCCGCGCGGACCTCGGTCACCGGCTCGTAGTCCGATGCGCGGGGTGAGATCCACAGGGGACGGCATCCGGGTCGTCGCCACCGACGACGGTCCGGGGGTCGGCGTCCGGGTTTCGGTGGCCAGTTCCGGGATCTGCGGATCCGACCTCCACCTGGTCTCGTTCGGCCCGTCGTCGGTGACCCTCGGCCACGAGTTCAGCGGCCGGCTCGACGACGGAACCGCGGTGGCGATCCTGCCCGCCGTGCGCTGCGGCCGGTGCCAACACTGCCTGGCCGGTCGCGAGCAGCAATGCCCGTCGGCGCTGGGGGCGATGTACGGGGTCACCCTCGACGGCGGTCTAGCCGACGAGGTATGGGTGGATCCCGGGTGCGCCCGGGTCATCCCGGAGGGGCTCGCCCTCGAACACGCCTGCCTGGTCGAACCGCTGGCGGTGGCCCTCCACGGCATCAACCGCGCCGGCGTCGAGCCCGGCACCCGGGTACTGGTCATCGGAGCGGGCCCGATCGGGCTGTGCACCATCACCACGGCCAGGGCTCTCGGTGCCGAGGTCGACCTGGTGGCCAACCACGCCTTCCGGGTGGAGGCGGGCGAGCGTCTCGGGGCCGGCACCTCGACGGCGACGGACTACGACATCGTGCTCGACGCGGCCGGGACCCAGGGGTCGATGGACCGGGCCTTCGAACTGGTCCGACCGGGCGGCACCATCGGCGTGATCAGCACGTTCTGGGAGCCGATCCGGTTCAGTCTCCTGTTCCAGTTGAAAGAGGTCACCCTGGTGCCGGCGTTCACCTACGGCCACCATCACGGCATCTCCGAGTTCGAGCAGGCGGCATGGATGCTGGCCGCTGCGCCGGACCTGGCCCGGGCGGTCATCACCCACCGGTTCGGCCTCGATGATGCGGCCGAGGCGTTCCGGGTGGCCGGCGACCGCAGCACCGGATCCATCAAGGTGGTGGTCCACCCGTGACCGGATCGCCCCGGCTCGTTCTGACCGCCGCCACCTTGGTGGACGGCGATCATCCGGCCCTGGCCGACGCCCACGTGGTCGTGGAAGGTGAGCGGATCGTCGCCGTGGGCCCCGGCCCCGTCGCCGACCCCCGGCCCGACGACCGGGTCGTCGACCTGGGCGGCCGCACGGTCATGCCCGGGATGGTGAACTGCCACTTTCACGCCACGTACCACAACCTCGGCGCGGTCCCCGCTCCCTTCGGGCTCGAGGAGCCGATGGCACTGCAGGCGGTGCGGGCGGTGAACAATCTCGGGCTCCTGGTCGAGTGCGGGTTCACCAGCGCCGTGTCGGCGGGCGCCCCGTTCGCCATCGACGCATCCATGAAGGTGGCCATCGACCGGGGCCTCATCCCCGGTCCCCGCCTGGTGCCGTGCAGTCGTGACATCAGCACGACCGGTCACGCCGGTGATCGGAGCTACCCGCCGCACTGGCAGGTCGGCGCCCTCGGAGCCATCCGGCCCAGCGACGGCCCCGACGAGTTCCGACGGTCGGTCCGCGCCGAGGTCAAGGAAGGTGCCGAATTCATCAAGATGTTCGTGACCGGAGGGCACGGGACCGTCGGCCCGAAGGAGCAGATCGAGATGACCCGGGACGAGCTGGCCGCGGGCATCGAGGCGGCCCACCTCCGGGGTGCGAAGGTGCGAGGGCACATCGCCAACCGGGAGGCGATCATGATGGCCCTCGATCTCCGCATCGACGTCATCGACCACGGTGACGGCATGGACGACGAGTGCATGGAGCGCATCGTGGAGACGGGGACCCCGCTGGTTCCGTCGATGATGTTCCCGGCACGCTTCCTGGCGTCGATGGGTGGATCGTCACTCGGGTTCACCGATTCCATGAAGTCGGACATCGATGCCATGGCCGACATCCTCCCCAAGGCCAATGCCGCCGGCATGCGCATCGTGCTCGGCGACGACTACGGGGCCATCTTCTTCCCCCACGGCACCTACGCCGAGGAACTGGCCTACTACGTCGAAGAGGTCGGCATCCCCACCCTGGATGTGATCCGGTGGGCGACCAAGCACGGTGCCGAGCTGATGGGCCGGGGCCACGAGCTCGGCACCGTCACCGCGGGGAAGCGGGCGGATCTGCTGGTGGTCGACGGTGACCCTCTGGCCGATATCCGGGTCCTCCAGGACCGGTCCCGCCTCCTGGCCATCGTCCAGGACGGCAGGATGGTGAAGGACGGTCTGGTCGGGCTCCCGGCCGGCTGACAGGTCCCGGCTCCCACCCTCCGGCACCGGCCGACCACACCCGGGGGTCGAACCGTCGCCCGGGGCCGGATGCCGGTCGGCCGACGGGAGCCCCACCGTAGGCTGACGCCGTGAGGGGCATCGCTGAGGGTTCTGACGCGAGCGGAGACGTGGCCGGGGGCAAGATCGCGGGCACGGCGGTGGCCGGCGGCAACAGCTCCGGCGGCAAGCGGCCGGGCGGCAACAGCTCCGGCGACAAGAGGGCCGGCGACAAGTCGGTAGCGGGCGGCAAGAGAGCCGGCGACAGGCGGCCGGGCGCAGACGTGGCCGGCGGACAGATCCGCGACTGGACGGGGCTGGCCGGAGCGCCGACCGACCGGCGCGATGCTCGTGGGCATCGCTCCCGCACCCTGATCGTGGACGCGGCCATCGATCTGATCCAGCACGGAAATCCGGCACCGACGAGCCAGCAGATCGCCAAGCAGGCCGGCCTGTCGGTCCGTTCCCTCTTCCATCATTTCCACCACGTCGAGATCGTGATCAGGAACGCCGCTGCCCGGCAGTTCCTTCGTCACCGGCAGTTGATCGCCTTCCTCCCTCCGCACGGGCCGACCGACATCCGCGTCCAGGCCACCTGCCGTCAGCGCCGGCACCTGTACGAGGCCATCACACCCATGCTCAGGGTGGCGTACACACGGGCCAACACATCCGAGGGAGTCAACGCCGTCCTGGTCGAGAAGCGACTGCTGCTGCGCCGGCAGGTGGCGGTGACGCTCGGACCCGAGATCTCCGCCCGCGGATCGGGCGCCCCGCCCCTCCTCGACATGCTCCTCCTGGCCAGCGGCTGGCAGAATTGGGACATGCTCCGGAGCCACGGCGGCTACTCGGCGACCGCGGCTGAGCGCCTCATGGTGCGCTCCTTCACCGATCTTCTGAGATGACCGGGCCTCGAGTCCGCCGCCACCGCCCTCAGTCCGCTGTCGAAGGCGGTGTCTCGTTGAAGCGGTTGAGGACGGGTCCATCGGCACCCCAACTGATCCGGGTGACCGAACCGGTGGCCAGGTAGAGCCGCCACGCTCCCTGGTCGCCGAGCCCGAGGGCCCAACAGGTGGCGGCTTTGATCGGGGACACGTGGCTCACCACCACCACCGCTCCCCGACCCCGCGCCCCTTCTCCCTCCACGGCGAAGAGCTCCTCGCACGCGGCACGGACCCGGGCGCCCGCCTCGGTGAGCGTCTCGCCGCCCGGCGGGCGGAAGTCCGGATCGGACCGCCAGCGGGCCCATACCTCCGAGGGGACCGACTCGAGCGGCGTTCCGTCGAATTCGCCGTAGTCGACCTCGACCCACCGATCGTCGATCTCGACCGGCAGGCCGGTGCCCAGTGCCGCGGCGGTCGCCCGGGCCCTGGCCAGCGGACTGGAGATCACCCGGGTGGCGCCGGTCAGCCACGGACCGATCGCCTGCGCCTGGGCCAGCCCGCGGGCGGTGAGGGGAGCGTCGATCCGCCCGAGGAGCAGACCGTCGGCATTGCCGGTCGACTCGCCGTGCCGGACCAGGATCAACATCGCCGCTCGGAACCGGCGCCGGAGGGCCGGCTCAATGGACCAGGATGCGGTCGCACTGGGTGCAGGTGGCGAACTCGTCAGGCGGGAGGCGCCGGATGCGCTCGACCTCGACGGAGGACATGGTCAGGTGGCAGCCGTCGCACCTGTCGCCCACCAGCCTGGCCGCCCCCACCCCGCCCAGTCGGGAGCGCAGCACCTCGTACCGCTGGGCCAGATCCTCGGGGAGTCCCGCGGCGAGCTCGGCCCGCGCCGCCTCCTCGGTGGCGATGGCCCCCACGATGGACTTCTCGATGTCGGCGATGGCCGCCTCGAGCCGGAGGGACTCGGCCGCCAGCGCCGCCGACTCGGCCTGATGGGCGGCCAGCACCGCATCCAACGGTTCTTCCTCCTCGAGCAGTGCGATCTCCTCCTCCTCGAACTGGGCCTGACGGGAGGCGAGCTGGTGGACCTCTTTGTCCATGGCCTGAAGATCGCGGGAGGCGGACACCTCTCCCGTCTCCATCCTCGACTCGATCTCGTGGCGCCGCCGGGCGGCGGCGGCGATCTGCTCTTCCAGCTGCCGCTGCCGGCCGGCCAGGTCATCCACCTGGCCCGCGACCTCGGCCATGGCCGCGTCGACTGCACCCTGTCGACGCTTGACGTCGGCCAGGTCGGAACGCTCGGGCAACGCCTCGATCCGGTGCCGCAGCTGGTCGATGGCGATGTCGTGGTCCTGCACCACCATCAGGGTGTCGAACGGCTCGGCCATCGGATCTCTCCTCCCTCTCCCTGTCCCCGGATCACCCGTCCCGGGGATCCTCGATCAGCCGGTGCGCCGACCGGAGAGCCCCGACCAGTGCATCGTCTGCGATGTCGGTGGCACCCTCCCAGCTGAACCATGCCACGTCCTGACTCTCTCCGGGGGCGGGACTGGGATCCTCGTCCGGAGCCGACACCAGGTAACGCAGGTCCAGATGGACGTGTTCCTGAGCCGAGCGGTGGACGTCCAGGTGGATGAGGATCGGCCCGCCCGGCGGATGGGTCACCGCCAACCCCGTCTCCTCGACGCACTCGCGGATCACCGCCTCCTCCGGCGTCTCGCCGGGGTCGAGATGGCCCCCGGGCTGCAGCCAGCGATGCAGGCGGCGGTGCCGGTGCAGGACGACCCCCCTCCCACCGACGACGATGGCCGACGCGGTGAAGTGGGTGGGGTCGGCCTCGCGGTCGAAGGGTCGGTCGAGCCGGTCCAGCTCGACCAGCATGATGGCCTTGGACAGCGCTTCGCGGGCATCGCCCGTCTCATGCGCCTCCAGCTCACCGCGGAGGCGGCCGGCGTCGCCCACCCCTACCGGCGACGGCGGGAGGTGCGACCCGTCGGCGACCGGCCCGCTCAGGCCGACTTGCGGCGCTGTCGATGGATCCGGCGGCGCTCACGCTCGGTGGTGCCGCCCCAGACTCCTTCGCGCTCTCGGTTGGCCAGAGCATGCTCGAGGCAGGACTCGCGCACTGCGCACTGGTCGCAGATCGACTTTGCCTCGCCCGCCTCCTCGTCGGAGACCGGATAGAACACGTCTGGATCGATGCCCCGGCAGGCTGCATGCTTGCGCCAGGTGGCACTCATGGGAACGTCACTTCCTAATTACTGTTGGGATCACTGGTCGAACCGCACGGCAGAAGCTCGGTGACCTGGTGAAACGCAGCCTACCGGCGAAAACGGGCGGAACAGACAGTATGGCCCACCCGAACCCGGGATGTCCACATCCGGGCCAGACTTCCTCGGGTCCCTCGGGCCTCCGACCCGGGCCCGACCGGCCATCCGGCGACGCTCGCTCCCAGCGTCGGCCCACCTCACGGGCCGGGCAGTAGGATCGCCCGGCGCCATCCCTCCCTCTCGAACCGCACATCAGGCCAAGGAGGCCGCCCATGCCATCGGAACCCCTTCGGGACACGTCCATCGTCGTCACCGGCGTCACCGGTCAGGTGGCCGAGCCGGTGGCCATCGCCCTGGCCAAGGAGAACCGTGTGGTGGGGGCAGCCCGGTTCAGAGACGATGCCGCCCGTCAACGGCTGGAGGCGGCCGGGGTGCGCTGCGTTCCCATCGATCTGGCCTCCGGTGACGTGGGCGGGCTTCCCGCCGACGCCGACTACGTGATCAACTTCGCCGTCTCCAAGACCAACAATTGGGACCGCGACCTCCAGGCCAACAGCGGCGGCCTGGCCTGGTTGATGGAGCACCACCAGAACGCGGCCGGGTTCGTCCACTGCTCGACCACCGGCGTGTACAAGCCCCTCGGCCACCATGTCTTTGCCGAGGAGGACGAGCTCGGCGACAACCACGGGGTCTGGCCTTTCCTCCGCACGTACAGCATCTCCAAGATCGCCGCCGAGGCCACGGCCCGGTGGGCGGCCGTCCGCTACGGCCTACCCACCACGGTGGCCCGGTTGTCCGTGCCCTACGGAGATCGGGGCGGGTGGCCGGCCATCCACCTCGAGATGATGCTCAACGGTGTCGACATCCCCGTGCACGTCGACGCGCCCAGCGTGTACCACCCGTTGCACGAGGACGACATCATCGCCATGGTCCCCGGGCTGCTGGCCGCGGCCACGACACCGGCCACCACCGTCAACTGGGGCGGCGACCAGGCGGTCAGCATCGAGGAGTGGTGCGGCTTCCTGTCCGAGCTGACCGGCACCCCGGTCCGCTTCTCCCCCACCCGGGACACCATCGACAGCGTCCAGATCGACCTGACCCGGATGCACGAGCTGATCGGGACCACCACGGTCACCTGGCAGGACGGCATGCGCCGGATGGTGGCCGCCCGTCACCCCGAGCTCCTGGACGGCTGACCGCGTCAGCGCCGATGGGCTGGAGCGGCCGGCCGGCGGCCGTGGTGGTTCAGACCGAAGCGCCGGGCATGCAGTAGACGTTCCCCACCGACCACGCCTTGCTCATGGCGTCGGGGGTGACCTTCACCTTGGCCCCGCCCTCGAACACCGCCGTCAGCTCGCCGTCGGCCGAGGTCCACAGCCAGCGCATGGTCGACGGGTACAGGGCCACCAGCGGGCCGAGGGCGTCCGAGCGCTGCGGATTGAGGTGGTGGACGCTGCCGTTGAGCTCCAGGGTGAACGGGATCCCGATCACCACCTCGGTGGTGCCGAACTGCAGCCGCGACTGGTCGTCGATGCGGATGTAGGTGAGAGCCGGGTCGTCAAGGACGAATTCCTTTCCGCCGTCCGGCAGCTCTCGTATCTGAAGGCCGTCTGCCACCGGTCCATGATCGCACTTCCCCGCCGGTGGCGCACGTTCCGGCCCCGGGCCCGGCGGGCGGGGGCCGGAGCCCTTAGCTCCCGCCCGTCTCGGGTCCCCAGTCCCAGAGCAGCTGGGTCAGTCGGGCCACGAGCTGGCCGAGCTCGGTGGCCGTGGACCGGTACCCTTCGAGATTCCCTCCGTAGGGATCGGCCACCTCGTCAGCCACCGACCGATGGGCCAGCGAGGTCCGGGTCCGGTCCCCGTGGACCGCATCGATCCACGAGCGGATGTCCTGGCCCGGGAGCCGGGGCCCGAGCTCGTTGCCCCGGCGGACCAGCTCCTTCAGCATGAACGCCCTCGGCCAGCACGACGGATCGAGAAGGACCGCCTCTTGCACATGGCGCCGAGCCATGCCGATGATCAGGTCGGCGCCGGCCACCATCGGCTCCGTCAGCTGCCGGCTCCGGTGATCCCGGAGGTCGATCCCGTACGGCCTCATGACCTCGAGCACCTCATCGGGGACTTCATCGGGCGCCGATCTGGCTTCGGCGAGCAGGCCTGCCGACGAGACCTGCACCGAATCGGTGAGGCCCCGGGTCTGTGCGGCAAAGAGGGCGGCTGCCATCGGTGACCGACAGATGTTGGCGGTGCAGACGAAGAGGAACTGGACGTGCGGATTGTAACCACAGGATCGGCAGGGGCGGACGGTGCCCCCCCCCGGTCGCCATCCGGTGCCGGGCGTGGTAAGCAGCAGGTCGACCACCCGACAGGAGAGAGTTTGTGCCGTCCGAAGAGGACACGGGAAGCACCGCCGGCGGTCCGGGCATCACCGACTCGGGCCGTTTCGCGCTCGTCCACGACTACCTGACCCAGCGCGGGGGCGCAGAGCGGGTGGTCCTCGCCCTGGCCGAGGCCTTCCCCGGGTCACCGGTCCACACCTCCCTCTACGACCCGGACGGGACCTTTCCCGAGTTCTCGGACCTCGATGTCCGCACCCTCCCGATCGACCGCCTGGCCACCCTGCGCACCCACCACCGTCTGGCCCTTCCGGTGCTGGCCCCGGCCTTCTCGAGGCTGCACGTCGAGGCCGAGGTGGCCGTCTGCTCGTCGAGCGGTTGGGCCCACGGCGCCTCGGTCAGTGGCCGCAAGGTCGTCTACTGCCATACACCGGCCCGATGGCTCTACCAGCCCGATCGCTATCTGGCCGGACAGTCGGGGGTCTCGGCCTCGATGCTGTCCCTGCTGGCCCCCTCGCTGCGCCGCTGGGACCAGCGGGCCGCCGCCTCCGCGGACCGGTACCTGGTCAACTCCAATGTCGTTCGACGGCGGGTGTCCGATCTGTACGGGATCGATGCCGAAGTGGTGCCCCCACCCGTCGACATGGACCCACACGGTCGGCAGGAGCCCGTGGCCGGCATCGAGCCCGGCTTCGTCCTCTGCGTCTCCAGACTGCTGCCCTACAAGAACGTCGAAGCGGTCACGGCTGCGTTCGGGCTCCTCCCCGGGCAGCGGTTGGTCGTGGTCGGTGGCGGTCCCCTGGCCGATCAGATCACCTCGTCCGCCCCGCCCAACGTGACCGTCCTCGGGCCGGTCGGCGACGCCAACCTCCGCTGGCTGTACGCATCCTCCACGGGACTGGTCGCGGCCTCGTACGAGGATTTCGGACTGACCCCGGTGGAGGCGGCGTCGTTCGGCCGGCCCACTGCCGCGCTCCGGTGGGGTGGGTTCCTCGACACCACGGTCGACGGGACCACCGGTGTCTTCTTCGACGAGCCCATTCCGCGACTCATCGCCGAGGCCGTCGACCGGATGTCCACGGTCTCATGGGCCACGGACACCCTGACCACCCACGCCCGGCAGTTCTCGAGGCAACGGTTTGTGGAGCGGATGCTCGCCGTGGTGGACGAGGAGCGGGCCGCCCACTGACACCGGTCGCCCGGCGGCCGACGAAGCTCACCCCGACTCCCGGTACCGAAGGGACCGGACGGTCAGGAGGCGCCGCGGCCCCGGAAGATGGTGCTCGGCGTCTGCCAGAGGATCTGCATGTCCCACCAGAACGACCACGAGGCCACGTAGAGATAGTCGAGCCGGCACAGTTCGAGGTGGGACAGCTCGTTGCGTCCCGACACCTGCCACAACCCGGTCATGCCCGGCCGGGCCTCGAACCGCTTGCGGGCCCATCCCTCGATCTCCATAGCCTCCGAGACCACGAACGGCCGTGGACCCACGAGCGACATGTCGCCCTTCCACACATTGATCAGCTGGGGGAACTCGTCGAGGCTGGTCCGGCGCAGGAAGCGTCCCACCCGGGTCACCCGGGGATCGTTCTGGACCTTGAACAGCGGTCCGTCGACCTCGTTGAGGTGGTCGAGCTCGTGACGTCGCGACTCCGCATCGCGGTACATGGTGCGGAACTTCATCATCGAGAACGGCTGTTCGTTCCGGCCCGTGCGCACCTGGCGGAAGAAGACCGGCCCGCTACTGGTCGCCTTGATGGTCACGGCCACGGCGGCGAAGAAGGGTGCGGCCAAAAGGAGGATCGCCGACGACGACACGATGTCGAAGGTCCGCTTGAGGAACCGCGATCCGAGGCTCAAGGAGGCCGGAGCGATGTCCAACATCGGCAACCCCGACAGGTCCTCCACATGGGAGCGGCTGGTCATCAGCTCGTAGTAGCGCGGAACGATCGAGACACCGACCTGTCCGGCCAGGCCCTTCAGCATCTCCGTCGTACGCTCGGGGTGGGTCCGGGAGAAGCACACCACCACCCGGGCCACCGAATACCGACGGCACAGCTCGGGGAGCTCCTCGAGCTCGCCGAGCACGTCGGTGCGCCCGAGGGGATTGTCGTCCACGAATCCGACGAATCTCACGCTCGAGTGAGCCCGCAGGTGGCTGGCCACGGTCTGGGCCAGCTTGCCGGTACCCACCACGATGACCGGTATCGACCCCACCTTGAACAGCCCGAAGGCCACCACCCGGGCCAGCGGAACGGCGATGACGGCCACCAGGCACATGGCCGCCACCTTGCCGACGGTCAGGGCGGCGAGATCGGTGTTCTTCCTCGTGACGTAGGCCACGATGGCGTAGAGGAACCCACTGATCATCACCGCGTGCACGATGTTGCGCAGATCGGAGAAGACGCTCATCGAGATGCGGCGGGTGACACCCCGGTACAAGCCGTACAGTGCGAACGCGCCCACGAACATCGGGATGGCGGCCAGGTCGAAGAGATAGATCCAGCCGCTGCGGCTCGCCGCGCTGGCCGGATTGCTGGAGACGGCCGACACCAGCAGCGGACCGAGGAAGGCGGCAATGGCCAGCCCGGAGACATCGGCCACGAGCAGGCGGGAGAGACCGTGTCGGCGAACCCGGGTCAGCGCGACCGGCTGTTCGGAGACATCGCTCCGGCGGTCGCTCGGCGCCGCCACGTGAGGGACCGGCTCTTCGAGCGCGCGTTGGATCGCCGAATCAAGTATGGCCATCCCAGCCAGCCTGCCCTTCCCTGTGCTGGTCATCCACTGTCCCTCATCCGACACGTCCGAGAGATCAGTCACCACGACAACGTCCGCCAACGCCGATGATGCTCATCCGGGCCCGATGACCGGCACGACAGCGAGCCCCCCCGAGCGAGATCCGGCGGGTCAGCACCAGTCCGGCGCCACCACAAACCTGTCGAGGGCACACCACCATCGGTTGGGAATCGTACCCCCAAAAGGTCTCGGGACCGGGATGGTCGGAGCGGTCCGGGCGGACCCTCGGAAGCACCGGCCATCCGGCTGACGGCCGGGCACGCCGCACCAAGCGCGGAACCGGACGGCCGGGACCGAATCGGGCATGACTCATACCCCGACTATCGGCTCGTCCGGAGCCCGCCTGAAGGGTGAATGGGCAGACCGCCCCGGTCCTTCCACGGGGGAAAAGCGGCCACCCGGTCACCCACCCGTGACCTCGAGGACACCGGCCCTGATGGCGGCGATCGATTCGAAGGTGGACTTCTTGAGCATGGTCTCGGGGAACTCGAAGTCGAAGACCTCCTCCAGGGCCAGCATCACATTGACGCTGGCGTGCGAGGTCATCCCCGCGTCGAAGAGATCGGCGTGCTCGTCGAGCGAGCCCGGGTCGGTCGCCAGGCGGCCGTGTTCGGCCAGGACGAGTCGGATGGTTTCCTCCATTGTCACTCCTTTCCTCTGTCAAGCGTGTCCGGGGCCACCGGTCGGTCCCCGCCACGGCAGACCCCGATCACGACGGCCGCGGCCGTGAACTCCTCGTGGGTCAGGCTCACCGCCAGGTGGTCGATGCCGGCTTCGGCGGCCAACAGCTCGGCCCGCCCCGACAGCCGGATCTCGGTCCAGCCGCTCCGGTCCCGGTACACCTCGATGTCACGCCAAACGGGTCGCGGGCCGACCGGCCGCAGGACCTTCACCACCGCCTCTTTGGCCGCGAAACGCGCCGCCAAGGACTCGGAGGAGTAGCCGGCGGTGGTGCCGGGGCTCGGCTCCCCGAACAGGCAGCAGTCGACCTCGTGGGGTGTGAAGATCCGGTGCACGTACTGGTCGCCGAATCTCCTGACGGAATCGGCCACGTCGGACACCGAGACGAGGTCGATGCCCACCCGGAGCGACGCCGCATCACCGTGTCCCCGCTCCCCACGGTAGGGCACGGCATCGGGGAGGCCGGTAGCCAGCTCGTCGGCCAGGGCATGGGCTGTGGTCATCGGACCGATCTTCCCTGATGGGCGGGGGCCCTGTCATCCAGCGGCGTGTCATCCAGCGGTGTGCCGTCCAGCGGCGGGCCGGCCAGCGGCGTGCCGTCCCGCGGTGCGACAGCCCGGCCCCCGGAGTCGACGACGGACGAGTAGACCTCCCGGTACCGCTCGGCGATCTCCACCCAGCCGAACGACCGGACCCGCAGGTACCCGGCATCGCTGATCCGCCGCCGACGATCGGGATCGAGCAGGAGGCTCTCGAGCACACCGGCGAACGCCGTGGTGTCGAACGGGTCCACCAGCACCCCGTCATTGCCGTCGCGGACGAATTCGGGGGGCCCGCCGCGGTTGGTCGCCACCACCGGCGCTCCGGCCCGCCACGCCTCGAGGATGACGATCCCGAACGGTTCGAGGCGGCTGGGCATGACGAACAGTGTCGCACCGGCCATGGCTTCGGCCACCTGCTGGCGGGAGAGCCGACCCACGAAGTGGACCCGGTCGGTGATGCCGAGCGCCGAGGCGGTCTGGCGGAGACCGACGATCGCCTCCCCCTGTCCGCCGATGACCAGGTCCACCGTCCGGCTGGTCTCATCGAGCGCCGCGTACGCGGCCAGCAGCAGATCGAATCCCTTCTTCTCCACCACCCGCCCGAGAGCCAGCACGTAGGGCCCGTCCGGTCCGCCCTCCACGGCGAACGGCCCCGAAGACCCGTTCGAGCCGACACCGCCCGGTCGGGCACCGGCCTCGAAGAGGTCGACCCCGTTGGGGATCACCCGCCCTCGGCCCGCCGCCAACCCGAACCGCTTCTCGGCATCGGCCAGGGTGAAGGTGGAACAGCCGGTGACTGCGGCTGCCGTCCGCAGGGCGGCCCGAAGCGAGGTGCGCAGGACACGCGAGGCATCGAAGATGTCGGTGTCGTCCATCAGCGTCTCCCCTTGCAGGGTCACCACCAATGGGAGCCCGGTGATGCGGGACAGCGCGTGGGCGTAGACACCGTTGGGCCCGAAGCACTGCACATGGAGGACGTCGGGACGAAAGGCGGCCACCGCGCTCCGCAACGAGAGCAGCGAGCGGGTACCGGTGACGGCCGAGCGGCGCACGGCCGACCAGTGCGTGGCCGGCAGCGGCATGGGCAGGCGACGGACCACGATCCCGTCGAGGATCTCCGCTGTCTCCGGCGCGCTGTCGTCGCGGTGCCCGGTCCATACTTCGACCTCGTCCCCGGCCGCGCTGAGCGACAGGGCCAGATGTCGGGTCAGCTCTTCGACACCGCCGAGCGACGGAGGGTACGAGCTGGGGAGGAGGGCGATCCGGGTCATGACGCTCGTCGGGTCGGGGGCCGCGAGGGGCCCGGGGTGGGCGCCGGCGGGGCCGAGGGAGACAGGAAGGGCAGAGGTGGACGGGACATGGCGGCAGGGTCAGGAGATGGTCGGGTTCAACCAGGGCTCGACGGCGGCCAGAACCGCCCCGCTCGGCTCGGGAGCGACCTGGCTCCAGTCGCCCACGCCCGGCGACCAGTAGTTGGAGAAGGCGGATGCGTACCAACCAGACAGGAACCCCTGTTCGGCGCAGTCACAGTTGGGCGCCCAGCTGGCCGGGTGGATGCCCAGGATGTTCTCGATCTGTGCCTCGCCGCCCTGGGGCTCGACCCCCGCGGCATCGACCTCGTGGCCGATCTCGAAGGCGGTGATCCCCGCCAGTTGGTCGATCGTCTCCCCGGGGTAGACGTAGAGCACCGAGGTGCCCCCGGTCTGGCCCCAGGTGAAAGTGGTGTTGCCGTAGAAGCCCGGCGACGGTGCGTCGGCGATGGGGAGGAATTGGATCGAGTACCCGGGGATGTTCTGCCACGGGTACCGGACGAGAGCGAGGGCCTGAGCCCCCATCTGTGAAGGAGTCAGGCCCGCGGTCGGCGGAGGCGGGGGCGGGACGGTCGTCGTCGGAGCCGGCGCCGGGGCCGGGGCCGCGACCGGCGCTGCGGCTGCCACCGGAGCCGGGGCGACGGCCGCCGGCTTGGCGCTGACCACCGGTGCCGTGGTGGTGGGAGTGGGGGTGGTCGTCGGCACGTGCCTTGCCGGAGTGACGGGTGGCGGGGCGGTCGAGACATGAGCCTTGGCCCGAGGGGTGGCGGAGGTGGTTGCCGACCTGACCACCGTCTTCGTGGCCCGATCGGCGACGGATCCTCCGCCACTGGCCAGCAGGATCGATGCCGCCACCAACGCGGCCACCACGGCCACGACCGCCACTTCGAGCTGGAGCAGTGAGCGGCGAGCTCCGAAGGTGACCCGGTGGAGCCGGGCCAGGGGACCCGACGCCCGACGGTCGGGACCGATGTACCCCGTCGACAGGACCAGCCCGGGGTCGTCGAGCTCGTCGCGGAATGCGGATCGAAGCGCCTCTTCGTCACCGGTCCGGCCGTCGTCGAGGCCTTCGGCCAGCCGGGGATCGGCGGACTGCTTCAAGAGGGCGTCCCAGGCCGATGTGGTGGATTGGTCGACCGCGCCGGCAGAATCGCTCTCGGTCAGGGTTGAATCCATGCCGACAAGATCGGCAGATTGGTACCGGAGCTGAAGCCCCGGGCGCTCAGCGCTTGCGGGCCCGTGCCCGCCTGACCAGCTCCTGCCGCCGGATCCTGGCTTCGTGCCGCACGGCCGCCTGGCGCCGGACACGTGCGGCGCGTGCCTCATGCTGCCGGGAGGCGTCGGCCTGCCGCGCCGCCGCCCGTCGTGCCTCCCTCTGCCGCGCCAGTTGGGCCCGGGCCGCGGACCGGGCCGCCTGGCTCCGGTAGCCCGTGGCCGCCCGCCGCAGCGTGGCGGCGGTCCCGAGCGTGCGGGGTGACGAGGGCAGGTATGCCGCTGGCGGGTGGCTCGCCGTCCCGGCCACGGCGGCGTGCGACGCCAGGAGCGTGAGGGGGACGCCAACGCTCAGGGTGACCACCACGACGGCCAGGATCTCGGCCGCCCTCAGCGCCGATCCGTGCCCGACCAGGTCGTGAACCGGGCGGATGGCCGCCATCCGGCGGTCCGCCCCCACGTAGTCAGGCGTGATGATCAGAGGGTGGACGTAGAGGTCCTCCAAGAACTCATCGGGTACGTCGATCTCCGACGGGCGGACAGGAGCATCCACGTCGGCCGCCAGGAGCTGGTACGCCGTCAGGCCCGGAGCGCGCTTGTCCGCCCCGCGGGCTCGCTGCCCACCCCTCAAAACAGACTCCACAGTCTTTCTTCGGCATGTCGCGGGTCGAGCTGAAGCGATGAGGGTGGGGCACCCCGGCCGGCGTCGACGCCCCGCTCAGACGCCCACGCCCAGGGACCGGTAGACGTCCGCCGTGGCCCGGGCGGAACGACCCCAGCTCAGGGCCTTCACCCGCCCTCTGCCCCGGAGCGCCAACTCGGAGCGCATTCCATCGTCTCGGACCAGCTCGCACAGCGTCGCCGACAGGCCGTCGACGTCTCCCGGTGTGAACGTCCTGGCCCCGTCGCCCACGACCTCGACGATCGAGGGGACCGGCGTGCTCACCACGGGGGCGCCGCAGGCCATGGCCTCCACGGGGGGCAGCCCGAACCCCTCGTACCGGGACGCATAGCCCACCAGCGTGGCCGCTCCGTACAGCGCGGGAAGATCGCCCAGGGGGACGTGGCCGATCTCGACCGTCCCCGCCGGTGGTCGGTGGCCCCACAGGCCGTGGCCGGTGAGCACCAGCGGGATGGGCACCCGCCGGCAGGCCGCGGCCAAGGTGGCGATGTCCTTGCGAGGCTCGATGTTTCCCACGTGGAGGACGAACTGCTCGGGCAGTGCGTACTGCTTCTGCACCCTGTCCACCTCCTCCACCGACGGCGGCGACATGCCGGGGCTCGGAGCGGAGTGGACGACCACGGCCTCGAGACCGAGGAGCGCCTTGATCCGCTCGGCGGTGAACGACGAGACGGCGATGATGGTGTCGGCCCGCCGGAGTGACTGGCGGACCAGTATCCGCTCGCCGATGACCCGGCGTCGCGGGAAGGCCCACGGCGTGTCCAGTACGGCCAGGTCGTGCACGGTCGAGACCGTGGGTCCGGGACGCCGCACGGGCAGATCGACGTCCAAGCCGTGGGTCAGGTCAGCCCTGCCGAACCCGATGGCGCCGGTCAGGGCCCGTCTGATCCCGTGTGCGTCGGCCTTGATCAACGGTTCGACGGCATCGGGCAGCTCGGAGGCGCCCGCCGGATGGACCGCGGCGGCGAAGTCGGCGGCGACCTCTGCGACCATGGCGGCCAGGAGCTCCCGGATGTAGGTGCTGACCCCACCGCCGTGGGTGTCGAGCGGCAACGCGTTGTAGACGATCCGTGGTCGTGCGGCCGTCACTCCGGTCACCGCCGAACCGGCGTGGGCGTCAATGGGCCGGAATGATGCGAGCCATGACCCTCTTCAGGGCAACCGACGGTCCGGCGCCGGGCGTCACGGCCCCCCTCACCCCGGCCACCGCCCCGGCCAACGACGGACGGACGCGCCCGCGGGCCGGTCCCGGGGACGGGCCACCGGGGGCGATGACGACCGGCGTGGCCAGCAGGTCCACCTCCGACACGCCGGCGTCCCGCCCGACCCTGTCCATGTCGGCCATGCCCAACGAGATCCCGGCGATGATGAACGGTGCGATCGTCGATGCGCCGATCCAGAAGATGTCGAACAGCCCGTCCACGTAGTGGAACACGAGAATGACCAGACCGAGCGTGCCCAGCGCGTACGGGAGCCGGAACATCGTCCGCACGGTGACCCAGACCATGAACAGGAAGGCAAGCGATCCGATGATGCCGGTGGAGGCGAGGTTGTCGATGAAGACGTTGGGCGGCGCGGTCACGGTGATGAACTGCGGGAGATTGTAGAAACGCATGCCCTCACCGAGGATCGGGCTCAGATGCCAGACGTGCAGGGCAGCCGAGATCTGGTCGACACGGGTGGTCACCGAATTGAATTGGGGATTGTTACGGGCCGCGATGGTGAAGCTGAAGTAGAGGACCACGGCCGCCGGGAACGCGGCCAACATCAAGAGCCTCGACCTGGCCCGCAGCTCGGGGTTCAAGAAGGCGGCCAGCCCGATCGCCAGTATGAGCAGGATCACCGACTGGCGGCTCTGTGAGGCCAGCAGGCCCCCGATGCAGAGGTACTTGTTCACCCGGGCCTCGAGCCGGCCGATCCCCGTCCAGGGGGGATTGATCTGGGCGACCACGATGGCGATCCACATGATGGCGCCGATACCGTTCTTCTGGTAGACGCCCCACTGGGCCGGCTGGAAGTGACCGGTCACCGCGTGTTCCATGGCGATCAGGGCCAGGATCGAGGAACCGGCTAGAAAGAGGCGGAATGCTTGCCTGGTCCGGCCGTTCGTGGCGATGACCCAGCCGACCAGCACGCTGCCCCCGACATAGGACCAGCGGTGGAACCACTCGACGATGTCGTCACGGAAGGGGTGGGCGATGACCACGAGGAGCAGGGCGGCCTGGAACCACACGATGCCCATCAGGAACTGCCGCAGATACGGCGCCTCCCGCCACCGGATGTACGTGAGGGAGACCAGTGCGGCGATGAACACCAGGAGGTCGGCGGCGCTCAGATTGGTGGAGGCGCCCCCCACCCGCTGGATCAGTAGGGTCCCCGGTAGGGCGATGACGACGACAAGGAGCGGGTCGGCGATGAAGATCCCGAGGACGAGGACCAAGCCGGCCAGCACCAGTCCGATCTTCCGGTTTCCGGCCACCGCGATCCCGATGGCTCCGGCCACCACCACGGTGGTCAGCCACCCGGCCACGACCCCAGCACGCCGTTCCCGCTGTCGGTGGACCCGCCTCTTGTCGACAGTCCTGGCCGAGGCCGGGCTGTTGGTGCGGCTCATCGTGTCGGCACGCTCTCGCTCATCGACCCTCGGAGACTTCAATGATGACGGCCTCCGTAGCGTAGCCGCCGCCGCCTCGGCACCCATGCCCCGTGCAATCGGGTCTCGGGGTCAATTGGATCTCAAGGTCTCACGCTCCGGTGTCGACGCTATCCACGAGCCCCGGCCCACAGGGATACACCTTGGCCCGACGCAGGGTCGGGCCATCGTGGGGCTGGCCGCAATGAGCCCGGCCGCCAGGAACAGGGCCGCCAGGAACAGGGCCGCGAGGAACAGGGCCGCTAGGAACAGGGATGGCTACGCAGAACCCCGCCGACAGCATCGCACTCAGGGACCACCGAGGTACTGAGGCCGTGTCACTGGTGGTGTGCTCACTCGAGCCGTGGGGGGACGTCAGAAGGCGGATCAGGATCCTCGTCGACGAGCTCGTCGAGCTCGACCCGACACTCAACGTCCTCTTCGTCGCCCCCGCCGTCGACATCCCCCACCAATTGCGGTCCGGCGCGCTGGCCGGCGTCACCGGTCCTCGCCTCCGGCAGACCCATCCCCGTGTCCACGTGCTCCGGCCCCGCAAATGGCTGCCACGACTGGTGGGGCCGTTCGCCGACCGCTCGCTGGAGCGCCAGGTCCTCGACGCCGTGGCCGGGCTGGGATTCACCCGGCCCCTGCTGTGGATCAACGACGCGTCCTATGCCCGGTTGGCGGTGCGCACAGGTTGGCCCAGCCTGTATGACATCACCGACGACTGGCTCCTTGCCCCCATGGCCCCCCGACAGCGGAGCCGGCTGATGGCCAACGAGAACCTCTTGATGGAGTACAGCCGCGAGGTCGTGGTGTGCTCGCCCGATCTGGCCCGTTCCAGGGGCACCGGCCGGTCGGTCGAGCTCATCCCCAACGGCGTCGATCTGGACC
>JBEKOI010000011.1:0-30937 GCA_049521915.1 Acidimicrobiales bacterium | reverse complement strand
GCCGCCCTGGTCGTCGCCCTGGCCATCCAGGTGGGCACCAACTATGCCAACGATTATTCGGACGGGATCCGCGGGACAGACGACGACCGGGTCGGCCCCCTCCGCCTGGTGGCGTCGGGCCTGGCCTCGCCCGGGGCCGTCAAGCGCGCCGCGCTAACCTGCTTCGGCGTGGCCGGCGTGGTCGGCCTCGGCCTGGCCTGGGCCACGTCGTGGTGGATCCTCGTGGTCGGGGCGGCCTGCCTGGCCGCCGGCTGGTTCTACACCGGTGGCCCCCGCCCCTACGGCTACGCCGGTCTGGGCGAGCTCTTCGTGTTCGTGTTCTTCGGGCTGGTGGCCACCGTGGGCACCTACTATGTCCAGTCCCTGAGGATCGACGAGCCCGTGGTGTGGTTCGCGGCCGTGTTGGTGGGGTTGTTGGCCACCGCACTGCTGCTGGCCAACAACCTGCGGGACATCCAGACCGATGCCCGCACCGGCAAGCGGACGCTGGCGGTCAGGATGGGCCGCCGCGACGCGGGATGGTTCTACGTTGCCTGTGTCGTGCTGCCCTTCGCCGCCGTGCTGGTGTGGTCGCTGTCGTCGGTCTCTACCGTGCTGTCTTCCTCGCAAACGGTGGTTGCGCTCCTCCCGCTTCTGGCCCTCCCGCTCGTGGTGACCCCGGTGAAGACCGTCGCCAGCGACGCCTCCGGCCGTGCGTTGCTCCCGGTGCTGGCCGCCACCGGCCGCCTGCAGATGGTGTTCGGCGCGCTCCTTTCCGTCTCGGTGTGGCTCTGGATCCGATGACGGTCGAACGGCGTTCAGGACCCACCGCCCCGGTGCTCGTGGGCCCGCACCAACCTCGCCACTTCGTCGGGTCGTTGGAGATGAGGAGCGTGCCCGGCCCCGGGAACCACGGCCCGGCTGGCTGTGGGCCCGATGATCTCGGCCATCCGCCGCCCGAGAGCGCTGAACTTCTGGTCGAGCTCACCGGAGATGATCAGCACCGGCATGGTCAGGCGGCCGATCGAGTCCCACAGCGGTTGCTGGGTGCCGGTGCCGGCCAGGCGCAGGCTCGACGCCAGTCCGGGGCCGGTGTTGCGCAACCGCTCGTCCAATCCGTTGGCGGACTCGCTGATGCCTGCGAACATCGGGTTCTCGAGCCAGCGCCGGACGAAGGCCCCGACGGCCAGGGGAGGGCCCGGAGTCCGAATCGGGTCGAGCTCCTCAGCCAGTTTGTCGTCGGAAGCCCGCCGTCGGCGACGTTCGGCCTGGTCCTCGATCCCCGCGGTTCCGGATATGAGGACGAGGCCGCTGACCAGATGCGGGCGAGCAAGAGCCAGGTGGAGGCAGAACCGCGCCCCCATCGAATACCCGAGGTACGTCGCCCGGCCGCCCACCCCGCCCAACAGCAGGGCCCCGTCCTCCAGGCCGGCGGCCACGGGGGCCGAGGCACCGTGGCCGGGCAGGTCGACCCGGACCACCTGGTGGTCTTGGGCCAGGTTGCCATCCATCGAGCCCCAGACCCGACCGGTCTGGGTGAAGCCATGGGCCATCACGAGGCGCGGGCCGTTCCCGACGGTCTCGGTGTGCAGTGTCGGCGTCGGCCGGGGCCCGTGAGGAGGGGTCCAGGGCGGGGTCGAGGGTGGGGTGGCCGTGGTCATGGAGAGCTCCGATGAGCGTACCGACGGACGCCGGTCATGCCGGTCACGCCGCGGATCCCGGTCACGCCGGTCATGCCGGTCACGCCGCGGATCCCGGTCACGCCGGTCATGCCGGTCACGCCGGTCATGCCACGGATGCGGATGTGCAGGCTGCGTTCGCCTCGACCCTGGTCGACGAGTGGGTCCGGTGCGGCGTGGCCCACGCCGTGGTGTGCCCGGGATCGCGGTCGACGCCCCTCGTCGTGGCTCTGGCCGCCCATCCGGCGATGACGCTGCACGTGCGCCTCGATGAGCGGTCGGCGGCATTCACGGCCCTCGGGATCGGCCGGGCCTCCGGGCAGCCTCCACTGGTGGTGACCACGAGTGGCACGGCCGCGGCCGAGCTCCATGCCGCGGTGGTCGAGGCCCATCTGGGCGGGGTGCCGCTGATCGCCTGCACCGCCGACCGTCCGCCGGAGCTCCGTGACGTGGGCGCTCCTCAGACCATCGACCAGACCCATCTCTTCGGCCGCTCCGTACGCTGGTTCTGCGATCCGGGAGTTCCCGACCGCGCCGCCCGCGCGTCGTGGCGGTCGCTGGCTGCCCGATCCGTCGCTGAAGCCATCTCCGGTGCCGGCGGCCCCGGTCCGGTCCATCTCAACCTGCCGTTCCGGGAGCCGCTCCTCGGGAACCAGGCCGCCGGAGGTGGGGTGAGCCCGGGACGGCCGGGGGACCTCCCGTGGCACCAGGTGGTCCACGGTCGGATGCCGCCGCCCGAGGGTGCGGTGAGGGACCTCCGCGAGTCCGGGTGTTTGGATCCGGCACGCAGCGGGCTGATCGTGGCCGGGGCCGGGTGCGGCGACCCGGAGGCGGTGCTGTCGCTGTCCGACTCCCTGGGCTGGCCGGTGCTGGCCGATCCGCGTTCGGGGGCACGCCAGCTCCGTCCCGGTGTCATCGGTGCCGCCGACGCCATCCTGCGATCGGACCTCTTCGCCCGCCACCACGTGCCCGAGACCGTGGTCCGGTTGGGCGAACCGTGGGTGTCGAAGGTGGTCAACGGTTTCCTGTCGTCGGCGGTCGCCGCCGGTGCCGAGAGCGTCGTCGTCGACCCGTGGGGGCGTTGGCGCGACCCCGAGCGGGAGATCTCCACGTTCGTCCGCTCGGACCCGACGCTGTTCTGCCTGGCCGCGGCCCAGGGGGTGGGCGCCGGGGCTTCCGGTGGCCGGGACAGCAGCCGTTCGGGAGGGTGGGACGGCGGCTGGAGTGGCGGGTGGGAGGCGGCCGAGTCGGTGGCCCGGACGGTGATGGCCGGTCTCGGCGCCGACGCCGCCCTGGGAGGTGTCGGCGGCTCGTTGACCGAGCCCTCACTGGCCCATCGGTTGTTCGCCCGGATGCCGTCGGGTTCGGTGCTGGTGGTGTCGTCATCCATGCCCGTCCGGGACCTGGAGGCATTCGCCGCGCCGCGCCGCGACCCCCCTCGGGTGGTGGCCAACCGCGGCGCCAACGGTATCGACGGGGTGGTGTCCACCGCGCTGGGCGTGGCGCTCGCCTCTTCCACCCCGACTGTGGCCCTGGTCGGCGACCTGGCCTTTCTCCACGACGTGTCGGCGCTGGTACGCGCCGAGGGGCTCATCGCACCCTTGACCGTGGTCGTGGCCGACAATGACGGTGGGGGGATCTTCTCGTTCCTCCGCCCTGCCGAGGTGCTCGATAGGGGCTCCTTCGACCTGCTCTTCGGGACACCGCAGCAGCCCGACGTGGCCTCGGTGGCCGCGGGCTTCGGGTGGTCCGTCGACGAGTGCGGCCCGGCAACCGGCACCGCCGGGTTCGAGGACACCCTGGACCGGCGGCTGGTCGGCGGGTCGATGTCGGTGATCCGGGTCGAGCTGCCCGGGAGGCACGAGAACGTGGCTGTCCACCGCCGGATCAACGCCGCCGTCGTCGAGGCCATCGAGCGCTGAGCGGATCAGCGGCCGATCGGGCCTGAGTCGGACGCGGGGGCGGCGCCGCGCCCAGCGGGGCGGCCTCGACAGGCCGCTGTCAGCAGGGCTGCGGGTCGAACGAGGGAACGGTCGAGGTCGGCGCCGTGGTCGCCGTGGTGGCCCCCGCCGTGGCGGTGGTGGCCGGGGCGACGGTCTGGGCCGTGGTCGCCGCGGTGGTCGGGGCGGTGACCGGCAGGGCGATGGGGTTGCCGTAGGCGTCGAGCGGCGGCGTGACGATGGGTCCCACCGTGCCGCCCAGGAACTGGTCGATCATCTGCGCCGCCGCCTCGGGCTCGACCACTTCGACGTCGCCCGCCGCCGAGGAGGTGGCGCCCACGGTGGGCAGGGTGTAGGTCTGGAGGGAGGATCCGGAGAAGGCGTGGTACCGCTCGGCCAGGGAGAAGAGGTCGTCGGGGGTGAGCCCGTTGTCCTTGCTGAAGTCGTGGACCACCGAGGTCAGAAGCGTGTTGAGCCGGAACGGGTTGTAGGTCGACTTGGCCTTGTCGAGGGCCGCCGAGATGATGAGGTTCTGGCGCTCGATCCGACCGATGTCCGAGGTGGGGTCGGAGTTCCATTGGCCATCGGCGTCGTACTGGAAGTAACGGGAGCGCGACAGGGCGAGGGCCTGCGCCCCGTCCAGCACCTGGCATCCTGTGTTGGGGATGTCGAGCCCGGAGTTGTTGTAGCAGATGCCGGTCGAGCAGTCCTGATCACGGACGGGGTACGGGAAGTCCATCGAGATGCCCCCGAGGGCGTTGACTGCATCCTGCAGGCCGAAGAAGCTGATCACGATGTAGTGGCTGATGGGTATCCCGAAGGTGTTCTCGATGGTCTTGATCAGGGCGTCGGGGCCGCTGCCGAAGGCGGCGTTGATCTTGTTGGGGCCGGAGAGGTCGGTGCTGGCCGCCATCCCGGAGAGGGTCACAAAGGTGTCCCGCGGAATGGACAGGGTCGAAGCGGTGCCCGCGGCGGGGTCGACGTGGACGATCTTGATGGTGTCGCTCCGCTGGCCACCGGCGTTGGTGGCGTTGCCGAACTGCTGGGCCTCGGCCGCGGTCTCCCCGGCCCGGCTGTCGGAGCCGACCAACAGCACGTTGTAGGGCTGGCCGTTGGCGGCGGCGACGCAGGAGGAGCACGGGCTGGAGGAGACCTTGCTCCACTCGTAACGGAAGTAGCCGTAGCCGAGGCCGGCCACGAGCAGGAGCAACACCACCAGGCCGATGGCCACCCGCAGGAGCCGCTCGGCCGGTCGGCGCCGGCGTCTCTTCGCCCTGCGCATCTCGCGCCGGGACGGGACCTCCACCTGCCCGCCCAGGATGGGCCCCGGGAACTCGGGTCCACGATCACTCCCGCGGGCCGGAACGGTTGTTGACGCCCGCGGCCGTCCGGTCGAGCCTCCGGACGAGCGCCCGGACGGGCGCGACCCGCGGGGTGGGGGGGGATCAGATGGTGGCACGGGGGTTCGGGTCTCGGAACACGTGATCGAAACGGCGATCTACCGGCAGTGGATCACTGCCCTGTCCATTGGAGACGCACAGTTTCCCACGACCGAAGTCGGATCTGGTGTCACCCGTGGTCGGTGGGTTTACCGGCCCGTGGGCACCCACGATCCGTGGAATCCGAAGGGGACACGGACCGGGAGGTGGACGGTGGCCACCGGCGGGCCACCGAAGGAGGTGGCATCGAGGATGACCAGGTCGCTGGCGTCCCTGGTGGCGTCGTAGGCCACGCTGAGGATCCAGCCTTCGTCCTCGCCCCGGCCGTCGGCGCCCTTCACGAACACCGGTTCCCCGGGGGAGAGGTGCTCGCCCGGGTCGAACCGGATCGACTCGTCGCGTACCAGGTCGTACTTGACCAGGCCTCGGTAGCCGGGTTGGTCGGCACGTTCCGCGACCCGGGTGCAGTAGCCGTACCGGTGGGGGAGCCCGGCCACGTCATCGTCCACCCGCGGGAACTCGACGGGGGTGTCGTCGAGGCGCTGCTCGGAGATCCGGTTGGAGGCGAGGTCGACGGTCCAACGGGCCAGCACCGGCGTATCCAGGCTGACGACCCCTCCCGGCGGGGTGTCGAACGCCTCGTCGTAGCGGATGACGTCTATGACCACACGGTCACCGTCGTCGTAACAGTTGAGGACGTGGAACACGAAGACGGGGTCGATCCCTATCCAGCGGATGTCGGCGTTCCCACCGGTCCGTGGCATCACGCCGACCCGGGCCCCGGCCTCGGGCATCCACCGGTAGGGGATGGACCGACCGTTGGCCGCGAGCTCGAGGTCGAACACCACAGGCAGGTCGAGGAAGACGACCCGTGTCGCCGTCACCCCGAAGTCGTGGATCATCGTGGCCCGGGGTAGCTCGATCTCCTCGGTGCGGGTCAGGGCCCCCGTGGCGTCGGCCACGTGGTAACGGAGGAACGGTGGCCCGAAGACGTCGGTGCCGAAGAAGACCAGTTCTCCGGTGACGGGGTCGACTTTGGGGTGCGCCGTCATCGGTGACGCCAGTGCCCCGTCGAAGTCGTAGACGCGGGCCCGACCCAGATCGGACGACAGGGCGTGCGGGAAACCGGTCTCCGCCAGGGCGAGGGTCGTGCTGGCATGCCGGATGACGTGGGTGTTGGCCGGCCCGTCGATCGGCTCGCCCGGTCCCCTGGGCGGCGGCGTACCCGTCTTGGCGGCCAGCGCCCTAGTCCGCACCCATCGATTGCGGTAGCCGGTGGCCCGGCTGCCGGCCAGCGAGATGGCATGGACCATGCCGTCCCCGCTGAACCAGTGGTAGTCGGCCTCATCGGCGGGGATCACCGCCGGATTGGGACCGTTCCGCAACAGCCGTCCCTCGAGATCGGGCGGGATGACGCCGGTGACCGGGAGCTCGAAGTCGTCGCTGCGTTCCTCGAGCACGGGCGCGAAGTTCCCTCGGAGATACGGATTGGGCATCGGGCGGTCCTCGGCGGCGAGTTTGGTTGTGGTGCGGGACGGGACGGGACGGGACCTGATCGTAGCGGTCGGCGCGCCAGCCGTACCTACCGCCCGCTGTGGTACCCGACGGTGGTGCATCGGGGCAGGTGACGGACGCGGTTCGGCGACGTGGCAGGCTGAGGCAATGGCCCATCTCGCCGACGACCTCCGGTTCAGGGGACTGATCCATCAGGTAACCGATGCCCAGCTCGAGAGGCACCTGGACTCCGATCGGCTGACCGCGTACAGCGGATTCGATCCGACCGCCGACAGCATGCACGTCGGGCATCTGCTGCAGGTCTGCAACCTCCGCCGGCTGCAGCTGGCCGGCCATCGGCCCATCGCCGTGGCCGGCGGGGGTACCGGATTCGTCGGTGACCCGGGAGGCAAGTCCGAGGAGCGGTCGCTCCTCAGCGAGGAGGCGCTGCAGTCCAACCTGGAGGGCATCCGTCGCCAGTTGGAGCACTTCCTCGACTTCGACCGGGACGACGGGTCGGGACAGGCCCTGCTGCTCAACAACGCCGAGTGGCTCCGGCCCATGTCGCTCTTCGAGTTCCTCCGGGACGTGGGGAAGCACTTCACGGTCAACCAGATGGTGGCCAAGGACTCGGTGAAGACGCGCCTTGCCCGCGCCGACCAGGGCATCTCCTTCACCGAATTCAGCTACATGCTCCTGCAGGCCTACGACTTCCTCCACCTGTTCGACGCGTTCGGCTGCCGGCTCCAGCTTGGGGGCAGCGATCAGTGGGGGAACATCACCATGGGAACCGAGCTGGTGCGCAAGGTCCGCCAGCAGGAGGTATGGGGGCTGACCACCCCGTTGGTCCTCAAGGCGGACGGAACGAAATTCGGCAAGACCGAGTCCGGAACCGTGTGGTTGGACCCCGCCCGGACCAGCCCCTATCAGCTGTATCAATTCTTCCTGCGGAGTGAGGATGCGGTGGTCGGCGCCTATCTGCGGTATTTCACGTTCCTCGATCATGACGCCATCCTGGCCCTCGACGAGTCGACCGCTTCGAGACCTGAACGGCGCCAGTCGCAACGCGAGCTGGCCCGTCAGGTCTGCACGCTGGTCCACGGGCCCACCGAGACGGCGCGCGCCGAACAGGCCGGGGACGCCCTGTTCGGGGAGGGGGTCGCTTTGCTCGACGAGCGAACCTTGCTCGATGTGTTCGCCGACGCCCCGTCGACCACGCTGGCCCGGACCCGCCTCGACGGACCCGGCCTGGCGCTGGTCGACCTGCTGGTCGAGACCGGTCTGGTGCCCTCGAAGGGTCGGGCGACGACCACGATCGAGCAGGGAGGTGCCTACGTGAACAACCGCCGCGAGAGCGAGCCGAAGCGGCTGATCAGGCCGGACGACCTGGTGGCCGGCCGCTATCTGGTGCTGCGGCGGGGCAAACGCGACTACCACCTGGTGAAGTTCGACTGATCGCGCCGCAATCGTGTCGTGGGGCACGGCCCGGCGGCGGCCGGAGGTCTGCCGCGGCGGGAGACCGATTCCCCCGGTCCTACACTGAGCCCGATGAGCAGCCCAGGGACCGACGGGTCCGACCGGTCACCAGTCAGGCTCACGGCGGGATTGCCGGAGACGGTCCTGCCCGAGGAGCCCGAGGCGGTGAGGTCGGGCCTGGAGGCGGCCGTGGCCCAACCGGGTGAGCGACGCCGCCACGCCGTCTCCGACGTCGTCCGTGCCGACCCCCGGTCGCTGGCCGCATGGGCCGCCCTCGGATCGCTGGCCCGCGACGACGTCGAGGCCTACGCCTACTTCCGGGTGGGTTACCACCGCGGACTCGACGCATTGCGGTCGGCAGGCTGGAAGGGTTCGGGACTGGTCCGGTGGGAACACGAGTCGAACCGCGGGTTCCTGCGTTGCCTCGACGGACTCCGTTCCGCGTCCGGGGCCATCGGGGAACACGGCGAGGAGGAGCGGTGCGCCCAATTCCTGCGCCAGCTCGAACCGTCCTGGCGCCCCGAATGGACGGGCTTCCCGGCCTAGTGACGAGCCCGTCCCCTGGAACCCGGATCGCCGCGCTCTCGGTCCTGTGGCACCGCCGCCCGCGTCGACGCCGTCCGCGGCCGGTAGCCCCGGTGCTGATCGGCGTCAGCCTGGCCGTCATCTGGGCCGGGCTCGCGTCCGGGTGCACGCTCGACCAGTCGGGGCCGCCGGCCGCGCAGCTCTCCGCCTGGATGACCACATCGGGAGGTGGCGCCGCCATCGGACAGGTGGAGGCGGACAGCCGCAACATCAACTTGGCCCTCTCCCGCCACAACAGTGCCGCGGCGTTGCGAACGGTGTGCGCCCTCCTGACCAACGACGCCCAGACGGCGATCGGCAACCTCCCGAGCCCGGACACCCAGCTGACCGACCAGCTCAACGCCGCCTACGAGGACGCAGCTGGGGCAGGCAATGACTGCTACAACGGGGCCGACGGGAACGAGTCCCTGCTCAGGCGATCGTCGTCCGAGCGGGCGAAGCTCATCCCCATGCTGCGCACCGCGGTCGAGCGGGTCACATCCATCACCGGGCGGACGCCGTCGACGTCAACCACGGCTCCGAGCGACGACAACGATGACCCGTTCGGAAACTGACCCGTGACCGCCCGGGTCGACGCTTCCCCCGAGCCGGTGCCCGTCGGGTGGCCATGCCGCTCGTAGACAGCGGCATCGGCCCGTACCCGCAGGGCCGCGATCGGGAGGAGTACGACCGCCTGCGCCGCCGGGTGCTGTGGTCGCTGCCCACCGGGCTCTTCGTGGTGGGGAGCCGGGCCGGAGCGCAACGCAACATGATGACCTGCAACTGGGTCATGCAGGTGGCCACCGCGCCCAAGCTGGTGGCCGTGGCGGTGGAACAGGACTCGGTGACCCGTCGGCTCATCGAGCAAGGGGGCAGCTTTTCGGTCAGCGTGCTGCCCCGGTCGGCCCGGGCCGTCGTCCGTCGGTTCGTGAAGCCGACCCACTCGGTGGAATTGGACGGGGTCGGTTCCGCCGTCTCCCTGCAGGGTGAGCCGGTCCGCGAAGTGGCGGGCGGCCTTCCCTGCCTGGCCGTGGCCCGGTCGTGGTTGGCGTGCGACGTGCGTCATCTCCTCCGGTGGGACGGTGATGGGACGGCGGGGGTGGCCAGTCACGTCCTGTTCGTGGGCGAGGTCGTCGACGCAGGTGAAACCGACACTGGGGGAGCTGACGACGACCCGTCCGAGGCCGGAGGGCCCGGGGTGCTGCGCATGGAGGACACCAGGATGAACTACGGCGGATGACCGTCGGCGGAAGAGCGCGGCCCCGACCGGACCGAAGGCCGCCGCGACCTCAGGGTTGCGGAGGCGCCGGCGGGCGCAGGTCGATCCGGAGGGTCAGCACCCCGTCCTCGATCGAGGCCTCGGCGTCCCCGATCATGGCGAAGTCCATGAAGTCGGCCTGGGCCTGCTGCTTGAACCGTTCCCGGTCAGGCCCTTCCACGGGTGGCAGGCCCCGGGATCTGACCGCGTCGGCCCTGGACCGGAACCGTTCCACCATGGCCTGGGGGTCGAATTGATCAGCCATGGCCCGATCGTACCGGCGGGGACGCTGTGCTACGAATGAGGGCGCCCCGCACTACACTGGCTCGCATTGGTGATAGGTGGTCACTCCGGCCCGAGGGTGGCCTGAGTCGGTGCCACCCCTGGTGGGGCAAGGAGTTGTTTCCGTGAAGAAGGGACGCCATCGCCGCTTCGAAGAAGCGCGCAGCTTGAAGCGATCCGTCGCAACGGCCAATCGGCGCTGTCCCGAATGCGGGGCCGAGCCTGATGACAAGCACGCCTCATGGTGCCTGGCCACCGAGGACGACTACGACGAGATCCTCGGTACCGCGCCAAAAGAGGACACCTTGGCCGAGGACGATCCCCTGGCCGAGTAGTCGGCGCCGGCCGAGGGGGTGAGGCCGCCGAGGGGGTGCGGCGGAGGAACCGGTGCGGCGGAGGAACCGGTGCGACGAGGAACCGGTCCGGCCGGGATGACCCCGGAGATGGCGCCGCCGGGGAACCGGCGCGGCCGGCGACGCTCAACGGCAGACGAGATCAGCCTCGGAGGGTGGGATGGGCCAGGAGGGTCACCCGCACCCGGGGAGCCCGCCTCTCGTCGAGGTATGCCGCCAGCTTCTTGTAGATCTTCTTTCCCGCCATCGTCTCCAGCTCGGTGCGCATGCTCACGTAGACGGGTTCGTGGCCGACGAACGCAGCGGGGTCCTCGGTGCACCACCAGTGGAACTCGTCGCCCCCCTCACCCCAGTGGCGCCGATCCCACTGTCGGACCACCGACGTCACCCGTCCGTCCGGCGAAGTCTCGTCCTCTCGGCGCAGCGGCAACTGCCAGCACACGTCGGGCTTCAACTCGACGTGGCTGCGTCCCTGGGCCAGTGCCGCCGTGTGAAGGGCGCATCCGGGACCAGCGGGAAACCCGGGCCGGTTGAGGAAGATGCAGGCCCCGTCGACCAAGCGGGTCCCGAGCTCGCCGTCGGGGAGCTTCTTGACCACACCTTTGCGCCCCTGCTTGTGAAACTGCCAGATGTCGGGCGTGAGCTCGGCCGCCGCCCGCTCGACGTTGCGTGCGTCCTTCTTGCCGGTGAAGTGGGCCCCGTAGGAGCAGCAGCCCTGCACCAGCTCGGGAGCGGGTCCGGTGAGCACGCCCTGGCAGCCCTGACCGAAGATGCACGTCCAGGAGCTGACCAGGAACGTCACATCGAACAGCCAGGTCCGCTCCTCGTCCGGGTCGTCGAAGCTGACCCACTCGTGGGCGTTGGCCGGTTGATGCTTGTTGCTCGCTGCCACGCCCTTATGATGACAGGCATGAGTGAAGACCGTGAGGACGTCCGCCCGGTACTGACGATCACCGGTGACGCGCAGGCCACCGTTCTCGAGGTGCTGGCCAACGAGTCCGAGTCCGGCTCGCTGGCCCTGTGGCTGGAGATCAGTGGCGAGAGCAACGGCGCCTACGCCTACGACATGTACTTCCAGGCCTTTGCGGACGCCGGTCCCGGGGACGTGGTGCAAGAGGGCGGCGAGCTGCCCGTGGTCATACCCCAGGCCAGTGTCGAGCGGCTCCAGGGCGCCACGCTGGACTTCGTGACCGACGCCTCCGGCGAGGGGGGTCTGGTCATCGTGAATCCCAATACCCCGCCGGCTCCGACCCTGAGCGGCCTGGCCACCGGAGCCAGCATCGACCTGTCCGACCCTCTCGCACAGCGGGTCGTGTCCGTCCTCGACGAGCAGGTGAACCCGAGCATCGCCGCCCACGGTGGCCGCGCCGACCTGGTCGCCGTCGAGGACGCCTCCGTCTATCTGCGCTTGAGCGGCGGCTGCCAGGGGTGTGGAATGGCCAAGGCCACCCTGTCCCAGGGCATCGAGGTCATCCTGCGCGAAGCGATCCCGGAGATCGCCAACATCATCGATGTCACCGACCACGCCGACGGTACCAATCCGTACTACGAGCCGGCCCACGGCTGACCCGGGCGTCGGCTGAGCGCCCATACCGGCGCCCCGATACCCGTCCGGGCGGTGGGCGTCCGGTACGTTGCCTGTCGTGGACACACTGCTGGTCTCCGGTGCGACGGTCGCCGGTCTCCTGATCGGCGGTGCCCTCGATCCGCTCGGACAGCGGTCCGCCGAACTCAGTCGGCTGGAGGACGAGCGTCGACGGGCGTCCGGCACTGACGACTCCGACCGACCCGCCCCGGTCGAGGGCACGGTACGCAACCTCCTGCCCTCGGGCTCGGCGCCGGCCCGGACGGCTGCCGCCGCGGTGGTGACCGCCGCCCTGTTCGGGGGGTCTGCGGCCCACTTCGGGCCGGAGCTGCTCCTGGCCCCCTTCTGTGTCTTCTTCGCCATGCTGGTGGTGATCTCGGTCACCGACCTCTCCCACCGTCTCGTGCCGCGTCGACTGCTCTACGCGGCGCTGGCCCTGATCGTCCCCCTTCTGGTGGGCGCGTCGGCCATGGACCACGAATGGCGCCGTCTGACCGGATCGGCCGTGGCCGCCGGGGTGGCCTTCGGCCTGTTCTTCGGCATCTGGTGGTTCGCCCCACGAGGGATGGGATTCGGCGATGTCCGGTTGGCCGCAGTGATCGGGATCACCGTCGGCTACCTGAGTCTGCTCCACGCCTACGTGGCCTTCCTGTCCGGATTCATCGTGGGGATGGTCTTCGGCGTGGTGATGATGGTGATCTCGTCGTCGGGACGCAAGACGCGGATCCCCTTCGCCCCGTCCCTGGCCACCGGGGCGGTGATCGCTGTCTTCTGGGGTGGTCCCATCGCCCAGAGCCTGTTCCATGCCGGATCCTGACCACCGCCGCCCCGAGTAGATTTCCCGGCATGCTCCGCTTCCTGACCGCCGGTGAGTCGCACGGACGCGCCCTTGTGGTGATCGTCGAGGGGCTGCCCGCCGGCTTGCTGGTCACCGCCGAGGACATCCAGCGCGGACTGGCCCGCCGGCGGCTGGGCTTCGGACGTGGCCCGCGGATGCGCTTCGAGGCGGACGAGGTGACCCTGGTGGGGGGGATCCGGCACGGAAGGACGCTCGGCTCCCCGGTGGCCATCGAGATCGCCAACACCGAATGGCCCAAATGGGAGGCCGAGATGTCGCCCAGCCCGGGTCTGCCCGCCAAGGTGCTGACCCAACCCAGGCCCGGTCACGCCGACCTCTCGGGCATGCTCAAGTACGGGCTCGACGACGCACGCGACGTCCTCGAACGGGCCTCCGCACGGGAGACGGCCGCCCGGGTGGCCGCAGGCACCCTGGCCAAACTGCTGCTCTGGCAGATCGGCATCGACGTGCTCAGTCACGTCGTGCAGCTCGGGCCCGAGCGGGCCGAGACGACCACGCTGCCCACGGTGGGGGAGCTCATCCGGGTCGACGAGTCACAGGTGCGGTGCTGTGACCCTGATGCAGAGGCCCGGATGATCGCCGCGGTGAAGGCGGCCGCCAAAGACGGTGATTCGCTCGGCGGGGTGGCCGAGGTCATCGCCTACGGGGTTCCCGTGGGCCTCGGCAGCCATGTGCACTGGGACCGACGTCTCGATGCCCTCCTGGCCCAGGCCCTGATGAGCATCCAGGCCATCAAGGCCGTCGAGTTCGGCGACGGTACCGAGCTGGCCGGCCGCCGGGGGTCCGAGGCCCATGACGCCATACGGGTGGCGTCGAGCGGGGCCGGGGCAACGGATGCTGACCGGGCCGGGCTGGGTGGAGGCTATGTCCGCGACACCCATCACGCCGGAGGGGTCGAGGGCGGCATCTCCACCGGCTCCCCCATCGTGGCCCGGGCCACCATGAAACCGTTGGCCACGCTCAACCGGCCCACGCTGGGCACGGTCGACGTGGTGACCAAGGAGTCCACCGTGTCCTTCAAGGAGCGGACCGATGTCACCGCCGTCCCGGCCATGGGCGTGGTGGCCGAGACGATGGTCGCCCTGGTCCTGGCCTCGGAGGCCCTGCGCAAGTTCGGTGGCGACTCCGTGGCGGAGTTCCGCCGCAACCGGCGCGGGTATCTGGACGCGCTGGGCGAGAGCCCCTCGGCGCCGCAACCGCCGGCCGATGCCTGAGCGGGTCATCCTGGTCGGCATGATGGGGGCGGGAAAGACCACCGTCGGCCGCCTGCTGGCCGACCGCCTTCAGTGGGGATACCTCGATTCCGACGCCCAGGTGATGGCCAGCACCGGGTCGAGCGTGCCCGAGCTCTTCGCCGAACGGGGTGAGGAGGCATTCCGGGCCGAGGAGTCCCGCGTGCTGGCCGAGGCGCTGTCGTCCCCGGAGCCGGTGGTGGTGTCGGCCGCCGCCGGGGTGGTGCTCTTACCGGGCAACCGTGACCTCCTGCAGCGGTCGGGAGTCGTGGTCTGGCTGCGGGCCGACCCGCGCGTGCTGGCCAGGAGGGTGGGCAAGGGCGAGGGCCGGCCGCTGCTGGGCGACCAGCCGGCGGCGAGGTTGGCGGACCTCTACGAGGTCCGGAAGCCCTTGTACGAGTCGGTGGCCCAGGTGACGATCGACGTGGACGGGCTCACCCCCGACCAGGTGATCGATCGCCTGCTGGCTGAACCGGTGCTGGCCGACAGAGGCATCGGGGCGGGGCGCAGCCGATGATCGAGATTCCGGTGGAGCTGGGAGACCGCACCTATCACGTGTTGGTGGGTGGCGGCGCACGAGACGGGCTGGCGGGATTGCTGGCCTCGGCCGTTCCGGGTGCCCGGCGCGCCGCCATCGTGACCCAGTCCGGTATCGGTGTCTCCGTCGACCCCGGTCTGCCCTCCGACGAGTTCATCGTGCCGGACGGCGAAGGTGCCAAGTCGATGGCCGCGACCGAGGAGCTCTGCCGGGGCTTCGCCCGGGCCGGGCTCAGCCGGTCCGATGTGGTCATCGCCGTGGGAGGTGGCGTCGTCACCGACCTGGCCGGATTTGCGGCGGCGTCGTTCCACCGGGGGACGGCCTACGTCAACGTGGCCACGACGCTGCTGGCGCAGGTGGACGCGGCCATCGGCGGGAAGACCGGGGTCAACCTTCCCGAAGGGAAGAACCTGGTCGGCGCGTTCTGGCAGCCGAGCGGCGTGATCTGCGACACCGACCTTCTGTCCACGCTGCCTCCGCGCGAGTGGGCCTCGGGGCGGGGCGAGATGGCCAAGTACGCGTTCCTGGGTGTCACCGGACGGGGCCCCGACGCGTCGCTGCTCGAGCTGCCCCTGGCCGAACAGGTGGCCAGGTGCGTTGGGATCAAGGCCGATGTCGTGGCCTCGGACGAACGGGAGGGCGACCGGCGGATGGTCCTCAACTACGGCCATACGCTGGCCCACGCGCTGGAGGCGGCTGCGTTCGAACCGGGTTCGGGCATCGACCTGCGCCACGGCGAGGCGGTGGCCGTCGGGCTGGTGTACGCGGCCCTCCTGGCCCGTCGGCTCGGACGCATCGATGACGCCCGGGTCGAACTGCACCGGAAGGTGGTCGGTGGGTTCGACCTCTCCCCGGTCGTGCCCGCAGGACTCGAGCCGAAGCGGCTCGTCTCCTTCATGGCCCGGGACAAGAAGGCGAAGCACGATCTGACCTTCGTCCTGGACGGCCCGGCGGGCGTCGAGGTGGCCCATGGAGTCGATGAGGCGGATGTGCTCGCTACCCTTGCTGAGATGCAAGGTTCGGAATCCGGTGGCCCGAGGTGAGCGCGCCTGCTTCGATCCTGCTGCTGTCCGGACCCAACCTCAATCTGCTGGGGGGGCGCGAACCGGCCATCTACGGATCGGACACCTTGGAGGACCACGTGGCCACCGCGACGGAGGCCGCCACCGCACTGGGACTGGTTCTCGAGCACCTGCAGACCAACCACGAGGGAGATCTGGTCGAGGCTGTGCAAGGGGCCCGGGATCGCGTCGACGCCATCATCGTGAACGCCGGAGCCCTCTCCCACACCTCCTGGTCGCTCCACGACGCGCTGGCCGCGTTCGACGGCGTCGTGGTCGAGCTCCACCTGAGCAACCCGGCGGCCCGGGAGCCGTTCCGCCACACCTCGGTGATCGCCCCCGTCTCCGACGGTTGCATCGCCGGCTTCGGCGGGCTGGGGTACCGCCTGGCCGTCGAAGCGGTCCACCGGCTCCTCTCTGCCGGATCCGCCGGGGAGGCGGGCTGATGGGTGCGACGACGGGCGATGGGCCGACGGCCGGAAGCTTGCCCCCGCTGGACGTGTCCGGCCGCCTCCAGCGTCTGCGGGCGCTCTTCGCCGCCGCCGGAGACGACGGGCAGGCCATTGGGAGCCTGTTGGTCACGACCCCGGCCAACATCCGGTGGCTGACGGGCTTCAGCGGATCGGCGGGATTGTTGCTGGTGACGGCCGACGGCGCCCTCTTGACCACCGACGGGAGATACCGGACCCAGTCCTCCGAGCAATTGCGGGCGGGCGGTGCCGGGCCCGAGGTCACATCCTGCATCGGTGGGGTGCAGACCCAACGCGATGCCGTGGTGGACCGGGCCGCGGGTGTCGGCGTCCTCGGGCTCGAGGCCGACTCCGTCACGTGGTCGGCGCAACGCACGTGGGAGGGGCTCCTGGCCTCGGTGGCCCTGGTGCCGACGGGCGGGTTGGTCGAGAGCCTGCGCATGGTCAAGGACGCGGCCGAGGTGGCCCGGATGGAGCGTGCGGCACGCATCGCCGATCGGGCCCTCGAGGCCACCCTGCCCCTGCTGACCGCGGCCGGCCGCGGGGCCGGCGACGAGCTGACCGAAGGCCGGTTCGCAGCCGCCCTCGACCACGCCATGCGCCGGCAGGGTGCCGAGGACAGCGCATTCGAGACCATCGTGGCCTCGGGAGAGAACTCGGCCAAGCCCCATGCCCGCCCGGGCCACCGTCGGATCCGCGCCGGTGATCCGGTGGTCGTGGACTTCGGCGCCGTGTTCGACGGGTACCGATCGGACATGACCCGCACCTTCTGCGTCGGCGGAGAGCCGACGGGTGAGCTGGCCAGGATCTTCGAGGTGGTGACGGAATCGCAGCGGGCCGGGGTGCGCACGGTGGCTCCAGGGGCCACCACCGGGTCGGTGGACCGGGCCTGCCGCGACGTGATCGCGGCGTCGGGGTGGGCCGAACGGTTCGAGCACGGTACCGGGCACGGCGTCGGTCTCGACATCCACGAGGGGCCGTCGGTCGGACCGGGGTCGACTGCTATCCTCGCCCCCGGCACCGTGGTCACCGTGGAGCCGGGGGTCTACCTACCTGGGACGGGTGGGGTCCGTATCGAGGACACCCTGGTGGTGACGCCGGACGGTAGCCGATCGATGACCCTGTTCCCGAAGGAAGTTGCCGTCTGATGGCCGTCTCCACCAATGATCTCCGCAATGGCATGACGCTCAACCTCCCCGAGGGCCTGTTCGCCGTGGTCGAGTTCCAGCACGTCAAGCCCGGGAAGGGCGGTGCCTTCGTCCGGACCAAATTGAAGAACCAGCGGACCGGTGCCGTCATCGAGCGCACCTACCGTGCCGATGAGAAGCTCGAGCAGGCCATCATCGACAAGCGGGAGATGCAGTTCCTCTACCGGGACGGTTCCGACTATGTGTTCATGGACACCACGTCGTTCGAGCAGCTCCAGGTCGAGACCGGCCTGTTGGGCGACGCCGCCAACTACCTCAAGGAGGGGGACGACGCCGTCCTCCAGTTCTTTGGGGATGAGATCGTGGGAGTGGACCTTCCGGCCGCCGTCGAGCTCACCGTGACCGACACCGAGCCCGGGGTCCAGGGGGACCGTGTGTCGGGGGCGCGCAAGCCCGCAACCGTGGAGACGGGCCTGGTCATCCAGGTGCCTCTCTTCGTCAATCCCGGCGAGAGGATCAAGGTCGACACCCGCACCGGGGAGTACCTGACCCGGGCCTGACCTCCGCCGGCACGCGGGGAGCGACATCCGTGCCGCCCGCTGTCGGTCTGCCGCCCGACCGACGATCGACCATGGATCCCGCACCTCGACACCAAGCCCGCGAGCGGGCCGTGACCCTCCTCTACGAGGCGGAGCTGAAGGGGAGGCGCCCCTCCGAGGTCCTCAACGAGCTGATGGTGGCCCCCGACCCCTACACGGTCGCGCTGGTGCGGACGGTGGAGGCACGTCAGGCCGACATCGACCGGCTCATCGGTGCCGCCGCCATCGGGTGGGAGGTCGACCGGATGGCGGTGGTGGACCGCAACGTGCTCCGTCTGGCCGTTGCCGAACTGCTCGACTTCCCTGACGTTCCCACCCCCGTGGTCCTCAACGAGGCGGTCGAACTGGCCTCGGCCTACTCGACCGATGACTCCGGGCGCTTCGTCAACGGTGTCCTGGCCACGCTGGCCGAACAGGTAAGAGGCTGACTGCCCGTCGACGGGGCGGCCCGGTTCGTCGGCCCGGTTCGTCGACCCGGTTCGTCGACCCGGTTCGTCGACCGCGGTGACGTGTGGTGCGCCGAGGACGGCGTGGATATACTCGGCGTCTGACCGTGAAGCGGGTCCCGTGAGGCCCGAACGGACAGGAGGATGCAGGTGGCCGAGCGCGAACGCAGTCATACCCGCCCGCGGGGTGCTGTGTTCGTCCCCCGTGCGCAGGTCATGTCGGCGGACGACGTGCACCGCGCCATCACCCGGATGGCCCATGAGATCGTCGAGCGGAATCGCGGACTCCAGCACCTGGTCCTGATCGGCCTGCAGACCGGCGGAGTGGCCATTGCCGAGCGGCTGGCCGGCACGCTCTCCGAGCTCGAGGGGGCGGTGATCCCTGTCGGAACCCTGGACGTGGCCTTCTACCGCGACGACATCGGGCTCCGACCCGTCCTGCCCGAAGCCGCCACCGACATCAGCTTCGACCTGACCGGAGCCACGGTGGTGCTGGTCGACGACGTGCTCTTCACCGGCCGGACCATCAGGGCGGCGCTCAACGCCCTGGGCGAGTACGGGCGGGCCCAGATCGTCGAACTGGCCGTGATGGTCGACCGGGGCCACCGGGAGCTGCCCATCCGACCCGACTATGTCGGGAAGAACCTCCCGACCAGCCGGGACGAGATGGTCGATGTGTCCGAAGAAGGGGTGTCCCTCGGCGACCTGGTGGTCAGGTGAGTACGTTCCCCGCCCACCTGCTCAGCATGGAAGACCTGGGTCCGGAGGAGATCGCCGACGTGCTCCGGGTGACCGACTCCTTCGTGGAGGTGGGCCGGCGGGCCAACCCGAAGGTCCCCACCCTGCGGGGCCGGACGGTGGCCACCTTGTTCTTCGAGGACTCGACCCGGACCCGGATGTCGTTCGAAACGGCGGCCAAGCGGATGTCGGCGGACGTCCTCTCGTTCGCGGCCGGCTCCTCGTCGGTCAACAAGGGCGAGTCGTTGCGAGACACGGTCGAGACCGTCGAGGCCATCGGGATCGACTCGGTCATCATCCGGCACTCGTCGTCCGGAGTTCCGGCCCGGGTGGCGGAGTGGGTCGACCACTGCGTGGTGATCAACGCCGGTGATGGCTGGCACCAGCATCCGACCCAGGCGCTGCTGGACCTCTACACGGTGCGCCAGGCGTTCGGCGGGGGTGACACCGGTCTGGCCCGGTTCGTGGGGCTGCAGGTGGCCATCGTGGGTGACATCCGCCACAGTCGGGTGGCACGGTCCCAGATCGCCGCGTACTCGGCCATGGGCGCCGACGTCACCCTGGTGGCGCCGGCCACCCTGCTCCCACCGTCGCTGGCCGGATGGCCGGTCGCCGCGGTCAGCCAGCACCTCGACGAGGTGTTGCCCAAGGCCGACGTGGTCTCGTTGCTCCGGGTGCAGTCGGAACGGGGGAGCGGGGAGTTCGTCCCGAGCCTCCGTGAGTACACGGCCGGCTACGGCCTCACCGCCCGCCGGGCGGCCATGCTCCAGCCCGGGGCATTGATCCTCCATCCGGGGCCGATCGTCCGCGGTGTCGAGATCGCCTCCGACGTGGCCGAGCTCCCGGCTGCCCTCATCACCGCACAGGTGAGCAACGGTGTGGCCATCCGGATGGCGGTGCTCTTCCTGCTCCTCGGCCAGGGGCCGAAGGAGGGGGGCCAGCATGCCTGATCGCATCGGTGACCGGCCGGGAGGTGACCTGCCCACCGTGGTCATCCGCGGTGGAACGGTGATCGACGAGCACGGCGAGCGCCGGGCCGATGTGCTGGTCACCGATGGACTCGTGGCCGCCCTGGACGACGAGATCACCGGGCCCACCGGGGCGCTGGTGCTCGATGCCACCGGTTGCGTGGTCGCTCCCGGTCTGGTCGATCTCCACACCCATCTCCGGGAGCCCGGACGTGAGGAGTCCGAGACCATCGAGACCGGGAGCAGGGCCGCCTCGTTGGGTGGTTACACGGCCGTGGTGGCCATGCCCAACACCGAGCCGGCACTGGACTCGGCCGAGGCGGTCCGCAACGTGCTCGAACTGGCGGCCACGGCCATGGCCGAGGTGGCGGTGGCCGGCGCCATCACCGTGGGCCGGGCCGGCGAGCGGCTGGCACCCATGGCCGAGCTCGCCGACCTCGGAGTGCACCTGTTCACCGACGACGGTGCCGGGGTCCAGTCGGCCGGTGTCATGCGCAGGGCCCTCGAGTACGCCACGGGGATCGGGGTCACCCTGGCCCAGCACTGCGAGGACGGGTCATTGGCCGCCAACGGTGCCATGCACGAGGGCGAGTGGTCGAGCCGACTCGGGATCCCCGGGATGCCGGCCGTGGCCGAGGAGGCGATGGTGGCGCGGGACATCGCCCTCGTGCGGGCGTGCGGGGCCCGCATCCACTTCCTCCACCTGTCCACCGCCACTTCCGTGGAGATGGTCCGGCGGGCCAAGGCCGAGGGGCTGGCGGTGACCGCGGAGGCGGCACCCCACCACTTCTCACTGACCGACGGCTGCGCGTCGGGATACGACCCCGTGTTCAAGGTCAACCCCCCGTTGCGACCGCAGTCGGATGTCGACGCCGTGAAAGCGGGCCTGGCCGACGGGACCATCGATGCCATCGCCACCGATCATGCCCCGCATCCGCCCGAGCTCAAGGACCTCCCCTTCGACCAGGCTCCCCCGGGCATGCTCGGCCTGCAGACGGCCGCCTCCCTGGCCATCGGCGAGCTCGGTCTGCCCATGGCCCGGCTGCTGGCCCTCATGAGTTGGCAGCCGGCGAAGATCGCCCGGCTCGACCCGTCGAACGGCGGCGACCAGGGCGGCCCGATCGTGCCGGGGGCGGCGGCCAACCTCTGTGTCATCGATCCGGCGGCCACCTGGACGGTGGACGTCGCCGCCCTGGCCAGCCGGAGCCACAATTCGCCCTACGGCGGGCGCAAGCTCACCGGCCGAGTACGGCACACCGTGTTCCGGGGCGAGCCGGTGGTCGTGGACGGCGGGGCCCGGCGATGACGGGCCGGAGCGGAGCCCCTCACCGCACCGAGGCCGCTCTCGTCCTGGCCGACGGAGCCGTGTTCGAGGGCGAGGCCATCGGTGCCCGGCCGGAGCGGGGCGTGGCCACGGGAGAAGCCGTGTTCAACACCGTGCTCTCCGGCTACCAGGAGGTCATTACCGATCCGTCCTACGCCGGCCAGGTCATCGCCTTCACCTACCCCCACATCGGAAACTACGGGGTGAACCCCACCGACGACGAGGCGGCCCGCCCACACTGCCGGGGGGTGATCGTGCGCGACCTCTGCGATCGACCGAGCAGCTGGCGTTCCACCGAGACCCTGGAGGCGTACCTGACCCGGCGTTCCGTTCCCGGCATCACCGGCGTCGACACCCGCCGGCTCACCCGACACCTGCGCGACGAGGGAGCCATGCCGTGCGCCTTCGGTACGGCCGGCCTCCCGGAGTTGCACGCGGCGGCGGGCGCCGCCCGTTCCACCGACGGGGTCGACCTGGTGTCGACGGTGACGACGAGCATGGTCTACACGAGGGGTTCCGGGCCCTACCGGGTGGTCGCCTACGACTTCGGCATCAAAGAGGCCATGCTGCGTCAGTTGGGTGCGCTGGCCACCGTCACCGTGGTGCCGGCGTCGACGCCTGCCCAACGGGTGCTGGACTTCGAACCCGACGGGATCTTCCTGTCCAACGGACCCGGTGACCCCGCGGCCCTGCCCGCCGTCATCGGCGAGATCCGGGAGTTGGCGGCCGGGGGCACGGTCCCGGTGTTCGGGATCTGCCTCGGTCACCAGTTGCTGGCCAGCGCGCTGGGGGCGGTCACCTACAAGCTGCCGTTCGGGCACCACGGCGGGAACCATCCTGTCCGGCGACTGGAGACCGGCCGGGTCGAGATCACCTCGCAGAACCACAATTTCGCAGTGGCCGCGGACTCGCTCACCGCGGCCGACATCACCCACGTCAACCTCAACGACGGAGTGGTCGAGGGGCTCCGCAGCCGGGACGCCCCCGTCTTCAGCGTCCAGTACCACCCCGAGGCCGGGCCCGGTCCCCACGACGCCCGTTACCTCTTCGAGGAGTTCCGGCTGTTGATGGACGCCACTGGTGCCGGCGGGCACACGGGAGCCCACCGCTGATGCCCCGCCGTGGCGACATCGACTCCATCCTGGTCATCGGGTCGGGCCCGATCGTCATCGGGCAGGCGTGCGAGTTCGACTACTCCGGTACCCAGGCCTGCCGCGTCCTGGCCGAAGAGAAGTTCAGGGTGGTGCTGGCCAACTCGAACCCGGCCACCATCATGACCGACCCGGCCATGGCCGACCGCACCTACGTGGAACCGCTGGACCCTGATGTGCTGGCCGCCATCATCGAGCGCGAGCGCCCCGATGCGCTGCTCCCCACCCTTGGCGGTCAGACCGCCCTCAACCTGACCATGGCCCTGGCCGAGCGAGGAGTCCTCCGTGAGTTCGGGGTGGAGGTGATCGGGGCCAACGCCGAGGCCATCGCCACCGCCGAGAACCGGGAGACGTTCAAGGCGGCCATGCAGGGGATCGGGCTGAACGTCCCCGCCTCCGGCTTCGCCCATTCGCTCGACGAGGCCGTCGCCATCGGTGACTCGATCGGCTACCCGATCATGGTCCGTCCGAGTTACATCCTCGGGGGCGCGGGCACCGGTATCGCCGTCACCCGCGACGACCTCGTCAAACTGGCCGGCGAAGGCCTCGACGCCTCTCCGGTCAACGAAGTGCTGATCGAGAGCTCGATCGCCGGCCAGAAGGAGTTCGAGCTGGAGGTGATGCGGGACAGCGCCGACAACTGCGTGGTCATCTGCTCCATCGAGAACTTCGACCCCATGGGGGTGCACACCGGTGACTCGATCACCGTGGCCCCCGTCCAGACCCTCACCGATGTCGAGCTGCAGACCATGCGGGATGCGGCCTTCGCATGCATACGGCGGGTGGGAGTCGAGACCGGCGGGTCGAACGTCCAGTTCGCGGTGGACCCGGTCGACGGGACCCAGGTCATCATCGAGATGAATCCGCGTGTCTCACGTTCATCGGCCCTGGCCTCGAAGGCGACCGGTTTCCCCATCGCCAAGATCGCCGCCCGATTGGCCGTGGGCTACAGGTTGGATGAGATCACCAACGACATCACCGGAGCTACGCCAGCCTCCTTCGAGCCCACCATCGACTACGTGGTGACCAAAATTCCGCGATGGGCGTTCGAAAAGCTCCCCGGGTCCACCGACCAGCTCGGCACCCGGATGCAATCGGTGGGCGAGGTGATGGGTATCGGCCGGACCTTCCCCGAGTCCCTGCAGAAAGCGGTTCGGTCGCTGGAGCAGGGCCGATCGGGGCTGAACGCCGATCCGGCCGAAGTGGAGCTGGACGCCGTGCCCACGGAGGCGTTGACGAACAGCGTGGCCTTGGCCACCCCCGAGCGGCTCTTCCAGCTCGAGGCCCTCCTGCGCCGCGGTGTGTCCGTCGGGCGCCTGGCCGAGGTCACCGGCATCGACCCCTGGTTCCTGTCGGAGGTCGCCGCGGTGACCGACGCGCGCATGGCCCTCGATCTCCAGGTGACCCTCGGGGTCACGGTCGACGATCTCGACCGCCGGGCATGGCGCAGGCTGAAGCGGCTCGGCTTCTCGGATCAGCAACTGGCCTACCTGTTCGGCGACCCGGTCACCCCCGCCGACATCCGGGCGGCCCGCGCCGCGTGCGGTGTGGGGGTCACCTACAAGACGGTCGACACCTGTGGGGCCGAGTTCGAGGCCCAGACGCCCTATCACTACTCGACCACCGAGGACGAGGACGAGATCCGGCCTTCCGGGCGTCGGCGCGTCATCATCCTGGGATCCGGTCCCAACCGGATCGGCCAGGGGATCGAGTTCGACTACTGCTGCGTCCACGCCTCGTTCGCGCTGCGGGCAGCCGGGTATGAGACGGTCATGGTCAACTGCAATCCGGAGACGGTCTCCACCGACTACGACACGTCGGACCGTCTCTACTTCGAGCCGCTCACCCCCGAGGACCTGGCCAACGTGATCGATGCCGAACGGGCCGCCTCGGTCGGGGAGGGGCGCCTGGTCGGGGTCATCGTCAGCCTGGGTGGGCAGACCCCCCTCAAGCTGGCGGCCGGCCTTCCCGAGGAGTTGGTCCTCGGCACCTCGCCGTCTTCGATCGACCTGGCCGAGGATCGTGAACGCTGGAACGCACTGTGCAGCCGCCTCGGCATCCCCCAGCCTCCGGGCGGCACCGCGACCACGGCGGCCGAGGCCGTCGAGGTGGCCTCCTCGATCGGCTATCCGGTGCTGGTCCGACCCTCCTACGTGCTCGGGGGCCGGGCCATGGAGATCGTCTATGACGACGAACGGTTGGTGGAGGCGGTCGAGGGCATGTCCGGCGTCGGCGGGTCGCTCGGTCGTGAGGGCGGGGTGACGAGGGAGCGCCCGGTGCTGGTGGACCGGTTCCTCGAGGACGCCGTCGAAGTCGACGTCGACGCCGTGCGCGACGCCACCGGCGAGGTGGTCATCTGCGGGGTCATGGAGCATGTGGAAGAGGCCGGGGTCCATTCGGGCGACTCGGCCTGTGCCCTGCCTCCCCAGACCCTGTCGACATCGGTGGTGGCCGAGCTCGAGCGGATGGTGAGGGTCATCGCCGAGGCGCTCCAGGTCCGCGGGCTGATCAACGTCCAGTTCGCGGTGAAGGACGATCGGGCCTATGTGCTCGAGGCCAATCCGCGCGCCAGCCGGACGGTCCCGTTCGTGGCCAAGGCGACCGGCGTGCCGGTGGCCATGATCGCGGCCAGGGTGATGGTGGGGTCGACGCTGGCCGAGCTGCGCGGCGAAGGGCTGCTCGTCGAGCCGGTCACCGGCCACGTCTCGGTGAAGGAGGCGGTGCTGCCGTTCAACCGGTTCCCCGGCGTTGACACTCTGCTCGGTCCCGAGATGCGCTCGACGGGCGAGGTGATGGGCATCGACACCACCTTCGGGTTGGCCTTCGCCAAGAGCCAGATCGCCGCCGGCAATCGGCTCCCGGTCGACGGAACTGTGTTCCTCTCGCTGGCCGACCGGGACAAGCCGGCCGCCGTGGATGTCGCCCGCCAATTCCGCGCCCTCGGATTCGAGCTGGCGGCGACATCGGGTACCGCGGCCATGCTGGTGGCCGAGGGAATCCCGGTGGGCACGGTGGTGGCCAAGATCGGTGACTCCCATCCAGGTGCGGTCGATGCCGTTGACCTGATTGCGGGAGGAAAGGTGCAGCTGGTGATCAACACGCCCCGCGGCCGCGGTCCCCGGGCTGACGGTGTGCACATCCGGGCGGCGGCGCTGGCCCATCTGGTCCCGTGCCTGACCACGGTGGCCGCGGCCCGGGCGGCGGCGGCGGGCATCGCCGACTGGATCAGCCATCCCTTGTCGGTGCGGTCCCTGCAGGAGTATCACCAGAGGTGAACCGATGAGGAGCGTGTCGGCCGAGGCCGGGGCCGGAGACGTGGCCGGAGACGGGGTCGGGGCATCGGCCGGCGGCGGGGCCGGGGGCGTCGGCGGGGCCGGGGGCGGGGTCGGGGCATCGGCCGGCGGCGGGGCCGGGGGCGGGGGCGGAGACGTCGGCGGGGCATCGGCCTTGGGCGGGGGTCGAGCCGGGCGGGTCGGCCGAGCTGGCCGGGCCGGTCGCGCCTGGCGGGCGGTCACCTCCGGCGACGTCGACCTCGCAGTGCGGATCGGATCCATCGAACTTCCCAACCCGATCATGACGGCATCGGGGACGGCGGGCCACTCGGACGAGCTCGGTGCCTACCTCCCGCTCGACGAGCTCGGCGCGGTCGTGGTCAAGTCCCTGAGCGTGGACCCGTGGCCCGGGAACGCGCCTCCCCGCCTGCATCAGACGACATCGGGGATGATCAACAGTGTGGGCCTCCAGGGTCCCGGGCTCGGGTCGTGGATCGATCAGGACCTGCCCAGGCTGACCGCCATCGGCGCCCGCGTGGTGGTCAGCATCTGGGGGCAGCGGGTGGCCGACTTCGCCAAGGCGGCCGCCATGCTTGCCGGGGTCCCCGGTATCACTGCGGTCGAGGTCAACGTGAGCTGTCCGAACGTCGAGGACCGGCGCCGGATGTTCGCCCATTCGGCCGCGGCCACGTCCGAGGTGGTGGCCGCGGTGGGCGAGTCCTGCCCGGCTCTGCCGCGGTGGGCAAAATTGAGCCCGACGGTGGCCGACCTGGCCGAAGTGGCCGGGGCCGCCCTGGCTGCCGGCGCCGAGGCCGTCACGCTCGTCAACACCCTGTTGGCCATGGCCATCGACGTCGAACGGGGGCGCCCGGTGCTGGGCTCGGGGGCGGGCGGAGGCGGGTTGTCCGGACCGGCCGTCCACGCCGTCGCCGTCCGGGCCGTGTTCGACGTGCGGGTCGCCCATCCGGAGGCCGCCATCATCGGGGTGGGTGGCGTGATGTGCGGCGAGGATGCGGTCGAGCTGATGATGGCGGGAGCGGACGCCGTGCAGGTGGGTTCGGCCACGTTCCGTGACCCCCGGGCGCCCCTCAGGGTCCTGCGGGAGGTCGAGCGGTGGTGCTCTCGCCACGGGGTCCGCCGGTTGGTCGAGGTGAAAGACCAGGCCCATGGGTGACGGCCTGCCCATCCGCGGGTTTGCCGAGACGGTCGCCGCCGCAGTGGCCCGTTCGGGACCGCTGTGCGCGGGCATCGATCCGTCGCCCGCCCTGCTGACCCGGTGGGGCCTGCCCGACTCGGCCGAGGGTCTCTGCTCGTTCGGTCTCCGATGTGTCGAGGCCTTTGCCGACGTGGTGCCGGTGGTCAAACCCCAGGTGGCGTTCTTCGAGCGCTGGGGCTCCGCCGGCATCGGTGCCCTCGAGGCAGTGATGACCGCGGCTCGCCAGGCGGGTCTCCTGGTCATCGCCGATGCCAAGCGGGGCGACATCGGATCGACCATGGAGGCATACGCCTCGGCCTGGTTGGATCCGGCCAGCCCGCTGGTCGCGGACGCAGTCACCCTCACGCCCTACATGGGAATCGGTGCCCTGCGACCGGCCATCGACCTGGCGGCGCAAACGGGCCGGGGTGCCATTGTGGTCGTGCGCGGATCCAACCCCGAGGGCCGGTCCATCCAGGAGGCGACCACTTCCCCGGGTCCGGGCGGTGCCCCGGGCGCCCTGTCGGTGGAGGACGCGCTCCTTGGGGCCATCGGTGACCTCAACCGGGGAGATCTGGCCGTGCCGGGCACTGTCGGGGCCGTGGTGGGAGCGACACTTCAGCCGTCACAATTCGACCTCGCCGGGCTCGGAGGCGTCATCTTGAGCCCGGGCCTCGGGGCCCAAGGAGGGACGGTCGAGGACGCGGCCCGGCTCTTCGCCGGGTGCCCCCCGCACAGTGTGTTGGCCAACGTGTCCCGCTCGTTGCTGGCCGCCGGACCCGACGTCGGTCCCCTCCGAGAGGCCGCCCGCGCGACCACGGAGGAACTGAGCCGGTCTCTCGGATGAACCAGTCGGCCGTCGGCGGGCTCAGCGGTCGGCGGTCGGGAGGTCCTCTGCGAACCGGATGAAGGGTGCCGGTGGCAGATACTCCACGGGGATCTCCTCGGCACGAGAGTAGAAGTCGACGTCGAAGATGTTGGACACGCCGGGGGCGTCGGCGGTGCCGCTCAGACCGGCCTCGGAGGCGGCCAGGAACGCCCGCCTGGCGTCGATGGAGCCTGACGCCAGCGCATCGTAGGTATCCCTGGTGACCCGGGCCACCAGGCTGTAGACACAGCCATCCGCGGTGGCCCCGACAGGCCGTCCGATCATGCAGTGTCGCTTCCCGTCATCGATCACGTACACCGTGGCGTCACCGGCGCCTAGCCGGGCCCGGATGCGATCGGGATGGCCGAAGAGGTGCGGCCACTGCTCGTGGCGACGGTCCTTCATTGCCCACAGAGGACTGGGCGGAATGACCCCTTCGGGCTCGTCCTCCTCGAGTGGTGTGGCGTCGACGGGAGCGGTGACGGGGAACGTGTGGGCGGCTGTCTCCTTGATGAAGTGGAGTTGGCCGTCCTCCCTCGACTGGAACAGCTCGTCGTCGCCCGAGGCCGTGGCGCCGACGTCCCCGTCCGGGCCGGTCTGATCTGCATCGCCCACTGCCTGCTCCTCTCGTTGGCGAAGGCACCTCGGTACCCTCATGGCTGGCCAGCACTTGTGGCCCCCATGGTGCCACGGTCCGGTGGGTCGGCCGACCGAGTCGGGTGCCATGCCGTTTTTGACGGGGCCGGACGTGGAGGATGGAGAATCGGTCATGCCCGCCGGACGCCAAACCATCCGTCGGGCCCGTGCCGATGAGCTTGGCCAACTCCGAGACATCGAGGCGGCGGCGGGCGAGCTGTTCGCCGATGTGGGCATGACCTCCATCTCCGAACACGGCCCTCCTCCCGTCGAAGTGTTCGAGCGCTACTGGAGGGACGGCCGTGCCTGGGTGTCCACGGACTCCGATGACCGGCCCGTCGCCTACCTGATCGCCGACCGGGTGGACGGCAACGGGCACATCGAGCAGGTCTCGGTGCATCCGGACTTCAGCCGACGGGGGATCGGCCGATCGCTCATCGACCACGCTGAGGCGTGGGCCGCCAGCCGGGGATTGGCAGCCCTGACGCTCACCACGTTCGCCGAGGTCCCCTGGAACGGCCCCTACTACTCCAGGTGCGGGTTCACCCCCATGGCGGAACCGGATATGGGGCCCGAACTCGCCGCACGATGGGCCGAGGAGAGGGCCCGGGGCCTCAGCGTTCACCCGCGGGTGGCCATGATCAGGCCGGTCCGTTCGGACGCCGACTAGATCGATTTCGAACCAGTGAGTGGCGACGGCGGAGCGCGGCCTGGGGGCGGTTGCGTTCCAACCCCGGGGGGCGCGCCACGACGGCTTCTGACCTGAACCGATCGGTCGAGCGGGGGATCGCTCCCGTCGGTTGAGCCGGGGCTCGTCGCGCGCCCGAGCCGCGCCCGGGCCGCGCCCGGGCCGGGGATCACTCCCGGCGGTCGAGTGGGGGCTGGTCCGGGGGCCGGTCGAACCGCGGCGGGTCGGTGCCGCGCCCGGGCCGGGGATCACTCCCGGCGGTCGAGTGGGGGCTGGTCCGGGGGCCGGTCGAACCGCGGCGGGTCGGTGCCCGGGGGCGGGGCCTTGGCCCTCGGCCTGCGTTTTGGTCTCGGTCGCTTGGGTGTCCTTGGATGCTCGGGGGCGGTCCACACCCACCCGTCAGGGGTCCTGGTCAGCTCGAACCCGCGGTGGGTGCGGTCCAGGTGGTGCCGGTGACAGAGCCGGGCCAGATTGTCGAGGGCGGTGAGGCCGCCGTGGGCGAAGTCGGTGACCCAGTGGTCGTTCTCCAGTCCCAGGCGGGCGTCACAGTGGGGCACCACGCACCTCGGGTCCCGGAGGAGGAGGGCCGACCGGATCCGCCTGGGCACGTGGCGTCCGGCCGAGTAGACGGTGGTGACGTCGGTGCCCTGGGCCACGAGCACCTCCACCAGGGCCTGGCCCAACAGCTCCCGGGCGTAGTCGACGGCCACCGGGCCCACCCCGGGGATCTCACAACGCTCCCCGTCGCCCACCGAGCCCCGGCGCAGGGCCTCGACGTCCACCACCACCGAGACGGTGGCTCTCGGGTCGCAGGTGGGTCTGTTCGGTGCCGTGCCGTCTCCGTCCCCGTGCTGGCCCAGAATGCCGCGTCCGGTGAGGAGGGCCACCGCGGCATCGGCCCGGTAGGCGTCCGGGGTCTCGAAGCGGCCCTCGCCGCGGGCTTGTCGGAACTGCCGGTCAGCTTGGGCCTCCAAGGCGGCCAGCACCCCGGCCCCGGCCTCGGGGGCGAGTACGGCCAAGAGGCGGAAGGCCCCGTCGTCGTCGGTCCAGGTCCGACACCTCCGGTCCCGGTGCAGCTTTTGGAAGTGGCGGGCCTCGGCCTCTGTGGAGCGTCCCTCGGCCTTGGCCCGCTGGCACCGCTCGTTCAGGGTGGCCTCGGAGTCGGACTCGGCACTGCCGACCAGCTCGGCCTCTTTGCCCGGGTTGACCTTCACCGCGTCGGACACCCGGGCCGCCCGTCGGCGGGACAGCCTCCCGGCCCGGAACGACTCGGCCAGCCCGGGCTGGCCGGTGAGGGCCTCCCCCAGACGGATCAGGTCCTTTGCCTCTCCGAGCGAGTCCCCGGTGGTGGCGGACAAGAACTCGGCCGCCGAGCGGTGGCCGGTGCGGGCGAAGTGGCTGCCCTGGGCCAGGCGGGAGGCCACCGTCGTCTTGTAGGCCACCACCTTCCGCTCGTGGCGGGTCACCCGGGCGGCCACCCCGGCTGCGTCCTCCATCGACAAGCACGCCGGGTCGGTGGCGTCGAGGGCAGCGTCGACGGCATCGAGGAGAGCGAACAGGCCCAGGGACTCGGAACCGGTCTGCTCGGAACCGGACTGCTCGGAACAGGACTGCCCGGAACCGGTCTGCGACTGCTCGGTCTGTGGGGCGATCACGGCCATGTCACAGGATGGCAGGGGGGTGTGACGCTCGAAG
>JBEKOI010000010.1:0-30567 GCA_049521915.1 Acidimicrobiales bacterium | reverse complement strand
ACCCCGGGTGGTCGACCCGCACACACCTGCGTCGGTGGTGGAGCTCGGATGGTGCCTGAAGGCGGGCGTGGGGCCCGACGATGCGGCCCGGGAAGCGGTGGTGCACCAGGTGGACGACCCGAGGACGGATGGCAGCGCCGCCACGAACGGGGAGGCCAGGAGGGCATAGCCGGGCGGATTGGGCAGGGAGTCGTCACCGGCGGCGGCGTGCAGTCGGCCCGAGGCGAGATCGGAGGTCACCGTGGTCAGCGGAACGGTGTCGCCCGCCGCGGGAGGTCCCTGGCGGATGACGACGATAGCGACGAAGCATGCCACGGCGGCAACGAGAAGCAGCACCCAGACGAGGGTGGGGCGAAGACCGCGGGGCGGGGTCATGGCCTGCCGGTCCGAGTCCCCGAGCGCCGCTCCATCCCGTTCCTCCACGTCCCGCGTCCGACGGGTCACCCTACCCATCCCACCGGCGCAGGCCGGTAGCGGTTCCGTGTACGTGGTCCGGGCCGGACAGCATGGCAAGCTGTGACCCGAGGAGGCCCCGTGCGCACCACTGCTACCCGACCCGGTGCCGGACCCCGGCCCGGTTGAGTTCCCGCTCGCCGATGGACGGGCCACCGTGACGCTGACCGGCGACTCCCCCTCTCCTGTTTCGGTGGCCCCGGCGGCCGCTGCTCCGGGCGGCACCTCGGTGACCGGTGCGGCCACCCTGGTCGCCGTCGTGATCGGGCTCTTGATAGGCGCCATCTACCGACAGGGCGCTTTCTACCCCCTGGATGCATTCGGGCTGGTGGTGGTGTCGGTTCCGCTGGCGGCGATGGCCCTCCCCCGGAATCTCGACAGGCGCGGAGTTGCCGTCACCCTGGCCCTGGGGGCGCTGGCCCTGTGGTGGTTCGTCCGGGCCCTCATGGAGAAGGACCCGGTCGCCTTCTTGCCGCTCGGCGCCTCGGTGCTCGGATTCCTGGCCTCCTTCCTCGTGGTGCGGAGCCTGGGCCGGCGGGACCGCTCCCGAGTGGCCATGGCCGTCGTCGCCATCGGAACCGCCACCGCGGCGGCCGGACTGGTCGGGGTCGTTGCGCACTGGCACCCCCTGGCCCAGCAGGCCGGCGGCGTCTGGCGGATGTCGACCACGCTCACCTACCCCGCCGGCGCCGCAGTCCTGTTCATCGTGGCCCTCCTCGGCGCCATGGCCCTCGACCTCCACGCGCCACTCCCCCGGGCCGCGGTGTGCCTCTGCCTGGCCGGCCTGGTCGCCACCCAGAGCCACTGGGATCTCCTGGCCCTGGCCTGCGCTGCCCCCGTCGTCCCGGCGCGGCGATGGATCGAGGCTCTGTGGCCCCTCGCCCTCGGATCGTTGGCCGGACTGGCCGCCATGGCCACCACGACCGCGGCGCGGCCATCGTGGCTCCCGGGCGCGGCCGTGGCCGTCGCCGTCGCCGCGTCCATGCTGTCCCGAAGGACGCACCGGCCCGGAGCCCGGCACCGGCTCGGCGCCGTCGGGGTCGTCGTGGTAGCCGGCTTCACCGTGTTCCTCATGGTGCGCCCACCCGTAGGCGCCAGCCCGCCCCAGGCCACGGACCAGGGCCAGACTCTGGCCTGGTCCGCATCGACCGAGTCCTGGCGCTCGTCCGTCGTGACGGGGGTCGGACCGCCCCGGATCGACACCGCCCACGATTCCGTCGACACCTACCCGGGTTTCGTCCCCGACGGCTACCTCACCATCACCGCCGACGGCGGGTTGGTCGGGGCCGTGCTGCTGGTGGGCGCGGTGGGGGCCGTCGCCGCAGCCGTCAGGCGCCGCGATCTCGTGTCATCGTGTGCCACCGCCGGCCTGGTGGCATTTGCGGTGGCCGGCGCCGTCGACTTCGACTGGCAACTTCCCGCCCTCGCCCTTCTCGGCGGGGCCCTCGCCGGCCTGGCATCGGGAAGTCCAGTCGGGTCCGCCGCGGCCGAGTCCGCCGGGTCCGGCGGGTCCGTCGGGTCCGTCGGAGCTCCGGGCTCGGGCACCGGGGGGTCCCCTGGACGACTGCCGGCCGGCGCCATGGTCGCGGGTCTGGTGGCGGTGGTCGTCCTGGTCATGACCGTGCAGCTCCTCGTGGGCGCGGCCCAAGAAGCCAGTGGGGCGGCGCGGGTCCAAAGCCCGGTGCCGCCGCCCCCGTCGGCGACTCCGGAGGCCCCGGCCCGACTGATCCTCACCGGCCCGTACGACAACACCGACCCGTTCATGTTCAAGCACCGCGGCCGGTACTACCTGTACACGAGCGAGGGGACGACCTTCATGAACGTCCCCCTGAGGATCGGTTCGCGGCCCGGGCGGTGGGGGAAGCCCGTTGACGTGCTGCCCCGGCTTCCCGGTTGGGCCGAGGGCGGGCTCACCTGGGCTCCCGATGTCCACGCCGTGTCCGGGGGGTGGGCTCTCTACTTCACGGCCCTGCTCCGAGGCGTGGTGCCGTACACCCACTGCATCGGCGCCGCTTTCGCTCGGTCACCGTCGGGGCCGTTCGTCCCGACCGGCCACGCCTTCATCTGCCAGCTCGACCACCGCGGCTCGATCGACGCCCGCATCTTCGTCGCCTCCGGGGGTCACCTCGTCATGCTGTGGAAATCGGAGGACAACGCCAACCCTTCGGTTCCCGGTCCGGACCAGAACGGGGTGACCGGCATCTACGCCCAGGACCTCAGCTCCGATGGACGGGTGCTGCTCGGACGTCCGGTCAAGATCTTCGCCCCGTCGCAACCGTGGGAGGGGACGATCGTCGAGGCGCCCGACATGATCGAGGCGTGGGGCACCTACTGGCTGTTCTTCTCCGGCAGTTGGTACTACTCGACGTCGTACGGGATCGGGGTGGCCGCCTGTCAGAGCCCCTTCGGACCGTGCTCGGACCCCGATCCGCGTCCGTTCATCGGAACCAATCGTCAAGGTGTGGGCCCGGGCGAACAGTCTCTCTTCCGTGACGGGGACAACGTCTACCTGCTCTACAACCCGTTCCGGGCCAACGACCCCGGGCCGGTCATCCCCCGGCCGGTGGCCATGACCAGACTCGGCTTCACCCCCCAGGGGCCGTACCTGGCCGCCCCCTGACCTGGAGTCCGATCCATGGAACGCCGCGCCAGCCGAGCACCGGGCGCGGCCGTGGAGTATCTTTTAATGCACAACTTGGCGCGCTGGGCGGCCAGGCGGAACCGGGGGGTGGGGCATGAAGCGCTGGAAACAGTGGATACGTCTGGCGGTCATCGCGGGAGCAAGTTTTGTGCTCCTCGTCACCGTGCTGCCCCAGGTGGCCTCGGGCATCGGTCTCGGCCCACTGGCCCAGCGGTTGGCCAGCTCCCCGGGCTGCAGCAGTGGAGGCACGAGCAGCATCTGCGCCCCCGGTGGGACGGTGCTGGGTACGGTCACCATCACCGGCAGGCCCACCGGGTTCACCCCCGCCTACCGGGGAGCAGGTGCGTGTCCCGATTCCGGGCCGGCCGGCATGGTCTGTGCCGACCCTATCTACGCCCTGACCGACAGCACCGGGCACTACCACCTCTCGCTGACCGTGGGGAAGTGGCGGGTGGCCGGCTTCTATGAGGATCATCCGTTGGGTGGAGCCTTCCTCGGCACGTCGAAGGTGGTGTCCGTGTCCGCCGGCCAGAAGATCGTCGACTACGTGGCCGTGGCCTATCAGAAGGCAGCCGCCATCAAGGGCACCATCACGGTCACCGGGGTGCCGGCCGGTGTCCAGGTCGAGGAGCTCTCGGTCCTGCTCTGCCCATCGTTCGCACCCTTCAACGGCACCTTCCCGTCGATCGCCTGCGTGAACGCGTACAGCGGCGTTTCCCGCGACTCCGGGTCGTACGGCGTCACCGGGCTGCCGCCCGGCACCTGGACCGCCTATCCGTCCTTCTGTCCCCTCCTCGGTGAGGGCCAGTACACCTGTCTGACCAACGACAAGGCGGGCAAACGGGTCACCCTGGTGGGGGGAAGCACGTCCACAGACGACCTGGCCACCCCCTTCCTCGTCCCAGGCTACGGGCTCTTTTCCGGCAAGATCACCGTCACCGGCACCCCCACCGGCTTCTCCGACCCGGTGGCCGTCATGGCCTGCCAGAAGAGCGTCGTGACCTGCCAGACCACCGAGGTCTCCAATGGAGCCGACTTCAAGCTGCTGCTCGGCGACGGTACCTGGTCCGTCAACGGCCTCTACCTGGCGGCACCGTTCTACAACGCCATCGTCGGACCCACCGAGACGGTGACCGTCGCCAGCGGCCACACCACCACCCTCGATGTGACCGCTCCGTACAAGGTGCCCGGTGGGGCCACCGGCACCATCACCGTCACCGGCGCTCCGGCCGGCGTCGCCATCCAGAGCTACACCATGCTGGCCTGCCCGGCGTCATCGCCATTGACCGGTGCCTTGGCCTTGGGGGAGTGCGTGACCGAGTACTCGGGACCAGGCGGAGGGGGGATCGGGGTGGTGGTGGTCGGCACGAGCGCCCTGAGCAAGCTCTCGCACCCACGGGCGGTGCGGGCCAGCCAGGCCGATGCTGCCGTCAATTCGTACGAGTTGTCCACCCTCACTGCCGGAACGTGGATCCTCTACCCGGGCTACCAGACGGAGTTCGGCTCGGCCACCGACCCAGTGGGCACGAGGGTGACGGTCACGGCCGGGGGGACGACCGACGAGGACCTCTCGGTGCCGTACCAGGTCCCGACGGTGGGGGCCGTGACGGGCTCGGTGGACGTCGTCGGAGCACCGGAGGACACCCAAGCGGGCGTCGAAGCCTGCACCACCGCGCCGACCACCAAGGTGTGCACCGATGAGCAGGGCACCTACATCAACTCGGACGGCACCTACCAGTTGACACTGACCCCCGGGACCTGGTGGGTCACCGGCTACGTGGATCTCTTCGACTACAACGGGCCGGGCCTCGATCAGACCAACGCAACGCCGGTGAAGGTCACCGTCACGGCCGGAACGCAGACCACCGAGGACTTCACCGTGGTCGTCTCGTCGTAGCGGGCCGGCCCGGACGCGGCCGGGCCCCGGCCCGGCAGGTCAACGGTGCGACATGGTAGAAATTGCCGGCATGGAGCTGCGGCCGATCGGGGCACTCGAGGTCTCGGTGGTCGGCCTCGGTACCAACAACTTCGGGCGCGGCATGCAGGCCGAAGACGTGGCACCGGTGGTACACGCGGCGCTCGACTGCGGGATCAATTTCTTCGACACGGCGGACTCGTACGGGGACAGCGAGGAGCGACTGGGCCAGGCGCTGGGCCGGCACCGCGACCAGGTGGTCATCGCCACCAAATTCGGGCATCCCGTCGGCCGGGACGGCACCGGCGGTGCCTCCCCCGGCTACATAGGCAAGGCCGTCGAGCGCAGCCTCCGTCAGCTGGGCACCGATCGGATCGATCTCTACCAGCTGCACGGACCCGATCCCGAGACGCCCATCGCCGACACCCTCGGGGCACTGGACGAACTGGTCCACCAGGGGAAGGTCCGCCAGATCGGCTGCTCGAACTTCTCGGCCGCCCAGATCCGTGAGGCCGACGCGGCAGTGGCCCCCGGGGCATCGCACTTCGTGAGCGTGCAGAACCTCTACAACCTGCTCGACCGCGGGGACGAGCACGAGGCGCTTCCCGAGTGCACGCGACTGCACCTGGCCTATCTGCCCTTCTTCCCGTTGGCCAGCGGCCTGTTGACCGGCAAGTACACGAGGGGTGAAGCCCCGCCGGAGGGCACCCGGATGCAGCGATGGGGTGATCGGGTCGCCGGTCTGCTCACCGATCGGAACTTCGACGTGGCCGACGCGGTGAGGGCGTGGGCCGCCGAACGGGACCGGAGCCTTCTCGATGTGGCCGTGGCCTGGCTGGTGGCGAACCCGGTGGTGGCATCGGTCATCGCCGGGGCCACGAAAGCGGAACAGGTAAAGGCCAACGCCGCCGCCGGTCAGTGGCGGCTGTCACCCGGCGACGTGGCCGATGTCGAGGCCCTCGCCCCTGACCCCGAGTGAGCTGAAAGTCCGGCTCAGTGGGCAGGCGGACCGGGCCGAGAACGGCCGATCCTCAATAGCGCCACTCGCGCTCCACGGGGCTCACCAGCGCGGTGCCGGGTCGCTTGCGCATCCTCCGGAACACCAGGATCGGTCCCACCACGGCCACGAGGATGGACACCACCAGGATGGCCAGTGCGGCCAGCATCCGATTGTCGGTCGATGCCTGGCACTCGCTGACGAACGCGTTCCACTCCGCACGATCGGTGGTGGCACTGGCCGCCGGCATCGGACCTGCGCCGATCGAGGCCGGGTCGAGCAGGGCCACGATCGGTGCCTCGGATGCCTGGCCCGGGCCGCAGGTGCCACCGGCTGCAGGCGCCGGGAGGGCGATGAGGACGCCCGAGATCGCCAGCCCCGCGCCGAAGAGTCCCAGGAACAAGAAGGCCAATCTGACCCACATGTGAGGTGAGGAGCGTTCCATACGCGATCCCTTCAAGCGATCCCTTGCCACCAGACCCGATGGTAGACCGGCGCCGCTGGACCGACGCCCCGAGCCCGAGCCCGAGCCCGAGCCCGAGCCCCCGGCTACTGATCATCCTCCGGAATCGCCTCCCACCACTGGCACCACCATTCGGACCCGACCAGTATCCGCAGCTTCGGGTGCCAGCAGTAGGAGATCTCGTTGTAGGGCTCGAGGTAGTACCTGCAGTTCTCACACTTCTCGCTGCCTGAGGGCTTTCCCTTCAGGACCGCGTTGGCGGCCAGATGCCGCAACTCGATCGACAGGGTCTCATCGATCTCCTTGGGCTCGGGTTCGGGGATCACATAGTCGGCCATGCCGACAAACTACCGCCGGGTCTTCAGGGCCCGGCCAACCGGCGGGCCCCGGCCGATCTGCTCCCGGACCTGGCCCTCCGCCCGGATCCGCCCTTGGTCGGGCCCGGTTCCGTGCCCGCCTGGCGTCGTGGATATTTTTGAGCATATACTTTGAGCGATTACTCAAATATGGAGATGAGGCGGGCCGTGGCCAAGGCAGGAGCTCCCAGCACGATGGAACGGGGCGGGACCCGATCCGCACCCACCCGACGCCGCCTGGTCGAGGCGGCCGTCGAGACGTTGAAAGAGGATGGCTTCGTCGGGGCCAGCGCCCGGGCCATCGCCGAGCGGGCCGGGTCCAACCAGGGGCTGATCTTCTACCACTTCGGCTCGGTCACGAACCTCCTCCTGGCCGCCCTCGACGAGGTGAGTGCCGAGCGATTGCACGACTACGGCGAAGCAGTCGGCCGGGTCGGCTCCCCCGGTGAGCTCGTCGAGGTCGCCACCGACATCTTCCTGACCGATCTGGACGCCGGCCACATGACGGTCCTGGCCGAGATGATCGCCGGTGCCTCGTCCGTACCCGGTCTGGGCGCCGAGGTGGCGAAGCGGATCCACCCGTGGCGGGAGTTCGCCCGGTCGGCCATCGAGAATTCGATCGGCGGGACACCGCTCGGCGCCGTCGTCCCCGCCGGTGATCTGGCCCACGCCGTAGTCGCCCTCTACCTCGGCCTCGAGATGCTCAGCCATCTCGACGGCGATCGCCAACCGGCACTCAGGCTGTTCGGGCTGGCCGGGCAGCTCGCCGGGCTTCTGGAGATGACCGGCGCCTCATCCACATCGACGACCGACTGACCACAGCGAAGGAGCAGCCATGACAGTGACCGGTGCGGAAACCATGCGGCACACCCTCGACGCGGACACCGGTCTCGACGTCGTGACCGGTGCCTTCAGCTATTCGGGGAGATCCATCGCCCGGGCGTCGATGGATCAAGGAAGGCGGGTCCGAACGCTCACCGGGCACCCCGACCGTGCCCCCCTCGGCTCGGCGATCGAGGCACGGCCCCTCGACTTCGACGACCAGCTCGGCCTGGTCGAGTCGCTCCGCGGAGCGACCACCCTGTACAACACCTACTGGGTGCGCTTCGCCCGGAGCCGCATCGACCACGATCTGGCCGTGGCCAACTCACGGACCCTCTTCGAGGCGGCGAGGCGGGCCGGGATCAGACGCATCGTCCACGTCAGCATCACCAATCCGAGCATCGCCTCACCGCTGCCCTACTTCAGGGGGAAGGCACTGGTGGAGCGGGCCCTGGTCGAGGCCGAGGTGCCGTTCACGATCCTGCGCCCGGCCATTCTGTTCGGAGGCGACGGCGTGCTGCTCAACAACATCGCCTGGTTGCTGCGGCACCTGCCCGTGTTCGCCATCGGCGGGCGCGGGGACTACCGGATCCGCGGCATCCATGTGGACGATCTGGCCCGACTCTGTGTGGCCGAGGGAGCGGAATCCGAGGACCGGGTGATCGATGCCGTCGGCCCCGAACGGCCGACCTTCCTCGAGCTGGTGACGGCCATCCGCACGGCGGTCGGCAGTCGGGCCATGATCATCCGGGTCCCCGGGGCGACGGTCCCGGTGATGTCCCGGGCGGTCGGATGGGCCCTGCACGATGTCCTTCTCACCCGCGACGAGTACCTGGCGATGTCGGATGGTCTGGCCGACACCGACGGCCCGGCGACGGGAACGACCCTGCTGTCGGAGTGGCTGGACGCCCACGGCCACGACCTCGGCCTCTGCTATGCCAACGAACTCGAGCGACACTTCGCACGCTGAGACGCCGCGCTTCCGTCTCTCCAAGCGGACGGTTCCCGACTTGATGCGACCGTTTTGGGCCGTTGGGTTCGCCACCGACAGCCCACCTCGTCGGACCGAAGGCTCGGGTAACGGTGGTAGCCTCAATCATGCCTCCACCGTCGCGTGGGGTGGGCGAGTTCATGAGAATTCGGTTCGCAAGTCGCGATGCGGAGTTCCACCGCCGAGAGCGACGGCAAGCTTCAGGCCTTTGTGCGAGGGAGTCTGGCGAGCACGTGGCCGCCAGCCAACGTTCGGAGGAGTTCCAGGCGATCGGCCGCCCGTTCGCCGGCCTGATCGAGTTCGATCTACATCAGTGCGAAGTCGTGCATATGGGTGAGGCCAAGCCCTGACAAAAGCAGCGGCGCGCCAGACGACACTTCGTCCGCCGAGGTGTGCCAGGTGCCAGGAGGTCCGGCAGACGTGACCGTGGACAAGGGACGGTTGGAGGCCTTCAGCGACGGTGTCTTCGCCATCGCCATCACCCTCCTCGTTCTCACCATCGCGCAGCCGAGCAACTACTCCAAGTTGGCCAGCCAGTTGTTGGATCGGTGGCCGTCATTGGCCGCGTACGTGGTCAGCTTCCTGATCCTCGGGATCATGTGGCTCAACCACCACACCTTCTTCTCGTACCTCCAACGGATCGACCACGGGCTCTTCTACCGGAATCTGGTTCTGCTGATGACGGTGGTGTTCATCCCGTATCCCACCGAGGTCTTTGGGGAGGCCCTCCGTAGCGGGATCCAGTCAGGCGAACGAACGGCGGCTGTTTTCGCCGCTCCGCGTAACCCTCGACTGGGGTTCTCGGGGAGGTAGGCGGACAGCTCGGACCTGATGGAGGAGCGGACGAACGAAGGACGGACGGCTCGGTGGGTCAGGTGAGCGGGGTGGCCGCGACCAGGTCGACGATGACCCGGCCCAATTCGGCGCCCTTCTGCTCCTGCAGGAAGTGACCGGCCCCGTTGATCACGGTGTGGGGCCGGCCCCTGGCCCCGGGAACACGCTCCTGGAAGACCTCGGCCCACCCCGCGGTGGCCGGGTCCCCGTCCGAGTAGGCGGTGAGGAACGGCCGTTCGAAATCGGCCAGTGCCGCCCAGGTGGCCCGGCCGATAGCCGCACCGGGGTCATTGCGGGTGAGGGGCATCAGACCGGTCAACTGCCGGAGCCCCGCCTTGTAGGTGGCGTCGGGGAACGGAGCGTCGTAGGCGGCCAGCACGCCGGGAGGAAGCGGGCCGGCCACGGCGTCCAGGAAGAAGCTGGCCACGATGTCGGGGGCGCGGTAGTAGAAGAGGAGGTAGTTCACGAGTGCCTCCTCCAGTACCACCCGACTGTCACCGAGCCCGTAGTTGGCCCACACCAGCCGTTCGGCCAGTGCGGGATCGGCGGTGTGAAGGACGGTGTTGGCCGCCACCACCCGGGCGAAGCGGTCGGGATCGGCGGCCAGGGCGCTGAGCCCGATGGGCCCACCCCAGTCCTGGACCACCAGGGTGACCCCGCGCAGGTCGAGCGTCGAGATCAAGCTCTGCAGCCATTCGATGTGGCGGGCCAGCGTGTAGTCGGTGCGCTCGACGAGCTTGTCGGAACGCCCGAATCCGATGTGGTCGGGGGCGATCACCCGCAGACCGGCCGCGGTGAGCACCGGGATGACCGTGCGGTACAAGTAGGACCAGGTGGGCTGGCCGTGCAACAAGAGAACGGCCTCCCCGTCGGTCGGGCCCGTGTCGACGTAGTGCATGCGCACAGGAGGAAGACCGGCGGCGCTCACCATGGCGTAGTGAGGCTCGAACGGGTACCCGGGCAGGTCGGCGAAGCGCTCGTCGGGAGTTCGCAGCACGCCGTCCATGACCCCTCCTCGGCTGACACCCGACGGGGCGAGATTAGTGCACATCCGCCCGGCCCATCTCCGGGCTCCAGGTCGACCGGACGCGTTCTCCCCGTTCGCAGAGGGCCCGCTCGAGTCCCCGGCGCACACCGCTCAGATCCCGGCGCCGTCGCCAGCATTTCCCACAACGGACACGTGGGTGTGCCATAGTCCACGCGTGCCGTTGCCGCCCATCGAACCCCTCGTCATGCGCGTCGACGCCGGCGGTCCCACCCTGCTCGGCGGCTGGTCACCGAGCAGCGGGCTCAGGCATTTCCCCCTGGCCCCGGTCTGTCCTTTCACCGGCGCCGATGACGTCGAGCCGATCGACCTGCCCCGAACCGGGACCGTCTGGTTGCACACGATGGTCAACGTGCCGCCGCCGGGCTATACGGGACCGGTCCCCTACGGACTCGGGATCGTGGAGCTCGACGGACAGCCCCTGCTCCGTGTCGTCTCCCGTCTCGCCGGGGCGGGCCTCACCCCCGGCGCCCATGTCCGACTGGATGGCCAAGAGGTTCCCGGCCCGGACGGAGAGCCGGTGCTGACCTGGGTGTTCCGTTCGTGAACGAGGTGAGGATCACCGGGGTGGGCATCCATCCGTTCGGCCGTTTCGACGGGATGACGGGTCCGGGCATGGGCGTCGTGGCCGTACGGGCGGCACTCGGCGAGGCGGGCATCGCCGCCCGCGACCTGCAGGCGGCGTTCTGCGGCACGGCCTACGGGGGGGTCGCGGCCGGGCATCGGGTCCTCGGTCCGTTGGCCGGCACGGGCATCCCCATCTACGATGTCGAGGCCGGATGTGCATCGGGCGGTGCGGCGCTGCAACTGGCGGCCGCATCGATCGCCTCGGGTCAACACGACCGGGTCCTCGCCTTCGGCATCGAGAAGATGCCGAAGGGCATCATTCGCTCGTCGTTCTTCGCCCCGTGGCAGGAAGCCGCCGGCCTCACCCCGGCGCCGGCGTACTTCGCGCTGCGGGCCCAACGGTTGCTCCACGACACCGGCCTCACGGTCGGGCATCTGGCCCAGGTCGTCGTGAAGAACCGCCGCCACGGGGTCGACAACCCGGACGCCATGTTCCGCAAGGCGGTGACGGTTGACGAAGTCCTGGCTGCGAGAATGATCTGTCCGCCGCTCACCCTGTTCATGCTCTGCTCACCCAACGAAGGTGCCGCCGCGGTCGTCCTGGAGCGCGACGCGAACGGTCCCCGACTGGCCGGGATCTCGCTCCGCTCGCACCTGCCCGGCAACGTCCTGGGTGAGGACTCGCCGCTCTCCGGGATCGACGACACCGCGGTCACACCACCGACGACGCTCGCCGCCGGCGACGCCTACAACCAGGCCGGCCTGGGACCCGAGGATGTCGATGTGGTCGAGTGCCAGGACACGGATGCAGCGCGCGAGCTGCTGGCCTGGGCGGAACTCGGACTGTGCGCGCCCGGCGAACAGGCCGACATCCTGGCCCGGCACGATGCCCTGATCGGCGGGCGGCTGCCCATCAACCCCTCGGGCGGGCTGCTGTCGAAGGGCGAGCCACTGGGCGCCTCGGCGTTGGGTCAAGTCGTCGAACTGGTCCGGCAATTGCGGGGAACGGCCGGCGCCCGCCAGGTGGAGGGTGCCCGAGTCGGTTTGGCCCATGTCATCGGGCGCGGCGCCAATGCCTGCGTGACCCTGCTCGTGCAGTAGCGCTGCCCGCGCACTGTCGCGGCGCGTGCAGTGGCTGCGCGTGCGCGGCGTCGACGTAGACAGCGTCAGTGCGGCGAGGACAACCGGCGGAGGGCGAAATGGGCCTTGACGGAGTCGTCGGTGGCCCGGCCACCCACGTCGCTCACCTCCTCCAGAAGCGCAAACCGCGTGGCCAACGACGCACGGAGACGGGAGAGGCCGACCCCGAGCTCACCGATCTCTTCATGATGGAGGAGGTACTGGGACTCACCCACATGTTCGAAGATCCGGATGTCCCAGAGCGACAGGCCGTCCTCGGCCAGCGAAACATCCATGATGAGCACGTTGTCGTCGAACTCGTACACCCACGGGGGCTCTTCACCCAGGCGACGGAGCTCGCCCACGGTGTTGACGTCGAGGATGAACAGCCCCCCTTCATCGAGGTGGTCGTACACCGCGGCAAACGTCGACTCCCATGCGTCGAAGGTGAGGAGATGGTTGAGACTGTCGAACACGCAGATGATCACGTCGAACCGTTGCCCGAGAGCGAACGAGCTCATGTCCCCCTCGATCAAGCGGGCCCTCGGGACCTTGCGTCGGGCCAGGTCCAACATCTCCGGCGACTGGTCCAGGCCGGTCAGAGAACGAACGGTCGTGAGATGGGCGAGGATGGATCCGGTACCGCAGCCGAGCTCGAGGAGCGTGGTCGCATCAGGCCGATAGCGGTCGATGAAATCGAGCACGCGCGCCGCCCGGGGCGCTGGGTCATCCATCGCCGCGTCGTAGAAGCGGGCGAACCGTTCATACCCTCGCACCGGGCCACCGTGCCACAGTGTGGCCTCGGAGTACATCCCAGTTCGCACCCCCGGCCGGAACCACCCCGTCCGGCCGGAAATGCCGGAGGCCGGAGGCGGCCCCTGCGGGCACCGGGTCCGCTGAGTTCTGCCGCTCGAAGCTCTCAGCGGACCCGGCATCCATGGCATCGGCCGATTCGGAATCGGGCTTGAGCGGTCCGGTGCCCACCTGGGCCCGCGGTCACAGAGGCCCTCTGCACGGTCAGCCAGTTGTCCGTCTGGCGCCCAACCCGGGCGTCTGCGCCGAGCGGCTCGCCTCCGCCGGCCTCAGGACACGTCGACGAGCAGGGCGGTGACATTGTCCTCCGCGTCGTGCTCCACCGCTCGTGCGACCAATTCGTCGGCGGACTGCTGGGGTTCGAGCTCCGATGCCAGCACGGTGACGAGCTGGGCGGTGGAGAGGGCTTTGAAGAGACCGTCGCTGCACAGCACCAGTCGGTCGCCGGGCTGGCACGAAACTCCGGCGTGGTCGATGTCCACGTCCGGGAGGACGCCGATGGCCCGAGTGAGGACGTACCGATACGGATGGGTCTGGGCGTCCTCTTCACTGAGGTCGCCGGCGCGGATCAGATCGGCGATGACCGTGTGGTCGTGGGTCAGCTGTTCCACTCGCCCCTTCCGAAAGCGATAGAGGCGCGAGTCGCCGACATGGAGGACGATGGCCGCCGCGTCCGAGGTCATCGCCAGGGCCACCACCGTGGTCCCCATGGTTGCCTCCTGGCCGTTGGCCTGCCGCCAGACGGCGCGATTGGCATCTCGGCAACCGTCGAGCAGCCCCGAGACGGTGCGATCCGCAGAGAAGGCGGCGCCGAGTGTGTCCAGGGCGAGCCGGCTGGCGGCATCACCGTTCTGGAGGCCACCCAGGCCATCTGCCACCGCGAACAGTCCCTCACCCACCAACACGGCGTCCTGGTTGGAGTCGCGTCCACCTGTATGGGTGGCAGCTCCGGTCACAAGCGTGTGTGTCACCTGACTTCCTTTCCTCGAGGTCTCCCGCTGAGCCGGAGGGGGTGCCTGACCCAACGTCAGGGCGGCCCGAGCCTGGACCAAGGCCTGGCGCCGGGCCTTCGACTCGCTCACGATCTGTCGGTCCCAGCGATCGAGTGTGTCCGGATCGAGCGTGCCGAAGAACTCGGCGATGTCATCGATGGCTATCCCGGCGCGGCGCAGGAGAGCGATGACCCGGGCTCTGTGCAGCTGGCCGGTGGAGTAGTAGCGGTAACCCGACGAACCGTCGACGGCGGCCGGGACCAGGAGTCCGGCGGCGGCGTAGGAGCGCAGCATCTTGGCCGACAGGCCGCACCGAGCCGAGAAGTCGCCGATGCTCAACAGTTCGTCCACGCCTAGAGCATGGACCCTTCCCGTAGGGCAGAGTCAACAGCCCCGAGGACAGGAGCCGTGGCATCCCCCCGCGGTGCCCGACCGGGAGCCTTCGGGAGTTGCCGGCTGCAGCACTAGAGTCCATCCGATGACCTTGACCCCCGACGCAGTCCTTCTCACCGGAAAGGTCGCGGTCGTCACCGGCGGCGGATCGGGCATCGGGCGCGGCGTGGCCGGGACGCTGGCCGCCTTCGGTGCAACGGTGGCGATCTGGGAGCGCGATCCGGAGACCTGCGAGGTCGCCGCGGCAGAGTTCGGCGGCCTCGGGCTCACCGTGGACGTGCGCGAGAGTTCCGAGGTGGATGCGGCGCTGGCCCGCACCCGCGACGAGCTCGGTGAGGTCCAGATTCTGGTCAACAATGCCGGCGGAGTGTTCTCGGTCCCCTTTCTCGAGAGCAGGGAGAAGGGTTGGGACGCCCTGTACCGGGCCAATCTCAAGCACGTCATGCTGTGTACCCACCGGGCGGCACAGGCCATGGTGGCGGCCGGACTGCCGGGCAGCATCATCAACGTGACCTCCATCGAAGGCGTACGGGCGGCCCCTGGCTACGCCGCCTACGCGGCGGCCAAGGCCGGGGTGATCAACTTCACGAAGACGATCGCCCTCGAGCTCGCACCCCACGGGATCAGGGTCAACGCCCTGGCCCCGGACATCACCTTCACCGAAGGGCTGGCGGCGGTCGCCCCGCCCGGCAGTCACGAGCACTTCGGGCACGTCGTCCCCATGGGGAGGGTCGGCCACGTCGACGAGATGGGCGGTGCTGCCGTGTTCCTCGCCTCCGACCTCTCCAGCTACGTGACCGGACAGACGTTGCACGTCGACGGTGGCACCCATGCCGCCGGAGGCTGGTATCACCACCCGACGTCGGGCCACTACATCCTCGGTCCGCCCTAGGGCCGGCGGGTCCGGCGGCCGACTCTCAGTGGCCGAGCGCGGGATGGCGCCGGGCCACCATGGGCACGAGCACGCTGCGCGGTGAGAGCCACCCGGCGGCGGCCGTAAGCCGGTTGGCCAGGCCGGGGATGACCACCGCCCGGTCGGCATCCAACCCGGCGACGGCCGCCCTGGCCACGTCGGCCGCCGGCAGCCACATCATCTTCGGCATGGCACCGGCCGCCTCCTCGTCGGAGATGCCGGCGGCGGCCGCGAATCCGGTCTCCACCGGTCCCGGGCAGAGCACGGTCACCGCCACGCCCTTGCCTCTCAACTCGCCCCGGAGGGCATGGCTGTAGGAGAGCACGAAGGCCTTGCCGGCCCCGTAGCCGGCCTGACCGGGAAGGGGCTGGAAGGCCGCGGTCGACGCCACGTTGAGCACGGCGCCGCTCCGGCGCTCGACCATCCCGGGTAGGAACAGCGAGCACAGATGGACCACTGCTTCGACGTCGGTACGGACCATGGCCACCTCGGCAGCCGGGTCGGAACGGTAGACCGGGCCCATGGTCGAGAATCCCGCGTTGTTCACGAGCACGTTGACCGACAGCGACCGGGTGTCGAGCTCGGAGGCGATGGCGCTCCGCGACGCTTCGTCAGCCAGGTCGGCGACGATCACCTCGGCCCGGACGCCGTGGGCGGTGGCCAGTTCGTCGGCCAGCGCTCGCAGCTTCTCCTGACGACGGGCCACCAGCGTGACCCCGAGCCCCCGCCCGGCGAGCAGGCGGGCGATCTCGGCGCCGATCCCGGAGGAGGCTCCGGTCACCAGGCACGTGCGATCGGGGCTGGGCGCGGGAAGGACCATTGGGAGAGCGTAGGTCTTCGGACCGGTCCCGTCCTGTGGGCCTGGTCCGTTCCGCCGTCGCACCGGCTCCTCCGGCGGGCCGGCAGCCGGGCCAGACCGCCGACGGGCTGTGCCGCCCTGCGGAGCCGAGCCGTCAGTGCCGGCCAGGTGTGGCGTAGACGGCGCGGGCCCGGTAGCGGAGCGGTCGCTCTCTCAGTTCCTCGAGGTAGTGGGCCACCCACCCGGCGACCCGTGCCACCGTGAACAGCGTGCGGCCGGCATCCGACGCCATCCCTGTCGACCAGGCGATGGCGGCCATGCCGAGGTCGACGTTGGGGAGAGGAATGGAATGGGCGGCGGCCAACTCGATGAGGGCACCGACGGTCCTGATCTGATCGGGGGTGGCCAGCTGTTCGAACAGGTGGAGGAGCACGGAGAAGCGGGCGTCGCCGTGCTTGTAGACCGTGTGCCCGAAGCCGGGGAGGTTGCCCTGCCATCGGAGGGTGTCGTCGAGCGCGCGCTCGGGCCCGTCGCGCTCGGCATCGACCAGAAGCGAATAGGCGAGTTGGCTGGCTCCACCGTGCAGCGGGCCGCCGATGGTCCCGAGCCCGGCCAGCACGGCGTCGTACACGTCGGCCCGGGTGGAGGCCGCGATCCGTACCGCCATGGTCGAGGTGGCCAGCTCGTGGTCGGCCATCAGCACCATGGCCGCGTTGACCGCCCGGATGACGTCCGGGGTCGGGTCGGCGGTCAGGGCCGACGCCAGGTGCGCGGCCATCGAACCGGCAAGGTCCATGTCGCCGGCCGCCGCGGATGCCGACCGGCCGCCGGCCTCGGCTACGGCCACGGCCAGCACGTCGACCATTGACGCCGTCACCCGCCTGGCCGTGCGGACCACCGTCTCCGGCCGAAGATCGGCGCGCAAGGGGTCGCGGGCGCCGGCCATCACCACCGCCCAGCGGATCCGGTCGGACGGGCCGAGGTCCGGCGGCCGGCCCAGGGCCAGCGGTGACCAGTCGTCGGGGCGGGGTTCCCGGTCATGACCGCCGGTGCTCCACAGCCATTCGGCCACCTGCTCGTAGCGCCAGATGGTGGCCAGGTCGGTCGCCCGCCGGCCCCGGTAGATGGGGCCGTCGTCGGTGAGCTGGGTGATACCGGTGGTGACGGTGACCATGCGGGTCTCGACGGCCTTGCCCTGCCGTGACCGGCGGGCCAACCGCTCCACCTCGTCCATGTCGAACAGGCTCCGGCGTCCGCTGGCCGCCCGATGCGAGACCAACAGGCCGCGGCTCACGTAGGCGTAGAGCGTCGACACCTTCACGCCGAGCCGGCGGGCGGCCTCATCGCTCTCCAGCATCCGTTCCACGCCGGCCATCCTAGGCGTCGATATTGACTTGATCAATATTTACACAAGGAGCCACGGACGTCACACTGGTGGGAGCGAACCGATCAGACGAGACAGGGCGGAAGGTCCGCCCGGACGAGGAGAAACCGATGGCCACCGCCGTACAGGAGCTGATGTCGTCCCCCCCGGTCACCTGCGATGTCGACGCATCGTTGACCGAGGCCACCTTCCTCATGAACAGCCGGCAGATCGGGTCCGTGGTGGTGACCGACGGGCCCGCCATCGCCGGCATCCTGACCGAGCGGGATCTGCTCCGGGCCGCGGCCACCAGGGCCGATTCGCGGGCCGATTCGGTGCGGCGGTGGATGACCGCCGATCCGGACGTCCTCAGCCCCGACGACGAGGTGGTCGAGGCGTGGTCGGGTCTGACCCATCACCAGTACCGGCATCTCCCCGTCGTCGACGAGGGCCGATTGGTCGGCGTGGTCTCCATCCGCGACCTGCTGACGGTGGCGCAGATCCGGCCGGCCGACGAGGTCAGCGCCGATGTGCCCCGTGGGCTCGAAGGCGTGGTCGTGGCCGAGACGTCGGTGGGCGACGTCCGGGGCAAGGAAGGGTTCTTCCACTACCGCCAGTACTCGGCCACCGAGCTGGCCGCGCGACGGTCGCTCGAAGATGTCTGGAAGCTGCTCTTCGACGGGGAACTGCCCGACCGGGCCGAATCGGTCCGGTTCACCGACGAGGTGGCCGGCCTGCGAGCCATCCCCGGCGGGCTGGCCGCCATGCTCCCCACCCTGGCCACCATGGGCACCCCGCTCGACGTCCTGCGCACCGGCGTCTCCATCCTGGGCGCCGAGCTCGGTTGGCGCCCCACCCACGACGTCGACCACCACGAATTGAGGTCACAGGCCCTGCGGCTGTGCGCCGTCGTCCCTACCCTGCTGACCGCCGTGTTCCGCCTGCAGCAGGGCAAGGAGCCGGTCCCGCCGCGTGAGGACCTCGGGTACGCCGCCAACTACCTGTGGATGCTCCTCGGTCGCGAGGCTCCGGCTGCCCATGTGCGGGCCATCGAGGAGTACCTGGTGCTCACCATCGACCACGGGTTCAATGCATCCACCTTCGCGGCCCGGGTGATCACGTCCACGGGTGCCGACCTGGCCGCATCTGTCGTCGGGGCCATCGGGGCGCTGTCAGGACCGCTGCACGGAGGCGCCCCCAGCCGTGCGCTGGCCATGCTCGACTCCATCGGGACGCCGGACCGGGCGGAGCCGTGGATCCGCGACGCGGTCACCCGCGGCGACCGGATCATGGGCTTCGGCCATCGTGTCTACAAGACGGACGACCCGCGGTCGGTCTTCTTGCGGGACGTGGCCCGGAGCCTCGGCGGTGACCTCGTCGAGTTCGCTGAGCAGGTGGAACGGACAACGGTCGACGTGCTGGCCGAGCTCAAGCCCGGGCGCCAGCTGTACACCAACGTCGAGTTCTTCGCCGGTGTGGTGATGCACACCTGTGGCATACCCCGCGAGATGTTCACCCCGACCTTCGCCTCCAGCCGCACCATCGGCTGGGCCACCCATGTCATGGAGCAGGCCGCCGACAACCGCCTCATCCGCCCGGCGGCGCGCTACGCCGGCCCTCCCCCGCCGCAGCCGGTGCCCGCCGCCTGAACGTCAGTCGGCAGGAGCGTCCACCGGGGGGAGGACGCCGGGGGAGGCGATGGCCCGCTCCTCGACCCACTGGAGATGGAGCTCACGCCGGGCGAACCTCCAGCCCGATTCGGTGGACCGATAGGTGTCGTGGTACCGGATGAACCAGACCGTGTCCGTCCCGCCGCCTCCGGCCGACCCCTCTGCCGCGGAGGCGTGGTGGGCCACGCACAGGACCGTCCCGGTGGCGGTCGTTCCGTCCACGACGTAGCGGTGGTTGGACATCTGGTGGAATGTCCGGGCGTAGACCCGGAGGCGGTCCGGCACCCGGCGCAGGGAGTCGTAGCCGGACCGGGTGATCACCGGGCGCAGGTCCTCGGGGAAGTTCGGGACCACGAGCTCACCGTCGGCCACGAAGAGCCCGGCGAACCGCTCGCCGTCACGATCGTCGGCCGCGGCCCCGTACTCCGTGGACAGGGTACGGAGCTCCTCGATGGCCAGGAGCCCGTCGGCGGGCTGGCCGGCCGGGCTCACGGGCGGTGGTGACTGCGGTCGGCGGGCTCCAGGGCGAACCGTTCGGCGAAAGCCGACATCTCGTCGTGGACCTGAGCCAGGTCGTCGGTCATCGAGGTCGAGACGACCAGACGGGCCGCCCCCACCGATCGGGCCTCGTCGATGTCCTGCTCCGAAGTGGTCGGGAGGTACCCGGACAGGGTCAGCTCGATGGTGGCGGGGTCGCGCCCGGCCTCCTCGGCCGACTGGCGGAGCTGGGCCATGCGCACGCCCAGATCCGCGGCCGCCAGGCCCAAGGGCTGGAACCCGTCTCCGAGGCGGCCGGCTCTGCGGGCGGCGGCCTCGCTGTGACCCCCGATGTGGATGGGCACACCGCCCGGTTGTGCCGGCTTGGGATACGAGTGGGCGTGCCGGAACGAGAAGAACTCACCGGAGAAGTCGGCCCCTGAAGGTCCCGAGTCGGACCACAGCGCCCGCATGGCGGCGATGGTCTCGTCGGTACGCCGTCCCCGACTACGCGGGTCGGCCCCGGTGGCCCGGAGCTCCTCGTCCATCCATCCCACCCCCACGCACAGCCGCACCCGGCCGGCGGACAGGACGTCGATGGTGGCGATCCTCTTGGCCAGTACCACCGGATGGTGATTGGGAAGCACCAGTACCCCGGTGGCCAATCCGAGGTGCTCGGTGACAGCGGCCAGATAGGCCAGGAGATCGAGCGGGTCGGGGATCCGGCAGTCATCCGGCAAGGGCATCTTCCCCGAGGCCGCGTAGGGGTAGGTGCTCTGGTAGTCGGACACGACCACCGCGTGCTCCACCAGGACGATCGACTCGAAACCGCACTGCTCAGCGTGGCGTGCGAACGAGGTCATCCACACGGGGTCGGCGGTGACCCCCGAGCGGACCGGAGGGATGATCCCGAATTGCATGACCTGGCTCACTTTCGTCGATGCCCGGTGACGGCCGTTCCGGACCTGCCTGCCGACGGCCTTGGTCGGGTGGGCCCAACCGGGGCGCCCGTGAGCTTACCGAGCGGTGGCGCTGAGGCCGGAAGGGCGCCATGCGACCATGGGTCGATGGCCACCTTGTAAGGTCGCGGAGTGGACGTCGTCGATGCACGTTGACCAGTTCGGTGATCGGCCGGCGCCACGTCTTGTGGCCATTTCGGCCGGCGTGTCGGCTGGGCGCCGGAGGGACGCATGACCACTGAACAGGCCGCCGTCACCCTCCCGGCCACGCTGCGGGACGCGGTACGGGCCCAGATCGCGCTGACTCTCGAGCCACCCTACGAAACCCTCATCACCGTGGCGGTCAACGGCGCCCTCATGAGCTCCGCCTGGTTCTTCCTCCCTCTCGCCTTACGCGACGATGTGTTCACGCTGCACGGCCCGCTGGCCTTCGCCCTGGTGCTCGCGGCCTGGATGTACTCCGACGTGCCGGCAACCAACGTGCTCGGCCCGGATGCACGGAGGGTCATGGCGGCAATCGACGATCCGGTGATGTTCCGCCGATTGCTGTACGCCAAGAACATCGTCCTGTGGGGGTTGGTCACTCCGGTCTGCTCGGTGGTGGCGGTGATCGTCGGGCTCGTGAACCAGGACATGTTGTCGATCCTGTACACGATCGTGTGGATCGGCGTCGTGCCCTTCGGTGCCCTGGGCATCTCGGCGTGGGTGGGAATCGTCTTTCCCTACCACCCCATGCCCCTGCGCGTCCGTTGGGAGCACCGCCGCCCACCACTACGGATGTTGGTGCGATGGATCGCTCTGGCCATCACCCCGTACGGCCTGGTCCCCCTTCTGGCCGGACTGCTCATGGTCCCGTCACTGCTCCTGTGGGGATTCACGTCGAAACATGGCCTGACGCAGCGGTTGCCCGACCGCGACCTCGGATGGGGTGTAGCCCTGGCCTGTGTCGTCTCGATTGTGTGCTCGGTGGGTGGTCATCGTCTCGGCGGGCGCTTGGCCCACCGTCGCCGAACCAAGCTCCTGGCCTTCCTTGCCGATCCACTGAGAGGCTGACGGGCCGGGGCGGTCGAACAGGCCCTGCTCCCGCCGGCGCGCACCTGCTACCGGTGGGCCTCCGAACCATCACCGAAGAAGGTGAACATGGTCTGATTCGGATCGAACGGCAGCGGAGGCACCTTCAGACGGTGTGTCCCCACACTGAAGAACGTCCCCTCCTCCGTGTCGAACGCAACTTCCTCGAAACCGGCGCCTTCGAACCATGCCCGGATGGAGGGAGTCAGATCGGGTTCGAGCCGGTGCCTGGTCCAGATGACGGCACCCCCGGTGGCCAACAGACTCGGGAACATGGCCACGGTGGCGTGGATGTCCTGGTCGCTGATGTTGCCGAACACCCCACAGGCCATGACGACGTCAGCAGGAACGGCGTCGGTGTACGCAGAGGTACGCGCTGCATCCCCCTGTCGAATCTCGACAGTGGTGAGTCCGAGCTCCTCGGCCGCCAACCGGGCATGATCGGTCAGACGGGCATCGAGCTCGACGAGGAGAGCATGCACATCGTCACGTCGCTGGTGGTCAGCCAGGACTCCGATGACGTCGCGTCCTTGTCCGGCGCAGAGGCTGATGAGTCGGATCCGGCCACGCGGGCACTGGTCGAGCGCCTGTCGAAGTCTCTTCTGGACGACGGAGAGGCGCCGACTCAGAAAGGAGGTGGGGTCTTCGTACGGTTCGTGCCACCTGACCCAGTGTCCCTCGTCGGCCACGGTCCAAAACGTAGCCGCGCCCTCCGTGACCGCACCGTTATCGGCTCAAGGACCGCACCTCGAAGGCGGACCTGACACGCTCCAGCTCCGATTCAACTTCCTCGAGAACCTGCTCGTCGCGGGACGACCCCGGCCCGCCGTCCGCGCCGAACGTCGAGCACAAGCGGGACAGCTCGCTGGCGCCCAGGTTCGCGCTGGACCCGCACAGATTGTGGGCCGATCGGCTCACTGCATCCGAGTCGGCGTCGGCAACAGCGCGGCGCAGCTCGGCGATGCGACATTCGGCGTCGGCCAGGAACTGGGTGGCCAACCGACCGACGAGATCCTCCCCGGCCGACTCGCCCAGGCGCTCCAACTGATCGAGGACGTTGAGGTTCAGCGCTGGGGCCAGAGACCGAACGGGACCGACGGCACTGTCGACGTCTTCGGGATCGGAAGCATCCGTGGACGCTGACCGTCTCCGTGGCCAGTGGGTCAACGCCTCGGCGATCGACTCCAGACTGAAGGGAGTGGCGATCAGATCGTCCATCCCGGCTGTCTCGCATCGTTGCTTTTCGGCGGAGGCGAGAGACTCGGTGATGGCGATGATCGGGGTCCGGCGGGATGCTCCCTTCAGACGTCGGATCTCATCGGTCGCCTGGTAGCCGCCCCGGGTGGGCAGGTTGCAATCGATGAAGATGGCCCGGTACGGCCGGAGGATTGCCGCCGCCACCGCCGCCTCTCCGTCAGAGACTGCGTCGACTTCGTGGCCCAGCTTCTCGAACATCGCCCTTGCAATTCGCTGGCTGATCGGATTGTCCTGGGCCATCAGGATGCAGTTGTTGGCCCTCTGCCCCATCGGGTGGGATCGGACCAGGGTCGGATCGATGACCGTGATGCCGTCAGCACCATCATCCCCAGACGAGACGGCGGCGAGGTCGTCGCGCCGACGGCGGCGCGGTGGTCGGCCTCCGGCCATCACCCGCTGCGCCAACTCACGGCGCAGCTCCTCGAAGGCGTCCTCGATCTCCGCGAAATCGCCCTGATCCCTCGATTGCCGGTCGGCCGCGGACCGCTGTCGGAGGACCCGGCATGCCTGGGCGAGCCGCCTTCCACCCAGCTGAGCGCTGCTCGTTTGGATCACTCCGGCATGGCGACCGACGTCAGGTGCCTTGTCGGCCTCCAGCGCGCACTTGAGCTCCGCGATCCGCCACTCCGAGTCGTAGATGAACTGTCCGACGAGCTCGGCGACGAAGTTCTCCTCGTAGAGGTGACCGAGGTCACACACTTCATCGAAGTGAGCTCGATCGAGAACGGGAGCGTCAGTGGCCTCGGCCCCACCGCCCGGGGTCTCGTCCGAAACCTGCGGGCGATGACTCATCGAAGCGGCCACCAGGTCCAAGAGGTCATCCTTCTTGACCGGTTTGGCCAGATAGCTGTCCATGCCCGAGGCCAGACAGAGGTCCCGGTCCTCCGAGCGCGCCCCGGCAGTCATGGCCACGATGGGCGTGTGGCCCGAGGTGCCCTCCGCAGCCCTGATGGCGGCCGTCGCCTCGTATCCGCTCAACTCCGGCATCTGGCAGTCCATCAGTATGAGGTCGTAGTGCTGCGATCTGTTGGCCTCCACGGCGGCTACCCCATCGGGCACGGTGTCCACCTGATAACCGGCCCACGAGAGCATGGCCACGGCCACCTCCCGATTGACGAGATTGTCCTCGGCCAGAAGGATCCGCCCGACCTTGGACCCGGCGATCGTTTCCTGCTGCGGCGCCGACTGGACGGCAACACCGTCCGCGACATTGAGGGCCGCATACAGGCAGTCCTTCAGGTTGCTGGCATGGACAGGTTTGGAGAGCACGGCACAGAATCCAACAGCCTCGGGATTGTCCACGTGCTGCCGCCAGGCCAGGTCGGTCATGAGCACCAACGCAGTGGTCGGCGTGGCGTCGGCGATGATGACGTCCTTCAGCTCGATCCCACCCATACCCGGCATGCATCGATCGAGAAGAGCAATGGCAAAGGGCGCCCCATCTGCGGCCGCATCCCGCATCGCGGCCAGAGCGGTCCGACTGCCGTCGACGGCCGTGACCGCCATGCCCCATCCGACGAGATGCTCGGAGAGCACGGCGCGCTGCGAGGCGTTGTCGTCCACGACCAGTACCGAATGCCCGGCGAGATGGGCATGGACCGAGGCAGATCCGCAGGCGTCCCAGGTGGTGGCGCGAGCAGGAATGGTGAACCAGAAGGTGCTCCCCTCACCCGGTCGGCTGGTCACACCGAAGTCGCCTCCCATGAGCGTGACGAGTTGGGCGGTGATGGCCAGCCCGAGCCCAGTTCCTCCAAACTCCCGAGACGTCGTCGGGTCGGCCTGGACGAATGGCTGGAAGATCACCCCTATCTTCTCGGGTTCAATACCATCTCCGGTGTCGCGGACCTCGAAGCGCAGCATGGACGGCCCGCCTTCAACTTCGTGCTCGGAGACGCGAATGACCACTTCGCCCGACTGGGTGAATTTGACGGCGTTGTCAACCAGGTTCATCAGGATCTGGCGGAGACGGCCCGCGTCTCCTCTCACCACATCGGGAACCGATGCATCGACGACCCCGACCAGCTCGATGCCCTTTGACTGCGCCGAGCTGGCCAGCAGGTCTGCAACGTCGTCGACCACAGAACGCAGGGCGAAGTCGTCATGGGCGATGGTGAGCATGCCCGCCTCGACCTTCGAGAAGTCGAGAATGTCATTGATGATGGTGAGAAGCGCCTCCCCCGAGTTACGAACCGTCTGCGCGTAGTCACGCTGGCGAGGATCGAGATCGGTCTCGAGGAGAAGGTCCGTCATTCCGATGACTCCGTTCATCGGGGTCCGGATCTCATGGCTCATATTGGCCAGAAAATCCGACTTCAACCGGGAAGCGGTGTCGGCCGTGTCCCGGGCGCCGGACATGGCCGCTTCCACCTCGGCCTCAGCGGTGACGTCGGCGACGATCCCGATCAGCCCGGCCCTTCCCCCGTCGCGGTCAGGAATGGCAACCGCAGTCATCTGCGCGATTCGCGGTTTGGCATCCGACCTCGGTATCTCGAACCGGTAGGAGAGCTCGGCACCGGTCTCCCCCGGCAGGTCGAGCTGGCCCATGAGGTCGGACCGGAGCTCCGAGGCGATGACGCTGTCCAGAGCGCTACCGGCGGCCTGATCCGGACCCACTCCCGTGATCTCCGACCACCGGGGGTTGGTGTAGATGTACTTGTACCATTCGTCGGTCTGAAAGATGCCGATGGGAGCGACGTCGGTGACCTGTTTCAGCCGGTCGGCCGAGGGCTGATCATCACGAGCTTGACCGCCAGCGTTGGATTCAGCGGCCACAGGGGCGAGCTTCGACGACGCTCTTTCAATCCGGCGCCACGTCACCATTGGTCCGCCACGAGAACACAGCGAAGGTGCCTGCCGGAGTCCGCACGCTCTCCACCCTCGGTGGTCGGAGTGTCCGACTCCTCCCGCGCCCCAGCGGTGGCACCGACGGCACTGGTATCTGCAGTCATCGACTCACCACCAATTGGTGGATCCGGGCGGCCAGGTGGTCGATCCGAGGTTGCGTGACAAAGACGGCGGCACCGGCCTCCATGGCCCTTTCTTCCCACTCGACGGACTCCGCATACACGACGACGACCGACCGGGGGGAGCGCAGGCGGATCTCAGAGACCACCGCCGCTCCCGGAGCACCCTTGGCCGACAGATCGAGTACGACGAACTTCGGTTGGGTCAGATCGACAACGGCGAGCAGGATCGGTGCCGTATATGTCTCGGCGACGACATCGACTTCACAGACCCTGAACATTCTCCCCAACATCTTGCGGATCATGGGATCGCCTCCGTACATGACGACCCCAGGGTGGGGGATGTTGGGTGTCTTCATCTCCGGTTCCCTGGAGCTTCGTTCCCAACTCGTTCGCTCCCAACTGGTACTGACATCGAACGTGGCCGGTCGGGCGACAATGCTTTCGAGCCTCTTGAGAAGGTCGAATGGTGCCACCCCCTTCGGGACGAATCCGGCCGCGCCGGCGTCGAGCAGCGCCGTGCCTGCTGCCGGGTCCAGGGCGGAGAAGATGATCACCTTCGCCCCCGGTGCGGCTCCCACGATCCCGTTCAACGCGCTTGCACCGTCCAACTGCGGCATCGACAGGTCGAGAAGCACGAGGTCGGGCTGGAGGAGCTCAGCTTGCTCAATGGCGACATCGCCGTCATGGGCTTCACCGGCGACCTCGAATTGCGGGCTGTGTTCGAGCACCGCCCGGAGGAACCGACGCGTTGAAGCGGCATCATCGACGATCAACACGCTCAACGGTTCCAAGCCCAGGAGCGAAAGCTCTTGTGGATCCAGATCACGCATCGATGCAGCCCTCCGGGGGTTCGAACGGAAGAGCGCCGATGACATCCCCAACGGGTGGCAAGTCGACAGTCACCTCAGCCTCGATGCTGACGGCGTGACGTGGGCACGAGTTGGGCGCTTCAATTGGCGCAAACTCATCAGTTGATCGAGCGTGTCGGACCCCATCGGTCGCGCAAAGTAAAAGCCCTGGCAGAAATCGCTTCCCAGCGCGACCAGAGCCACATGCTGTTGGGCCGTCTCCACTCCCTCGCATACAACCTTCAGGTCCATCAGGTGCGCCATCTCGATCGTCTTCGACACGATGGCGTGGCTGCACTCGTCCCGATCGACATCGGCGATGAAGCTCTGGTCGATCTTTACAACGTCGATTGGATACCGCTTGAGATAGCTGAGCGACGAGTATCCAGTGCCGAAATCATCGAGCGCGAGTTGCAGCCCCAACTTCTTCAATCGATTGAGCACGATGAGTGCACGCGCGGTATCCCGAATCAACGCCCCTTCGGTGATCTCGATGGTGACAAGCCCGGGGTCGGTTTCAGTATCGGCGAGGATCTGGCACACCATGGGCACACAATCTGGAGCCATGATCTGATGCGCTGACATGTTCAGGGCCATCGGGACCTCCCTGGTGCTGCCTCCCCACCGCTTCCGATCGGCACAGGCGCGTTCGAATACCCATCGTCCGATCTCGTCTATCAACCCCGACCGCTCGGCCAGAGGAACCAACGTCGTCGGCGCTATGAGCCCCCGAGTGGGATGGTCCCATCTGAGGAGGGCTTCCGCCGAATCGATTCTCCCATCGCTGGTGCGCACAACAGGCTGATACTCGATATGGAGCTCCTCTTGCTGCACGGCTCTGCCCAGCGCACTCTGAAGGCCGGATTGGTGCTCGTCCAGATGGTGTGAGTGCAGATCGAGAATCTGATAGTTGGCCCCACCATTTCGCTTGATCTGGTACATGGCCACATCGGCGGCGTGGAGGAGTTGTTCGGGATCGTGGTTGGTTTGACCCGCGAACGCAATGCCGACGCTGGCAGAGATCGATATATCGGCAACAGAAAGTGAGAAAGGCTTGGCCAGCGCATCAACGATTCGGGAGGCGATGGTCTCGACTTGGACCACCTCGTCGAGCTCCTCGCACAGGATCACGAATTCGTCCCCCGACAGGCGGGCCAGGGTGTCGGCTGGGCGAAGGGCGACGGAAATTCGCTCGGCCACGGCCAACAGGAGCTCGTCGCCGACCTGATGGCCGTGGGCGTCGTTGACCTTCTTGAAATCGTCCAGGTCGATGAAGAGAACCGCCACCACCTTGCGCGAGCGTCCACTCCGGACGATGGCGTGCTCGATCCGCTCGAGGAGCAGGATACGGTTGGGCAGGCCCGTGAGGGCGTCATGGACAGCCCGCTCATGAGATCGGGCGGACGCCTCCTCGAGATCAGCCCGACCTTGTGCATTCACCAGGTAGGCGGACGTCACATCGGCCAAGGTTTGGGCCGTGCCCATTTCTTCGACACTCAACCTACCCGGTGTGTCCCGATAGAGGTCGAGCGCACCCAGCCGATTTGGACCTTGTCGAAGAGGAAAGGTGAACACGGCGGCCAAGCCCAGCGCGACTGCCTTCGATGCGAATATTCGGTAACGGTCATCCGTCCGGAGGTCGGACACGACCACTGCCCGGTCGGATACGAAGGCGCCGATACATGGACCCTCGCCGAGCTCACTCTGCAGCTCTTCGAATTTCAACGCTGAGCTATCGGACGCGGCGACGTGGTGAGGGAGCGATGCGGGGGAGATGAGGGTGACTCCAGCTGCACTTATTGGCAGTACGTCAACGATTCGTTCCACCAAGTGCTCCAGGATCCCCTGGATGGGAAAGTCGGTGAGCATTGTTCGTGCGAATTCGCTCAACACGTCGGAGAGCTGCTGATCGGCCTCCGTCATAGCCGGACCCAATACTGGGAGATTCGCCTCAGCGTGCAAGTGTGCGACATGGAGTCCCCACCCCCCGTCTCGCCACCCTTGCTGTCAAAGGTTATTTGACGGTACCACGTTCCGGGATCCGAATCCGGGAAAGTTGCTCCGCTGGCTTGCTCCCGGCGCTGTCACGCTGTGCCTGCGGGAGGACGGTCCAGTTCCAGCGGTCGCGGCGGGCATAGCCGGGGTGCTCACGACCCCGGTGGTGGGAACGGCCAACTCGGGTATCACCAGCTCGGACGTGACGCCGATGGCCAGCACCGCCCCGAGGGCACCGGCCGTACAGAGCGTTGAGTCCGCCCGGTGGCATGACGCGGTGGGTCGAGAGCCTCGTGACCCGATGCTCGTCGGGCCATCGGGAGCTTGACCGGTCAGGTCCACCGCATTCCGGCCCGCGCGCTCCAGTAGCGCCGGGGGTCGACGGCCAAGGCACTGAAGCGGTCCACGTCGATCCCCGCGGTTCCTTCGAGGGCGGCCAGGTTCGAGTGCAGCTGGGCCACCGTCGCCGCCCCCGAGAGCACGATGTCGGCCCACGGTTGGGCCAGCACCGCGGCCAGCGCGGTCACGTCCGGGTGTTCACCGAGTGCCTCGGTCGGAGGTCCGGGGACGGCCAGTCGTCCGTTGGCCAGCGCCTCCTTGACGATCACGGTCCAACCCGCCTCCTTGGCCTCGCGGAGGGCGGGACCGGCCGAGGGCTCGAGCAGGTTGAAGGTGGCCTGGACGGCAGAGAACAGCTGCCTACCCTCGACCTCCACCTCGAGGGCCCGGCGGAGGGTTTCTGTCTGGGCCGGACCGCTGAGGCTGAGCCCCACGGGCACGCCCAGCGAGGCCAGCTCCTCGTGCACGCTCGTGTCCGTGAGGATCCCTGATTCCAATGTGGCCGAGTGGACCTGGTAGAGCTTCAGCCACGGGCCGAGCAAGGCTTCGGTCTCCGGCCACTGCCGGGCCAGGGCGGCGGCCGAGTGGTCTTTCACCTCGGGAACCTCGACGTCCACCCTCCAGCCGGCCGTGTAGGTGTACCCCCATTTGGAGGACACGGTGACCGCGCCCGGCTCGATGCCACGCCGCCGGAGCCATCCGGCCAGGAACTCCTCGGCCCGGCCATAGGAGCGGGCGGCGTCGAACCATCGGATCCCACCCTCCCAGGCTGCGTCGCAGAGCTGCCGGCAGCGTTGCCGGAGCCCTCCCACCGACCGGTCCGGACCGATGGCCACCCCGTGGTCGACGGTCAGGTATCCGGGGCGACCGAGCGCGGCGAGACCCAATCCCAACACAGCCATGGCCCAGTCTCACCTGTGGCCGCCGGTCCCGGCGAGCTCATCCCGAACCGTCCGGGGATATCCTGCCCGCCGGCCTCCCCGGAGGGCCACGCTGTAGTATGGATGGGGTGAGAAGCTCCAGCCTGGGCGGGACATCGCCGGTTGGCCCCTCCCAGACCACACGATCATGAACGATCGGGCCGACGGCGACCGGTCGGATCCGGCGGACAGGCGGCACTCGAGGCGCTCGGAAAACAGCATCCGCCTCAACCGGCGAGGGTTCATCGCCCTGACCGCGGCCGGCGGCGTGGCCACCGCCGCGGTCGCCCTCGGGGTCGCCGAGTCGGAGTCGGGTGGGACCCCGAAGGCGGCCGGCAAGGTCGAGGCCCAGCCCGAGAGGTCGGCCAAGTCCGGCCGCACACGGCCGACCGGCCAGGCCACGACGATGGTCGACGGGGTCAGGCTCCCCACCTCCCCCTACATCGTGGCCGAGAACGCCAAGAGGGGGCACGCCTGGTGGGTCACCACCCCTCAGACCGACCGGGGTATCGAGGGCTACGCCAGCCAGGTGAGTGCGGCCATCGGCGACACCGTCACCCTGTTCGTGAGCACCAAGGCCGCCCGGTAC
>JBEKOI010000009.1:0-30912 GCA_049521915.1 Acidimicrobiales bacterium | reverse complement strand
TTCGGCTTCGGGAGCGGGTTGTCCCCGCACCAGTACCCAGATCGGGACGAGCTCGACCGCGCCGGTGGCGGCCGTCCGGTGTGGCTGACCCACGTGACCGGCCACTCCTGCGTGGTCAGCAGCGCCGCGCTCAACGCCGTCGGCATCACCGGTGCCCTCGACGGAACGGGGCGCGGGCGGGTGGTCGTGGACGACGACGGACGGCCGACGGGTCTCATCGAGGAATCGGCCATGGATCTGATCAAGGAACATGTGGGGCCGTCGTCCATCGATCGGTTGGCCGATGCCATCGATCGGGCCACCGCCCACTACGTGACCGAAGGGATCACCGGGTTCACCGACGCCGGTATCGGCTGCCCGGGCATCGACCACTCGCCCGTCGAGCTGGCCGCGTACCAACTGGCCCACAGCACCGGCCGCTTGCGCACTCGGGCCCGGTTGATGGCCCACAACGAGCTCTTTCACTCGCTGCGGACCCATCCCGACGACCGCATCACCGCCGGACTCGACCTCGGTGTTCGCACCGGCTTCGGCGACGAATGGCTGTCCCTCGGCGCCATGAAGGTCTGGATCGACGGGTCCGGGCTCGGCCACACCGCGGCCGTCACCACCCCCGACGGCCGTCCCGTCGGAGGGTTCGACAGCGACCCGGGCATGTTGCGCCAGGCGATCATCGATGCCCATCGGGGAGGTTGGCAGGTGGCTTGCCACACCATCGGTGACGCCGCCCTCGACCTGGTCCTCGACGCCCTGGAGGAAGCGGCCACCGGCGGGCCCTATCCGGCCCGGGCCGGCATCGTCCCCCGGCACCGGATCGAGCACGGGGTGATGGTCCGGCCCGATCAGGTGGCCCGCCTGGCCCGTCTTCGGATGACCGTGGTGGTCCAGCCCCTGTTCGTGAGGGAGTTCGGCGACCCCCTGGCCGAGTTGCCCGCGGGCGACCACGGCTTGGCCAACTACTTTCGGATGCGCACCCTGGTGGATGCCGGTGTGCCCGTGGTCGGCAGCTCGGATCGGCCCGTGGCCGCCGGCTCACCGCTCCGGGGGATCCAGGCGATGGTCGAACGTACGACCGCCAACGGTCAGGTATTCGGCCCCCGCGAATGCCTGACCGCAACGGAGGCACTGGCTTCCTACACGGCCGGCGGAGCCCACGCGGCCCACGCCGAGTCGGCCTGGGGAGCCCTCATCCCGCGGCGCCTGGCCGACCTGGTCGTGCTGGACGACGACCCCACTGCCGTGGACACCGACCGCATCGGTGGCGTCGGCGTGGTGGCGACGATGATCGGCGGCCGGCCGGTCCACGACCCCTCATCCCTGTTCGGCTCGGTGGAGGGTGATGGCCGTGGCCAGGGTCACGGCGGTGGTGGCGGTGGTGGTGGTGGTGGTGGTGGTGGCACCGGTGCCGTCGACACGGTTGGATCCGGTGGCTGAGGTTCCGGTGCCCGAGGAGCACGGCTCCGGCGGCATGCGGATCAGCAATTGGGGATTCCCGATCATCGACTTCCATGCCCATTTTCCGGTCGGCGACGAACACCCTCCGGCCGCCGAGGAGCGGTACCTTCAGCGCCATGGGGAGCGGAAGGCCACCATCCTCAAGGAGAACTGGCGCTGGTACCAGGAGCAGTGGTGGTCGGCCTACTCGTTCCCCTTTCCGGAGGAGGAGGAACCGCCACCCGACGTCCAGGCCCGTCGATGGTCCGACGAGATCGAGGCGGCCCAGCTCGAAGCTGTGGTGTTCGTCACCGGGGGTGGCAATCGGCTGCTGGCCGATGCCATCGCCGACCAATCACGGATGTTCGGATTCGCGCACCACGACCCGTTCCTGCCGGGTGCCGCCGACGAGCTGAGGAGGTCGGTCGTCGAGGACGGGCTGTCCGGTTACAAGGTGCTGGCCCCGGCGCTCGACGGTCCACTCGACGACGAGTCGCTCTACGGGGTTTGGGAGGTGGCCGAAGACCTGGGTATCCCGGTGCTGATCCATTTCGGCACCCTCGACGGCGGTGGCGGCACCGCCGCCCACGTCAACATCGATCCTCTCGTCCTCCACCCGGTGGCCAAAGCCTTCCCCGAGATTCCTTTCGTCGTCCCCCACTTCGGTTGCAGCTATCCGGGCCAGCTGCTGCAGTTGGCCTGGGCGTGCCGGAACATCCACGTCGACTCGTCGGGCAACAACGAGTGGATCCGTTGGATGCCCTATCCGCTCACACTCACCGATCTGTTCGCCAAGTTCTTCGACACGGTGGGGCCGGGCCGGGTGCTCTTCGGCTCTGACTCCTCCCACTTTCCCCGTGGTCTGGTTCGCGCCTACTACGACCAGCAAGTCCAGATCGTGAACGAGCTCGGCCTGTCGGCCGACGAACGCCACCTGGTCTTCGCCGGCAACGCCGCCCGGCTGCTCGGACTTTCGCAGGTCGACGTCCCTGGTGGTTCGGGCGCTGCCAACGCCGCCGAGCGTGGCGCTGGCCCGGCGTGAGCGTGTCCGGACCGGTGGAGCTGACCACCTACGCGCCGGAGATCGACGAGCCGTCGCGGTTCATCCCCACCGGCAACCTGTGGGTCTCCCTCTCCGAGATCGACCTCGCCGACGGCGCCGTCCACACCGTCGGTGCCCTGATCGAGCGGGTCCTCGGGCTCGTGGAGGCCACCGGCGGCCCGGGCCACAGCCCGCTCATCCGACCGGTGCTGATCCTCGACGGGGCCACGGTGGAGCCCGGCCCCCTCGAATGGGAACGGGTGGGCCATTGGCTGCCGCATTTCACCAGCCCATGCCCGTCCGGGGTGCTCGAAGGCTGGTTCTGTGCCCCGGTGGACGAACGGGGCTTCGTGCTGCGCCTCGCCTATCGCAGCCACGGTCCACGTACCGCAACCGTTGAGCTGGGCTGGACGGGGCAGTGGGGAACGACGACGGTCACACACCTCCGGTCCAAGCCGATCGGCGCGGAACCGGTGGGGCATGACGACCCCTGGACGGGCAGCAGGACCGTCTCGGCCAGTGCGGGTAGCCCACTGCTGTCGGTGTCGTGGCAGGGCGGCGAGGGGGTGGTGATTGCCGACCAGGGCGCCGTCCCCCGATGGCTGGCCTCGGCCACCGGGGAGGTGGGCACCGGACAGTCGCTTGCCGCCGAACTGTTCGTCGGGGTTGCCACCGAGCCCGATGGCGCAGCGACCACCGCCCTGCACCTCCGGCGACGGGGATTCGATCAGTTGTGGGACACCACCACCGGGTGGCTGGCCGACCATGCCCTGACCATCACCGACGCCCGGCCGGGACTGGCGGAGCGTATCAACGTCAATCTCTTCTTCAACTACTTCTTCGCCCAGGGGGACTGCCTCGACACCGGCAGGCCGGTGATGGTGACGTCGCGGAGCCACCACTACTACGTCTCCGCCGCCTTCTGGAGCCGGGACGCCTACTGTTGGACGTTCCCCGCCCTGTTGCTCACCGACTCCGTTCGGGCCAGGTCGGTCCTCGTGTCGACCATCGCCGCAGGCGGGCCGCGCCTTGCCGACCATGCGCTCTATCTCAACGGTACGTCGCTGTACCCCGGGTTCGAGCTCGACCAGGCCGCCGCACCGATCATCGCCGTTCGGCGCTATGTCCAGATGACCGGAGACAGCGCCGTCCTCACCGAGCCCGAGGTGCGGGCCGTGCTCGACGGGCTGGTCCGGACGATCGAGCCGTGGCGCCATCCCCGGTGGGACCTGTACGGCACCTTCTTGTTGCCGACCGATGATCCCACCGACTTCCCCTACACCACGACGGGCAACGCTCTGGTGGCCGCCGCCTTCGAGGCGCTGGCCGCTCTGGACGATCTGGTCACCGTCGACCGGTCGATGGAGGCCCCCAGCGCGAGGCTCAGTCCGGATGACCGACGACAGACTCCAGCCGACCGGGCATCCGCCATCCGGGCCGCCATGGCCGAGCGACTCACCGTGGAGGTCCCCGGCGGCCGCATGTGGGCATGGGCCTGCGACGAGTCCGGCCGGACCGAGTGTCGCGACGAGCCCCCCCTCGGATTGCGCACCCTCCCCTTCTGGGGTGTCGGCGCCAACGACGACCCGGTGCAGCGGGCCACCAGCTCTTGGTTGTCCGAGGACAATCCCCATCACTACCAGGGAACCTTCGGCGGTTCGGGTTCAGCCCACTTCCCCCACCCCTCGGGCTTCGACCTCGCCAGCCGGCTCCTCGAGCACGACCTGGTGGATGGCGAACCGCTGGACCAACTGGCCGCGGTGCCCATGGACCAGGGGCTTGCCTGCGAGTCCTGGGACGTGGACACCGGACGGGTCCGCACCGGGGCAGCCATGGCCAGCATGGCCGGCCTCCTGGCCTGGACGGCCTGGGAACACCTGTCAGGACCGGCCCGCTGGGACCGACCCCGGCCCCGTTGAGTCCGAACTGCCGTCCATGACCGACCGACATCGGCCGGGTCGACGATGAGTGACATCGATCGCTATGACGTGGCCGTCGTCGGTCTGGGGGCCATGGGTTCGTCGGCGGCCTGGCACCTGGCCCGCCGCGGTGTGCGGGTGATCGGATTCGAACGGTTCGGTCCGGCCCATGACCGCGGGTCCAGCCACGGGGAGACCCGGATGGTCCGCCAGGCCTACTTCGAAGATCCACGCTATGTCCCGCTCCTGTTGCGATCGGTGGAGCTCTGGAACGAGCTCGGCTCGATCACCGGTACTCCGCTGCTGACTCGCACCGGTGGTCTCATGATCGGCCCGGCCGACGGTGCCGTCGTCGCCGGGACGGTGGCCAGCGCGGAACGGTGGGGAATCCCCCACGAGGTGCTCGACGCAGCTCAGGTAGCCTCCCGTTTTCCGACCTTCCGACTCCGACCCGACGAGATGGCCGTGTTCGAGCCCGGCGCCGGGTTCGTGGGGCCGGAAGAGAGCGTGGCCACCCATCTCGCCTTGGCGGAGGGGGCCGGTGCCCGGCTCGAGTTCCACAGCCCGGTGCTCGAATGGGAGCTCGACGAGCCGGCCGGCGGCGCCCGTGGCGGCGTGTCCGTGCGGACCCGGGGTGGAGAATTCCGGGCCGAGCGTCTCGTGGCGTGCTCCGGCGCATGGTCGGCATCCGTGCTCGAAGGACTCGGCCTGCCGCTGAGTGTCGAGCGACACGCTCTCCACTGGTTCGCGCCCTCCGGCGATACGGCACCGTTCCGGCTGGGCCGACTCCCGGTCTACCTGTGGGAGCTCGTCGAGGGTTCGGAGCTCTACGGGTTCCCGCTCCTGCCCGGCGCGCCGGGGGCCAAGGTGGCGTTCTTCCACCATGGCCGGCCGGCCGATCCGGACCACCTGGACCGCGACGTCGAGGCCGGTGAGGCCGAGGTCCTCCGCAGCGAACTGGTCGACCGGATGCCCGACCTGGCCGGCGCATGGTTGTCCGGGGTGGCGTGCATGTACACCATGACGCCCGACCGCCACTTCATGATCGGTGGCGCTCCAGGGACCGACGCGAGGGTGGTGATGGCGTGCGGGTTCTCCGGTCATGGATTCAAGTTCGCCCCCGTGGTGGGTGAGATCCTCGCCGACCTCGCCACCACCGGAAGGACCCCGTGGGACATCTCGCTCTTCGACCCGCTCCGCTTCGGCCGACCGCTTCGGCCGGCCGGTTCAGTCGGTTGATCGGGAGCCGAAGCCGAAGATGAACGCCCATCCCGTCGCGGCCACCCGAATATCCCAACCAATCTCGGCCAGCTGCTGGGGTTCCCACCAGATCTTGACCAATTCGTACGACCGCCCGTCAGCCGCTGTCCGTCGGGCAATTCCGGTGTCCGACACATTCGCCTACCAGTTCCCAAAATGAAGCGAAGCGCTCAATCGGGACGTGGGACAGCCAAAAGCTGAAGGACACTGTGTCATAGGTGCGCTCAGGTCGGAACTCGAAGACATCGGCCACCTGCCAGCCGACGTCTCCCGAGACCTTGCTCCGGGCGATATCGACCGCTTCGGGTGACGAGTCCACAACGGTCACAAGATGGCCAACTCGATGGCCGTTGTCGATCGGGACCGCGAGGACCAAATGTTGGCCGGTATCGAGCACCTGGCGAGTTCAGAGGGTGTCGATTCTAGAATCGCCCGACAGGTCCTGCGATCGATCATCGACGCCTTCACGCTGCTTGAGGTCGAGGAGCTTGGGCCCGATCCCACCTGACCTGCGGCGTACGATTCTGCGAATCAAGAGCCCCTCAGTCCCGGTGAAGCTCCTGCGACGTCCCCGATCTCCCGCTGCCGAGCGTCATGACATTCAGGTCGCGGGTCGGAATGAGAAACTGGTCACGGTCACGGATACCGGCATCCCATTCGACGGCGGTACGCCTTGGAACAGCCACAAGCTCATGTGTATCTGCTCGGCACCATGGTCCGGAACGGAGGACGAAGTGTTCTTCCACGTCGGCAGGGGCACGGTCTTCTCGGCTCGGACCGTGTTGCCGGAGAAGACGACGCTGCCGCGCTTCCAGGTCATGATGATCTTTGTGAGTACCGCACTCTGGAGCGGAAACTGCCGCATGTTGCCCGGCGTGGTGTAGGGCTGCACCACATACTGCGCGTTCGAACTGTGGGTGTCGGCGAACCGGGACGCTTCAAAGTCGAGCTCCCTGTTCGAGGGACTCGTGTCTGAACTGTCGTACGTGAACAGGGCGAGCACCACGTTCGGGTCGAGAGTCGACAATGGGCCACGAAGAGTCCACATGTAGGTTCCGTACCCGAGCGAAGGTTCGAGGATGACCTCGGACGACTCCCACCCCAACTTCGTCTTCAGGATCCTGAGATGCAGGGCCCCGGATTGGTCGACATAGGGTCCACTGGCGTCGAACAGATTCGGACCCGGGCCGATGGGTGAGGTCGAGTTCTTCACCGACCAGGTGTAGCCGTCAAAGGACAGGTGTACCGGTGATGGCTCGACGGACCCGATTGCGCCTGGGGACAGAGGCGGGCCTTCTGCTGACTCCCCGGCGGCCGAGAATTGAGTTGCCGACACCGTCGGAGTGAAAAGTACAGCGCCCATCGTCACAACCGATCCGACCACCAACGCTCTGGCCATCAGGCGATTGCCGGGTGTGCGGGTCCGGCCGGGACGACCGGACGATGGTCTCAAGACGGTGACTGACTGGGCCTGTGGACCTTGGCCGGCATCGGTGGTTCTTCTCGTCCCAGTGTTCTCACGACTCAGGCTCCTTGTTGGGCCGGGCCTCAAGCAGAAACGGCCAGCCCGGGCACCCGACGTCGTTACGGATCGTCTCCGTTGTCGATGGGATCCTCCGATCGACAATTCCAAAGACGTGTTGATGTCGGTGACAACGGTCCCTGACAGAACGGAACGATGGAACCGAAACCCTGAGAGGGATGTCGGCAGAATCAGCCGCCGGGGATAGAGGGCCAGCCCTCTATTTCGGCGGGTACACCCCAAAGTGAGGTGGGTACACCCCGAAGTGAATCGAAGCTCGGGATTCAGGCACGTGGTCGGCCTCGTCGAGTCGTGATGTCGGCCGAGGCGGTCGGGCGGCGCGCTGCCATCCGGTCCGGCGGATCCTCAGCCGGTGACGCCTTAAGGTCCGGTCACCTTGACCGAGGAAACCTCGGTGGTCTGCGGAAGTGTCGCATTGTCGACTGTCACCTCGGTGCCGCCGACGGCTGTGTTGATGATGAGGAACATCGGAGTCGACGGAACGTCTTGTGTCAGAGAGTACGTGCTCTTGCCGTCAATCTCCCAGGTAAGCGATCCCGGGGCCCAGACCAGGGTGTAGGTGTGAAACCCAGGGGCGTTACCGGGACAAGTGTTGACTGGCGGGGACCCACAGCCTTCGTTGACCTTCGCTCCGCTCGGATCCGTGGTGTGCACTGCCTCATTCACGACCAAGGGGTTTCCGATGGGTTCCGGTTGGATCTCGGCGATGTCGATCTCATTCGCTCCCTGCGCCGGCCACGGACAATTGGTACCCGAGCCGATCCAGCCCGCGACATTCGGAGTTATCGAAGCTCGGCACTCAGTCCCCAAGAGCCAGATAGCCGGCCACGTTCCAACCCCTCCGGCCAGCTTCGCTCGCACCGATACGGTTCCATAAGTGAAACCCAAGGATGACCACTGGACAGCTCCCGACGCGTACGGGCAGAGAGTGGTCGATGCAGAGTCGGGAGGACAGTTGCAATTCGCCGCCACCGATCCGACGACGGCCGTCTCAATCAGCATGCCCCTCCCAACGGAGTCGTTGCTCGACGAGTAGCACTCCTGCTCACCGTTGGACGGATTTGCCCCGACGACGCCATCCCAGTTGCTCGAGAGCGCGGTTCCCTTGAACGTGTCGTTGAAGATCACTGGTGGACCGGTCGTCGTGGGCCCGGCCGTGGAGGGCGAGGTCGACGTCGACGGGGAGTCGCTCCCGTTCGACGAACATCCGGCCAGGAGGAGGGCGACTCCGAAGGGGAGGAGCAGGGCGGCACCCAGTGGTCGGGTGCCACGGCCCGGAGCTCTCGGAAGACGCATCGATGGATCGTATCCGCGTCACCGGAGGGTGACGGGGTCACCGGAGGCTCGATCGGGGCGTCGGACAGCGTCCAGATTCCGGCCTGCGCTTGGCAACGCACGACACCTCATCCTCTGATGGCCCCGGTTTCGAATCAAGGTTGTCAGGACGCCCCCGGGCGCCGGGGTGCAGGCACCTGGAGCGAGAACGGAGTGGTTGGTGCCCTGCCCACAAATGGGCGGGCCCTCGAGAGGGCGCGCGGCCCCGGGTTCAGTTCGGAGCGAAGAATGAACGAGGTCCCCGGCTGTTCACTACCTGACGGGCGAGCCTCACACAGTGATGGCCGTACCTCTCACAGTGACGAAATGAGCAGACCCGGTAGCGAGAGATGGCTGGCACCGCGGCGGTTCCCGTCGAAGCCCGGTTCACCTGAGTGCGCCGGAGAGAGCGGTCTTGAAATGTTGGCCCGGAAGGGTTAGGCATTGACTCACTCTCTATTCACCGGTCGCACTCAAATTGTGTTGCTTCGCACAGGGTGGGCTGCGAGCCGGTGGAGGTGGAATCCGATGCACTGGTTCAATTCGTTACGTTGGCGAACAGCATCGGCGTCTGTCCTCGTTGCCGCGTTCGCCATCGTGGTCAGTCAGCCATCCGCGGCCTCGGTTGCACCGAGCCATGGCAGTTCCCCATCGGCCGTTGACGCGGTCGGAAATCCACCGAGTGCCGGAGACGCATCGGCGGCGGCATCGGAATGCAACGGCCCCACCTTCTCGCCGCCCACGTCCACCAACACAACCTATGCGGGCGCCAGCTCGTTTCTGCCCCTGGCCAACGGAGTAGCCACTCCGAACCTGTGGAACGTCAAGAAATCGGCGGGGACGATCCGGCAGTGCTACAGCGTCGATTCCGGATTTCGGGACACGATCAACCTCTCCTCTTTGTCGTTGGGTTCGACGACGGCGCCGGCCGGCTTCCCGGAGATTGGCTACGGTGAAAGTTCCTACGGAGAGCATTTTTGCGGTGATCGGACCTCCACCTGCGAGATAGCGCCCTTCCCCATCCCGGTGAGCAGCTTCGCCAAGTATTCCTACCTGGCCAACGTGTCCTATTCGGTGGGCTCGATCACCCCAGCCCAGTACCTGCACCTCACCTTTGACCTCTGGCTCGAGCAGTCGGTGAACAGCAAGGGCCCCAAGGCTGCCGACGTCGAGGTCATGATCGAGCCATACAACACGTACCCGGACTGCGGAATCGCCAGACCGGCTTTCAAGCACTCCGGCGTGACCTGGGATGTTTTCGAGGGATGTGGAGGTTCAAAGGCCACCACTCTGCACTTCGTCATGAAGTCATCCGAGCAACGGAAAGCCGGCACGGTGACTGTGAATCTGAGTTCGTTCGTTGCCGCGGTCAAAAGGATTCTTCCCAAGGATGTCTCTATCGCCAAGGAGAAGATGGCTGGCATCGAAATCGGGACTGAGTTCAATAACTACACCTGCGCCGGAACCACCTGTTCCCCCGAGAAGACCTCTGCCAAATTCAGTTGGAGCGTTTCTGCGCTCTCGCTGACCAGATCCTCACCGGGCCCGAACCAGTCGAGGACGTATCACATCGTCGGATGAGACCACCGGCATGCCATCAGTTCGGGAGCCGGCCGCCCACCCGTTCTGCGTGTCCACCATCTGGCTCACCGGACCCACCATGCGTCCCCGGGTTCACGCGGCCTCCAACTCCGGGGCGGCCGTTTCGGTTTCGGGAGCGGCGGCGCTGTGGGTCGGGGCACTGACCAGGGCGGGCCAGATCCCGACCAGTATGACCACCGCGTAGATGGCGGCAAAGGCCAGATTGTCGGCGACCGCCGGGGTGAACCCCCTGACAATCCCGTACACCGCCGTGACCACAAAGACGACGAGGTACGCCATGCCCGGAACGACGCTGCCCGGCTCCCTCCCCTTCGAGCTCTGCTTGGATGTGACCACCCATTTCATCTTGGCGCCGGTGAGCACGTAGATGCTGGCGGCTATGTGGACCCAGAAGTTGGCGACGAACACACAGAAGGCATCGAAGGTGTAGGAGTTCCCGCCGGCCGTGGCCACGACGACCAGGTTGATGATGAAGAACGGGGCGAAGTAGAGCAGCATCTGGGAGGCGGTGGATCCGTTGAAGGGCTGGGCGCCGGTGAAGATGAAGATGACCGGCAGGGAGAGGTAGATGAGGATGGTCCACCCGGTCAGCCAGAACGCGCACGAGTGCGAGTACAAGAGACGGACCCGAACCGGCATCTTGCCCCGGATGAGCAGGCCCAGGGCGTAGAAACCGCCGCGGGCCCAACGGAGCTGTTGGCTTATGTAGGCGGACATGTCCTCGGGGCCGAGTCCGCGGGCGAGCACCTGGGTGAGATAGACGATCTTCCACTGTGCGTGCTGCAGTTTTATGGACAGCTCGAGGTCTTCGGTCCAACCCTCGAATGGCCAGCCGCCCACTTCGTCGAGGGCGACCCTGCGGATCAGGAAGTTGGTCCCACAGCAGATCATCCCTCCGTAGGTGTCCTTGCCCCGCCCGATGGCACCGAAGAAGAGCTCCTGTTGGGACGAAGCCGCCGCGGCCAGTCGGTCGGTGTGAGAGTTCGAGTAGTACTGGGGCGTCTGCACGACGGCGACGTCGGGATCCTGCATCGGGGCCAGCGTGGCTTCGAGAAAGCCGGGGTCGGGAACGTGGTCACAGTCGAAGACGGCCAGAAACGGGGCCTTGGCGAAGCGGAGGGCGTGGTTCATGTTGCCCGCCTTGGCGTGGAGGTTCTCGCCGCGGTGGATGTAGCTGGCTCCCCACTCCTCGGCCAGATCGGCGAGCTCCGGCCGACCGGCGTCGTCCAGCAGGAAGACGTTCACCACCCCGCCCCGGATGGCACCCGCCGCGGCCACGACCGGCGCCACCACATCGAGCGGCTCGTTGTAGACGGGAATGAAGATATCGACCTCCGGCGGCGGTCCCACCAGAGCCGGATCGGTCGGGCGCCGCCGACGCGGCCAGATGGTCCACATGAATCCCATGCCCTGGATGAAGTTGAATATCTGCGCGGCGATCAGGGCTCCGTAGAGATACGGGTTGCCGACCCGCTCCGGCAGCAGCAGCCACAACAGGTAGGCGACGGAAATCGTCGTTCCGATCGGGATGAGGAACCGGAGCCGGCGGTCGATCTTCTTCCATCCTTCGGGGCTGATCTCGACCGGGGTCTCCCGACGCACGTCGTCCTCCCTCATGGCCAGGAAGGCGGGGGTCATCGGTACACCCATACCTGGACGTTGGGGAAGACCCAGTGAGCGGACGGCTTCCTGTGTCGGGATCCGAGGCTGCCGAGGGCGCTCTCCAGGGTCTGGCGGTCTGACCCGTCCATCAATATCGCGCTGGTCACGATGAAGACCGTGTGACCGGCCTCGACGGTGGGCTTGGCGGAGAGCGGTGCCGATCTGAGCTTCGGGGAGTAGTAGGTGACAACCGGCTTCATCTCGACGTTCAGCGGGTCGTAGAGGATAACGTCGCCCGGGCGCGCTTCGGCATCGACTCTGGCCAGTGCTTCCTTGAAGTTGTACCGGCGCGGATTCGAGCTCGAGAACTGCTGGTTGAAGAGGGAGACGGACATCACGGCCACGGCGGCGACCACGACGACGGTGAGCGTTCGCTTGCTGGTGGCCAGCGAGGTGACCACCCGAGCGATGATCAGCAGCACGACCGGAACGGTGGTCGAGATGTAGCGGACATCGACGAGGCTCTCCTTGTACTCGCTCAGGACGAACATGGCCAGGACGGGAACCACAACGACGGCCAACATCAGGTAGGTGACGGGCCGCGAGCGGCGCCCGAGCAACACCAGGGCACCCAGAACTCCGAGGGGCCAGAGCGCAATGGCGTACCCCATCACCGCCGTCGAGTGGAAGCCGATCGTGCTGTAGGCCAGGTTGCTGAGAACGGTATAGATGTTCAGGTGCGTGGTCCCGATGGTGTTGACAGATCCTGCGAACGCCTGCCCGGTGGCCTGGGCACTGCGGAACTGTTCCTTCATCATCAGGGCCAAGGGGATGAGGGAGACGAAGATCAGGACCGCACTGCACAGCCATGGCCACAGCAGCACGCCAGGTCGCTGATGGCGTCGCCACCGAACGACGATGACTCCCACGAAGATCAGCTGCTGGGTCAGGAGCTGCCAGATCCCGAAGTACTGCGTACACATCATGGCGATGCTGGCCACGGTGTACACGATCCACGGGTACCACCCACCGCGGTGGAAGATGCGGAGTTGCGCCCAGAGAGCGACGACTCCGAACACCATCAACATCGCGTACATGCGCGCTTCCTGTGAGTACCACACGGCGTACGGGGCGACCGACACGATGACCGCGGCAACCGCGCCGGTCCTGCGGTCGTAGGCCTCCTTGCCCAGCAGGTAGATGAGCGGGATCAGGAGGACCCCGAAGACGATCGACGGCACCCGCACCGCGTCGTCACCGAACCCGAAGATCCGGGCCGACGCCCACAGGATGGTGAAGTACAGAGGCGGATGGACGTCAGCAATGGCCAGTTGGTGGATCATGGCGCCGTAGGACAACCGGGCCTCGGACACGCTGATGGCCTCGTCCACCCAGAGGCCCCGAGGCACATCCGACCGGATCGCCGTGCCGACCACCATCGACCCGAAGACCACCAAGGTGGTGGGACGGGACAGGGACCTTCTGAGCCTGGTGGCCCAACTCGGGGTCGGGTCCGAAAGCTCCCGGTCCCCGTCCTGGCTCTCCTGGCTCCCGTCCTGGTCCCCGGGGTGCAAGTCCTGGTCCGTGGGGCGCTCGTCCGTGGTCGTCTCACCGGAGTCAGGCCGCCAGGTCGTCCATGTCCCGGTGGTCTGCTCCAACCCACCGACGTCGACCGACAGTGCCAGCTCCGCCCCGACTCCCGCGCCACTACCCGCCAGCAGCGCCACGGGCTCAGCGCCAACAAGGGGCCAGCGACGAGAACCGGTCACGGGGCCCTCTCCCTGTGTCGTGAGCTGACGAGGGCGGAATGGTCCACCCTGGCGCGCACGTGGAGGTCGATCATGTCCCCGAGGTCATGCGTCGGCTTGGGGCCCAGGTGACCAGGAGCTATGAGGGATGTGGGGGCTGTCGGATCGGGTTGTCGGGGGGCGTCCAATCGAGGACGTTCAGCCCTACGCACCATTGTGAAAGAGGTCTCGCCTACCAACCCGGCCGTCAGCCCTCCCAAATTGGTCAGCTCCACTGATCTGCTCCACAGGCGCGCCTCGATCCGTTCCCCTACACAACTACAGGCTCTTCTAGCCTCGGAATCCTTCGGTCCGCAACTTCCTTCACGGGCTGTCACCGGTTGGCAACCGAGAGTGTCGGCGGAACCCAAAGATGAGTGGATAGTGGGCGAAATCGCAGGCAGCGGCGCCCGACCCGTCCAGATTGTCGGTCCGTGGCCGTCGCCGCGCTGAAGAGCCGGGGAATTGCGTCGACGGGTCCCGTGGACCCTTGACGTCCAGCTCATTCGGCAGGGGATATCGTGTCCGAGTTCGGGAGCTGACCCTAGCTGCCATGGCTCAGCGCTTGCTCGTGGAGGAGGAAGTCGTGCCGAGATGCCTGGTTGTGCAACACCTCGAGCCAGAGGGCAGCTATGCCATCGGTGAGGCGTTGTCGTCGGCCGGGGTCGATGTCGAGCCCTGCCGAGTCTTCACCGGCGACTCCGTGCCCACCGATGCCTCCGGATTCGACGGCGTGGTCGTCATGGGAGGGCCGATGTCCGCCACCAGCGACGATGGGTTCGGCAGTCGCAGAGCGGAGATCGAGCTGCTGACGAACGCCCTCGACCAGGGGGTCCCGACCCTGGGTGTCTGCCTTGGGGCCCAGCTCCTGGCCTTGGCCGCCGGGGGCTCGGTACTCACGGGTTCCGCGGGTCCGGAAATCGGTTGGGGTTCGGTCGATCTGACCGAGGCCGCCCGGTCCGATCCCCTGCTCGGGGGTCTGCCGAGTCGGCTCACCGTGCTGCACTGGCACAACGACACCTTCGGTCTGCCTCCGGGTGGCACCCAACTGGCCGCCAGCCGGCTCTATCCGCAGGCGTACCGGGTGGGCGAACGCGCCTGGGGGTTCCAGTTCCATGTCGAGGTCGACCGCCAGGCGGTGACGGCCTTTCTCGACGCCTTCGGGGGCGAGGCCAGAGAAGCCGGGAGCGACACCGACGACATCGACGGTCAGACTGCGGCCTGTCTCGGCCGCCTGGGCCCGATCCGCGATCGGATCGCCGACCGCTTCGCCGGCCTGGTGAGCGGATTCGACCGGGATGAAGACCTGGTCGAGCTGGGCTGAGCAAAAGACCGGCGACCGGCGATCGGGTCCGCTGCCGCTCCCGTTGCCGCTCTCGCTGCCGCGGGCCGCTGCCGCTCCCGTTGCCGCTCTCGCTGCCGCGGGCCGCTGCCGCTGGCCGTGTAGCCAGCAGCCACCACCGTTCCGCGGTCGCTCGGTGCTGCTCCGGTGGCTCGGTCCTCCTCACCGCCCGCTGCGTCGGTTCTCTCTGCCGCCCTTTCGTGTTTCCGCCGTGTGAACTCATGACAACAGATGTTGTCTCACAGACAACTCGGGCGTAGGGTGACCGCATGGTGACCGAGGCCACGCTTGCGTCCATAGGCGAACGCCTGCGGGCCGCCCGTGACCGGGCCGGCCTCACACTCGATCAACTGGCTGAGGCCACGGGTTTGTCCAAGGCGCACCTGTCCCGGCTCGAATCGAGCGAGCGCCAGCCATCGATTGCCGCGCTCCTGGACTTGTCCGCCACCCTCGGGGTTCCGGTCAACGTGCTCCTGGGCGAGGACCGCGACGGTGCACCGCTGGCGATCTCCGCGGGTACGGAGCCTCGCCACGAGGCCAACGGGTTGGCCATCGTCACCCGGAGCGGCTTCCCGGGTTCGTCCGCCATCGAGGCGCTGAGCATCACCATCGATCCCGAGCGGCCCACGTCCCCTCCCGCCCGGCACCGGGGGGAGGAGTGGCTCTATGTCGCCAGCGGGACCCTCCTGCTCGAGTACGACGGCATCGACCACACCCTGGCGACCGGCCAGTGTGCGCACTTCGATGCCGACCGACCGCATCGTCTGACCGCCCTCAGGGGAGTGACCGAGATCCTCATGGTGGCCGCGCACGACTCGAGAACCCTGCAGGCCGTCCACCGATGACGCCGCTCGCCGTCACGCCGCAGGGCGGACCCGGGGGGCGGGCTGAGGACGACGGGTGCTGGGCGGTACCGATCAGAGAACCAATCAGAGAAGCGGAGGCCAACAGATGACCGACACCCTGGACGAACTCGAAGCGACCGGTGAGAAGTTCTCGCTCGACAAGCTGATGGATGTGCGGGCCAGGACTCGACAGGCCGTCCATACCATCGCCGATCAGGTCGAAGTGGGCATGGCCGAGGAGGAGGCGAAGGACATCGCCCGCAAGACCCTTTCAGCGCTGGGCATGCGCCGCGGATGGCACCACATCATCGTCCGCCTGGGTTCGAACACGACCAAGGACTTCATGGAGCGGTCCGAGCCCGGGATCATCCTGGGCGCCGACGACATCTTCTTCGTCGACATCGGCCCCATCTACGAAGAGTGCGAAGGCGACGCCGGCGACACGTTCGTGGTGGGCGACGACCCCGACCACCACCGGGCCAAGCGCGACGCTCGGGCGATCTGGGAAGACACCCGGCGGCACTGGTTCGAGCAGGGGGCGACCGGCAAGGACCTGTACGACTTCGCCACGCAGGCGGCCGAGGATCTGGGATGGAAGTTGAACCTGGACCTCTCGGGTCATCGACTGTCGGATTTCCCCCACTCGGCGCACTACGACGGCTCGATCGCCGACGTCCCCTTTGCGCTTCACCCCGACCGCTGGGTGCTCGAAATCGCCATCATCCATCCGGAGCGTTCTTTCGGAGCTTTCTACGAGGATCTCCTCCTCGAAGATCAGTCCTTCCCCGAGTGGGTTTTCGCCGCCGGCTGACTGACAATGGCGGCCGGGGCCGGGGGGAAACCCACGGTCTGCGCATCCCGGGGGGATGAATAGAACGCGCCCCCAATTCCGTAATTATGGTCAATTCTAGCCCTGCCAATTGTGAAAAAGAGATCCGGATATATTGGCTCGATTTACACGCTGTTAATACGCCGTACTCTCGATAGACATACTGGTGTCGTACAGTCACATTTGAGGAAAATCCTCACAAATACGGTGGGATGAAGGCGCAATAGAGACGCCAGTATGGTGAACTCTTTTGTAGCCAATTCAGCTCCCTCCCCCGCACCACCGGCCTACGAGAGGAGCAGTGAGCAGCATGACGACATTGACGAGAGGCGATCCCCCGGGCTCCACCAAGCCCCATCCCGGACTCCGGAAAAATGCGCTGGGCTTCCCGACGGTGCTGGCCCAGTCCATCGCGGTGATCTCGCCGACCATGACGGCGGTGCTGATCATCGCTCTCTGCTACGGCGACGCCGGCAACGGGACCTGGCTCGCCTATGCGTTCGGAACCGTGATGCTGCTCTTCGTGGTCGGGTGCCTGAATCAGTTCGCCAAGCGGTCGGCGTTGGCCGGGTCGATGTACGGGTATACGGCCCGGGGACTCGGGCCCACATCGGGCGTGGTCTCCGGGTTCAGCCTGATCTGGGCCTACCTCTTCATCGGGGTCGCGGGACTGGCGGGCTTTTCGATCTTCGCCGCCCAGTTCCTTTCCGGAATCGGAATCCACACCGTCGTGCCCCCGGTGCTCTTCTTCTGCCTGAGCGCGGCGGTCTGCTGGTTCATCGCCTACAAGGACATCCACGTGTCCTCGCTGCTCACGCTGGTGTTCGAGGTCGTCTCGGTGGCGTGCATCCTCAGCCTGGCGTTCGTGGTCCTGTTCAAGCACGGACTCACGATCGACACCACCATCGTCAAGGCGCAGGGCATGACGTTCCACGGGTTGAGCTTGGCCGTCGTGATCTGCATCTTCTCCCTGGTCGGGTTCGAGAGTGCGACCACGCTCGGCGGTGAGGCGAAGAACCCGTTGAAGAACATCCCCCGGGCGGTGGTCATCAGCCTCATCATCACCGGGGCGTTCATGGTGTTCATGAGCTACGTCGAGGTCTTCGGCACCCGGCACTACGGCACGCCGCTCAACGAGATCGCGCTCCCCCTGACGACGCTGGGACAGATCTACGACGTGACCTTCTTCAAGATCCCCGTGGCGCTCGGGGCCATGGTCAGCTTCTTCTCGCTCACCCTGTCGTGCCTCAACGCCGGATCACGGATCATCTTTCCGATGGCCGAGCACACGATCTTCCCGAAGCACCTGGGTCGGGCCCATAAGGAGAACCAGACGCCGCACGTAGCCATTACGTCCTACATCCTGGCCATCCTGGCCCTCCCCGTGGTGCTGGAGATCTTCACCAATCCCAACACCATCTTCGGTGACGCGGGGACCCTGGCCGCGTTCGGCTTCCTGACCGCGTACTTCCTCATCTCGGTAGCCGCCCCCGTGTACCTGAAGAAGCGGGACGAGTTGAGGCCACACCACATCGTGGTCGCGGTGCTGGCCTGCCTGTTGCTGATGGTCCCGCTCATCGGGAGTTTCGTGCCGGTGCCGCCGTACCCCGTCGACATCTTCCCGTACATCTTCCTCGCCTACATGATCGGTGGATCGGCGTGGCTCTACGCCACCAACCGGCGCCGACCCGGTGTGCTGACCGAGATCGAGGCCGATCTCGAACGAACCCATCCACCGGTACCGGTCGGAATGGGCTCCATGGTGGACGGGCACCCGGGCGACTCGACCGTGCCGGGGGTCGGGCCCGCCGTCTCCGCCCCCCTTCGCGACCCGGAGGCGATCGGAGCCCGAGCGGAGCCGGCCGCCTCGTAGCGGCAGCACAGGACAGCGCTGACGACACCCGAGGGTGGGTGGTGGGGTGGAGCGGCGACCGACCACGGGAAGGCGTACTTCCCGTGGTCGCTGTGCCGCGCCCGGGGGGCACACGGAGGCATCATCGTTTCACCCGGACCTGGTACGATCCCTGGTGGCGATGGGACTCCGCCTTGGTGGTACTGCCACCTGAACCGCCCTCGTGGCTGATGGTTCCTCCACGTTCCTAGCGGAGGTTCATATGACGGAGTCCACTGATTCTCAGCCTGAGCTGCCGCTCGATCCCGACGCGGGCCCTTCGAGCGATGCGCACCGGCCGGCCGTACCACATGTCCAGCCGTACCTGCTCTGCCTGGTGGCCGTCGGCGGGGCAACCGGAACCGCGGCCCGGTACGGCGTCTCGCTGACCCTGCCGAGCGTCACCGGACACTGGCCGACGGGAACCTTCGTGGTCAACATGGCGGGGGCACTGGTGCTCGGGGCCCTCCTCGAGGGTCTGGCCCGACGGGGGCCGGACATCGGCAGGCGGCAAGAGGCGCGCCTGCTGGTGGGCGTGGGCTTCTGCGGTGCGCTGACCACGTTCAGCACCCTTGCTGTCGAAGCCGATCTGCTCGTGCGGAGCAATGATGGCGGGTTGGCGCTCGCCTACGCGGTCGGCAGTGTCGTCGGCGGCCTGGTGGCGACGGCCATTGGCATCACGGCCGCGGCCGGCCACCACCGTGTGCGGGCCCGACGGGTGGTGCCGTGATCGGACTGTGGGTCTCCCTGGCCGGTGCCGCCGGCGCGGTGACCCGCTTCGCGCTGGACGGCGTCGTTCGCCGGCGGGTCAGATCCGAGTTCCCCTGGTCGACCTTCGCCATCAACGTCAGCGGTTCGTTGGTCCTCGGGGTGGTGACCGGGCTGATCCTGTTCCATCACGATCCGTCCGATCTCAAGATCGTGGCCGGCACCGGATTCTGCGGCGGCTACACGACGTTCAGCACCGCGAGCTTCGAGACGATCCGTCTTGTGCAGCGTCGGCTCTACGGCGCGGCAGTCGGCAGTGCCCTCGGTACCTTGGTGGTCACCATGGGAGCCGCGGCAATAGGCTTGGCCGTCGTGAGACCATGAACGACCGGACAGTTGACCTGGTGGTCGGCTACGACCTCCGAGAGGCCAGTCAGGACGCGCTCCTGGTGGCCGTCGACTTGGCCGAGAGGCTGGGCGCCCGATTGCACATCGTCCATGTCGTCGACCTGCTCGACTACCCCGTCGACCCGGACTCCTCCGATTGGGAGGATCGGGGGCGAATGGCACTGGACGAGGAGCACGAACGGGTCGAGGCCCTGATGGCGGGGGCCAGGGTCGACTGGACGTACTATCCCGAGCGTGGCGAACCGGTCAGGGCGATCACCGCCATTGCCGACCGTCACGATGCGCTCATGATCGTGGTCGGCACGCGTGGCGCAGGATTCGGGGCTTCGATGCAGCGCCTCCTCGGAGGGGGGTCCGTGAGCCACGGTCTCCTCCGGGAGCACAGCCGCCCGGTCCTCATCGTGTCCCAGCCCCCGGGCGGGCCCGGTGGCCCGGGAGCCCGCGAGGCCGGTTGGGACGAAGGGCCCTAGATACGGGCCCCATCGGGCAGTCATGATGGCAGCAGCAAGTGAGGAGGGATCATGAGCAACAGCGGTGACCTGGGTCGGAGGGTAACGGAGCGTCGCCGGGAGTTGGGATTGAGCCTCGAGTCGGCGGCGGCTCGGGCAGGGATGGATCCTTCGTACCTTCATTCGGTGGAGGTCAATCCGTCACCCCAGCTCTCGCGGGCTGCGCTCTGGCGTCTTGCCGCCGCTCTCGAGACGACGGTCGACGCCATCGCCGGAGGCGGGATGCAGGCGCCCCCGGGACGGGCCAAGGCCATGAGCAGGCCCGTCCTCGATCAGCTGGATGCCGACGAGTGCCACGTGCTGATCAGCCCGGGCGGGGTTGGTCGTGTCGTCTTCGTGGGAACCGGGGGACCGGTAGCCCTTCCGGTCAATTTCCAGATGCTCGACGAGGACATCGTCTTCAGGACCGAACCGATGTCCGAACTGGTCCCGTCTCTCACCCATGACCGGGTGTCCTTCGAGGTCGACCACCTCGACGAGGCGCTGGCCGAGGGATGGAGCGTGCTGGTGCGGGGAAACGGACACGTCGTGGCCGACCCGGCGGAGCTCGAACAGGCCCGTCGCCTGCCCATCACCCCATGGGCTGCCGGTGACCGGGATCTCTATGTGCGCATCGTGCCTGTCGAGATCACCGGCCGTCGTATCCGGCAGCGCACCACCGACTCGGTCGATTCGGGCTGATCCCGGCGCCGCATACCGGCACCGGATGGAGACCCGGCCGCATCACGGGAGCAGGCGACTGCGGAGCTCGGCGTAGACCTCGGGACCGACAATCGCCTCCAGCTCCTCGGCCATGGCTTCGAGTACCGGCTGTTCGCCCACGTAGGCCGTGGTCCCCTCGGTGCAGCACCACGCCATGGTCTCGCCTTCCGCGCCCCAGTCGCGCCTCGTCCACCCCCTGACCGTTGCCAGCTCGGTTCCGTCCTCGCCCGGTTCCCAGTCCACCTTGATGGGGAGCTGCCAGCACACGGAGGGCTTGAAGTCTATGGGCGACTCGTCCGAATCGAGAGCGGCCAGGTGCAGTGCGCATCCGGCGCCCCCGTCGAACCCGGGTCGGTTGAGGAAGATGCATGCTCCGTCCACCACCCTGGTGCCCGTCCGGCTCGCATCAGCGAAGATCCCGCCGGCGCGGGCGGTCTCGTGATGCTCGAACCGTTCCGGATCCAACGTGGCTGCCAGCGCCGCGATCCGCCGCGCCTCGTCCTCGCCGTCCAGCTCGGCGCCGATCGAGCAACAGCCATGCCCGAGCTCAGGCGCCGGCCGGGCGAGGATCCCGAGGCAGCCGCGGCCCCAGATGCAGGTCCAGTTCGAGGTGAGGAAGGATTCGTCGAAGCGCCAGGTGGTGCCGCCGTCCGTGATCTCGGTCATCGATCGGTCCACGCCGGATCAGCGTAGCGGCCGGGCCGAAGGCGGCGGCAGGCGGCTCCGGTCATCGACCCGACCGGAAGACACCCCGGGCCAGCACGTGCGGCGCCACGATTCCGAGGGGGATCCGGCCGCCGGGGCAGAAATCGAAGCCCCGTGCACCCGAAATCTCGAACTCCTCCCTGATCACGGAAAGTGTGTCCCTGTCGGGTCGGCATCCACCGGCCACTGTGCTCCACACCGGGCCGAAGAGCCGTTGCAGTCGTGCCGCGCCCGGGTCGTCGGACACCACGTGTTCGTAGAAGCGGACGGCCGCGCCGTCGTTGAGCACCTTCTTGGCGTCCACCAACGCGGCCCTCGGGTCGGAGATGCTGCACAGCACCAATGAGAAGACGACGGCATCGAATGGACCAGTGACCGCCTCGGAGACCGTTTCGGCCCGACCCTCGACGACTCGGACCGGACATGGTGCCTCCAGGGAGGCGATGTTGGCCTGGCGCCGGAGGTACCTCTCGGGCTCGACACCGACCACCTCGGTGACCGACGGGGGGTAGTAGGCGAAGTTCAGGCCGTTACCGCACCCGACCTCGAGGACGCGGCCCGCGAGACCGCCGAGGAGCTCCCGGCGGTAGGCCTCCTGAAGGTGGGCCTCACCGACGGACCTCCTGGCGTAGATGCGGGCGAAGATGGGGTGGTTCATGTGGGGCACTCCGATGGCCGACGGATCTGGCCCCAGGGCCTGGATCGGCACTGTTGTCTGTCATCGTCTAGTTCATCGGGAACGCCGCTGTCACGTCCCCGTCGGACTCCCCGATGGACAGGTCCGGCGGCCAGCGGCCGGGTGTCCGGTGCGCTCGTTCTCGTGCCCGGCGTGCCTGGTGCCGAGCTCCGATCTACACCAGCGCGGCACGCTCGCTGTTCAAGAAGGTCTCGAGGCGGTGGTGGATGAAGGCGTGATCGTCGATGAGGGGATCGTGCCGCTGCCCGAAGCGGTGAATGCGCCTGACCCTCTCCGCCTCGGTCTGCTCCATCGAGTGCTGCAGGAGCGCCACCGACGCATTGTGGAGCAGGGCGCCGATCACCCGATCGTTCCTCTTCTTGGCCTGGCAGGCTTCGGTGATCTCGCACAGCGCCTCGTCGAGCTGCGGGGATCGACCATCGATCAGCTCGAAGTAGTCGATGAAATCACCGAGGACATGCGTCGGCGTCGTGCGTGTCGCCTCGATACAGTTCATGAGAGGGCTGACGTCCCCGGCCGAGAGCGGGTCGTAGGTCCCCGGGTAGGCCGCGGCTTCGTAGCCAGGGGGATATCCGGTGAACACGATCGGGGAGCGCGATTCGGGGTTGTCGGCGAGGTAGTCGAGTGTCAGGTCCAAGAGGCTGATCGGGGGCCATCCGAGGTCCCGCAGGGCTACGACCTTCGGCCGATCCGGCTCGGCCACGACCCCCGCGGTCATCAAGAGCTGGTAGCACTCCAAGGCAGACTGGACCGGGAGCTGCACGAACGGCGAGTGCAACAGGATGGGATCGTCGTTGGCGATCCACCTGAGGATGTTCTGCCCCACGATGCTGTTGTCCACGACATGGGTGAACCGGGTACAGGAGATGTTCATGTCGTACCGCTTGGCTGCGGCCTCGGACTGGTATTCGACCAGCTTCTTGGTGGCTGCGTAGGTGTCCCCGGTGAAGAGCCGGACCGCTTTGCCGGTGCTGGCCACGATCACTGTGCCGACGCCGGCCTCCCCCGATGCTTCGAGGACGACCTGCGAACCGACCACATTGGTGGAGACGGTCTCGGCGATCCGCCGTTCGGCCAGGGCGGGGTTGCGCTGCGCGGCAAGGTGGATGACAACGTCCGGCCGGAAGTCCGCCATGACCTCGCTCATCTGCTTGGCGTTGCGCACATCGCCACGCCGGTAGACGACCCGATCAACCCTGCGTTCTGGGACCGGGGGACGGCGGGCGACGGACAGGAACCGTGTATCCGGCAGATCTGCGACGAGATGGCTGAGCACGACATGACCGACACAGCCGGTGCCGCCGGTGACAAGTACGCGCTCCCAGTTGGGGAGGAGGTCGCAGCTGTAGCCGGTGATGCCCCGAAGTCGGGTGCCTTCGAAGCGGTGCTTCTCCATCTGTGGGTTGTCCCGGTAGTCGACCAACTCGCGAGTGAGCACCGAAAGACGCTCGAGACCCCGTTCGGGACGGAGGCCGAGGATCTGCTCGACAAGATCAGCTTTGGTAGTCATTCGCCGCCTTTCACCTCCTGCGTGGTCGATGGTGAATCGCTGCTCCATCGGTGCTCGCGGCGCTGTCGGTGCGAGTCGAGAACAGGCGATCGGGTGCCGAATGGTGCCACCGGGCCGCATTCCGGGAAGTCCCCCAGGTACCGGCGCGATGGGCGCCGATGGAGGGAGGCGGTTATCGGATGGGGCCGACGCGCGTCGGGGTGCGACGGCAAGGAGACGTTCGAGACGCCACCAGTGGTCCCCTTCATAGTTCCGCCTCATTTCTGCTGCGCCCACGGATACGAATATCCTTCTAGTCGCCCTCTCCGGTGGCCTGCAACTGCCGCCACGGAGAGTGCATGTGGGTTCGACAAGGAGCGATATTGGGCGCGGTTAGGCGGGATGTGGGGCCGCTTGCCCCGACCCTCCGCACGTGGTCGGCGAGATCGGCCGGGTCCGTCGGGTCCAGCCCGCGATCAGTGGTCGCCGGGGTAGCGATGGCCGTTGGATCCGGTCGGACGGGCCGCGTCCGGTGGCTGGCCTCGGGACCATTCGGGCAGGTCAACGTAATCGTCGGTGGAATCTGGTGCGGTGCAGAGCCGGCAACGGGGCGGGCCCTGGCCTGACAAGTCGGCTGACTCGGCCATGAAAATCGCTGGGGCCGGCGGCGTTCGATCACGACGGTGAGACGGCGCGGCCGGACCTCAATGGCAGAGAACCATTTCCACTGAATGCCGCATGCCCCGTTTGGCTCTGTATCGGTTCAGTCATTGCCGTGCATCACCGGCCCCGGAGGCCGGCAAGGTCACCGCACCCCCGGTCCGCCAACAACGAGCTCGGCTCGCTCGGTCCGGCCTGGATCACCAGTGAATACTCCGGTGTCGTCGACCCCCCGACCGGCGCGAGCCACCAGTTCCGGATGGACCGGCTGTCGGTCATCCGGGGATCGGATGCGGGAGCGACCGGCACCGACAGCTCTCAAATGCCGGAGGAGGGATACGGGGCAAAGCGAGAGGATCGGGCCCGGTGACTGTGAATCAGATCGGCCGGCGACCCGCGATCGACCAGCCCGCAACCCCACCTGAGCGGGTCCGCCCACGTGGGTTCGACCGCCATGCACGGCGTGGGACCCGCCGGTAATCAACGGCCGGGATCTCCAGGGAACGCCGGCGGTCGGCGGCCGGATCACGACCCGCATTGCCTCCTGGAGGCCGGCACCAGGACCCCCGGCAGGCGCCATTTCAGGCCATTTCATACATGCTTTGAATGCGCCCGGTACCCGGCGTGGTCAGGGCGGGAGGTCAGGAACCCAGGAAGCGGTAGGAGCCCACGACGGTGGCATCGGACGGGTCGGGCCCATCGACGACCCTGTCCCCGATGGCCGACTGGAACCTGGCGAATGCGGCCGATTCGAACAACGGGTTGTCCTCACCCTCGAGCAGGGCCACATGGAGAAAGCTGACGCCGTCGGCGAGGCGGAAGGTCGCGTACCTGAGGCCCTCCGGCCGCTCGGCGGCCAGTTCGGCGAACACGTCCCGGATCAGGCGCTCGTTCTCGTCAGCGCATTCCGGTCTGGTTCGGTAACGGATCACCTTGGCAACCGTCATCGGTCATCTCCTTGGTTCGGTGGTGTCGTCAGTCCGGATCGGTGGCCCCGGCGCTGATCGGTGGCCCCGGCGGGGGGCCCGCACCCGGCGTTCACCGTCGTGGTACCGCCCGCATCCGGTTGTTGCGGGGATCGTGGGTGACCTCGGCCAGACCGAGTTCCTCCAACAGCGGCGGCAGGTACATCCCGAACCGGCCGCGATAGCCGTTGCGGAGCCCGTACCACCCTCCGATCGGGTTGTCCGGAGATCGTCCCCATGCCTCGACAGTCCCAGGTCCGGCCGGCTTCTTCTCATCGGCTGCGCCGAGAGGGACCCACTCGTCCTGCTCGGCCAACCAGGCAGAGAGGTCGTCAACGGCCCGGAGGTGGTACTTCAGGGTGGTCGATCCCACGGTGCAGACGAGAGCCGGTGGATCGGACTGTTCATCCCGGTAGATGGTGTACTCCGAGGTGCCGGGTGGGGTCTTGAGGACCCAAGGGTCCTCCTTGGTTCCGGAACCCATCACAGGTCTCCTTTCGATACGGCGGCCTCGAAGTGAGGGAGCAGTGTCCTCCAGCCGGCTCGATTCTGCTCACGCCATTCCTCGCCTCCGGTCCCGAGCCGGTCCCAACCCCGGTGCTCGATCTCCACCCGGGTGACGGCGGCCCCCTGGGTCAGGAATCGGATCTCGACCTCGGTGGCATCAGCGCGGTCACGGCGCAGGTGCCAGAGGTAGGACAGCTGGGTGGGGGGCTTCCACACGGTCACCTCGCCCCAGTCATGCTCGACCCCTTCGGACGTCCGTTCATAGATCCGGCCGCCGACCTCCGCCTGCAGGACGATGAGGTCGGCATGACCGGACACGGTGTGGTCGGACGGCCACCATCGGCCGATTCCCGACGTCCACACGTCGAACGCGTGCTCGGCCGAACAGGCGACCTCGAAGGAGATCCTGAGCGGGTCGTTCATCGCCCCGAGGCCCCCTCGGTGTTCTCGGCCAACAGCCGAAAGCGGACCGCGGCGTCCCCCCACACGCCCTCGAGGTAGCTCCTGACGGCGCCGAGTCCCTGCTCGTGAAGGTGGTAGATCCGGAGGGTCCCCTCGGCGTGCTCGACCACGAGTCCGGCCTCCTTCAGCAGCCGGAGATGGCGGGAGACCGCCGGTCGGCTGATGGACATGGCCGCCGCGATCTCGCGAACCGGCTTGTCGCCGTCACTGAGCAGTCGCAGGATCTCCCGACGGTTGGGGTCGCCCAACGCTTCGAAGGGACCACCGGAGGCCGGCGCCACCCCCACTGCTCAGTGTCCCGCGCCGACCCGGCCGCGGTCCCGGCCGGCCGCCGTCATCGATGGCGCGCGGCTCTGGCGCACGTGGCCGTCTCCTCGGAGCTCCGGTCGACCAGGATCGGTAACCATCCAGTTACGGTAACACAACAGTTACCAATTCGTGAACGTCCCTGTCATCCGACGGACGACCGACCGGTCGGTCCGGAGGCCAGTCGTTCGGCCGGGCCGGAACGGGTTCCGGTCCCTTCCCCTCGCCGGTCAACCGCCGGCCAGCCGGGGTGGGAAGCCCCCTCTGCTGATCGGACCCCATCGCTCGGGGGCCAGACGTATCAACACCTTGCCCTGGTCGATCATGGCCTGACGGTATTCGTTCCAGTCCGGATGCTCCCCGCTGATGGATCGGAAGTAGGCCACCAGGCCTTCGACGGCCTCGGGAACATCGACGACGGTGGTGGATCCCGATACCTGGACCCACTCGCCGGCGAAGGCCTCGGACAGTACGCAGACCGAGGCCTGCGGGCGCGCCCGCAGGTTGTGGACCTTGGCCCGCTCCGGATAGCTGGCCACCAGAATCGACCCGTCCACGTCGACTCCCATGGTCACCGGAGACAGCTGCGGGGTTCCGTCTCCACGTTGGGTGCAGAGAACGGCGGAGTGCCGGTGGCGGATGAACTCGTCCAGTCTCGCCCGGTCGACCAGGACATCGGCGGCGACGGGACGGGCCATCGGGCGACCGTACCACCGGTGTTCCGATCCGTTGGGTGGGACCCGCGGCTGGATGGGACCCGCGGCTCGGTAGGACCCGCGGGGGACCCGGAGGGTCAGCGGTCGGAGTGCGCCGGAACGGCCGGGTCCGCCGGGAACCCGTCGCGGTAGTGCACGCTGCGGTGCCGGACCGCGGGCACCCGGGTTCCACCCAGCCACTCTCCCGTCAGGTTGAGCGGATCCGCGCCGGCCACCACGACCTCGTCCCCCCGGCCGGGGTCGGCGCGCACATCGACCAGGAGCGACACCGCTTCGGGCGTCGCGTACTGCTCGCCGGAGATGCCGGCTACGAACCGGCCGCCCAGCGCCTGGCCGCGGGCTTCCAGTCGGCGGAGCGCCCGAACGACGTCCCGCCACGGGACGCGGTACGACTCCCGCGCCCAGAGCTCCCAGGCCACGACTCCCCACCGGGCCAGGAGCTGCCAGGCCACGGCCTCGGCCAGCTCCTCGGCCGGCGGCCCGCTGTGCGAGCCCGTCCCGGTGTCGTCGGCCTCGGGGAGGAGTGACCAGCGACCTTCACCGATGCCCGTTCCCACCGAGGCCCGTTGGCGACCCAGCGCGGCCCGGCGCGCCGCCCCGCGGTGGTTCCCTTGCGGTCGGCGGAGCCGGAGGCGGGCCGAGAGCAGCGACCGAACGGCCGAGAAGGCGTCGGCCGTGACGATCCCGCGGGCGACCAGATCCCAGAGGCCCTCGTCGACCTCGGTGCTCAGACGGCCCGAGGCCGGCGCCAGCTCCGACCTGAAGCAGGCGCCCCTCCGGCGGAGTACGGCCAGGATGTCGGACGATGCCCCCGCGGTCGGCTCGGCCGGGGCCTTGTCGCCACGTACGGCAGCCAGCATCCAGGCGAGGTCCTGGCGGGCCACGATGGCCAGGGGTGTGGCCGGGGAGGGCGTCGACGAGCCACGGCGTACGGCCGGCGTCACGGCGCCATCGGCCGGTTGGGGCTCGCGCTCGGGGCGAGGGGTGAGGCGGGCCCACGCCACCTCGCCGGCGAGGCACAGCTCGTCGAGCCATCGGGGGTCGTAGTGGGCGACCCGGGCCGGGAGGACCTGCCGCTCCCATTCGCCCGCGGCCACCTCGAGCCCTTGCAGCTGTTCGATGACGGCCAGCAGGCCGGACCTCCCCTCGGCCTGCGTCCCGGCGGCGACGTGTTGCCAGCAGGTGAGGAATCGCACGAAGTCCGAGATGCTGACGGGCTCGACCCGCCGACGCCGCCGGCCCCGGCTGGCGGCGTGCAGCCGCACCAGGAGATGGCGGGCGCACCAGCGACCGTCGGGGAGCTCGATGGCGGAGCCGGATCCTTCCAGTCGGGCCAGCCCCGTACGGGCTCTGGCCGCGGTGACGGGCGCGCCCAGCACCGATCCGCTCGGGAGCGGGGCATCGGCGACCAGTTGATCGACGGTCACCGGGCCCGAGAGCTCCAGATGGCCGCCGATGCACTCGGCCAGCGCGTCGTCGCCGGCCACCAGGGGGTCGGTCAGCGAGCGGGTGATGGCCTCGGCCAGGGGCAGGCGTTCGGTCGGCGCCCATGCCCCGTCCAGCACGCGGGCCCGGCCGTCCATCTGGAGCTGCTCGAACCAATGCTGCCAGGCCGGCACCGGCCGGCACAGGACCAGTGACAAGAGGAGATCGTGCAGTTCGTCGGGATCCCTCGGCCGCGGTCGCACCTGATCGAGAACCTCGGCCACGGCGGTGTCATCGAGGGGGCCTAGTTCCGACGCGGCCACGGGCAGGCCCCCGGCGCCCAGTGGCCCGAGTCCACGGCTGACGGGCACGGCCCGGGTGCGGCGTTCCTCCAGCGGGGCACCGTCGAGGAAGGTGAAGGGGCGCCCGGTCAGGATGCCGTGGGCCAGCGGGGACGCTTCGGCTGACTCGACGAGGTGGACCCCGACCCGACCCGTCTCCAGGTCGTCGAGCAGGGAGACCAGACCGGCGGCGTCGAGCGGCTCGGTCAGGCAGTCGGTGACCGACTGGCGGACGAGCACATGGTCGGGAACGGGCACAGGACCGGGGCCGGCGTTCTCCTGACAGGCGGCCAGGGCCGGCCATGCCGCGGCCAGGAGGTCGTCGGCTTCCATGCGCTGCAGATGGATGGGCCGGCGCTGTCCGCCGCGGGAACGCGGGACCACGAGGGCCCTGTTCAGGTTCCACCGCCAGCGGGCGGCGAGCATCGGGTGCAGGAGGATGGCCTGGGTCAGCACCTCGGTGGCCGTGCCGCTCTGCAGCATCTTCGGCACCTGGGACAGCGGAAAACTGTGCTGGGGCCCGAGGGACAGCACGACGGTGTCGTCGTCCGCCGCCGCCTGGAGCTCGAAGTCGAAGGAGACGCAGAACCGCTTGCGCAGGGCGAGCCCGAGCGCCCTGTTGATGCGCCCGCCATAGGGGGCGTGGACGATCAGCTGGGTGCCCTCCGACTCGTCGAAGACCCGCTCGATGACGATGCGCTCCCGGGTGGGAAGCGCCCCGAGCGCGGCCAGACCGGCGCCCAGGTAAGCCGTGACCTGGTCGGCGACCTCTTCGGACACCCCGGCCCGGGCCCGCACGGCCGCCCGCGCCCCCACGCCGTCGCCCGCCGCCAACAGGGGCTCGAGCTCGGAGCGGAGCGCGCCGACCTCCTCGGAGAGCTCGGCCGTGCGGGCCGGCGCCTCACCCAGCCAGAAGGGGATGGTGGGGGGCAGGTCACCGGCATCGTGGACGCGCACCGTCCCGGTCTCGACCTTGGCCACGCGCCAGGAGTGGGTGCCGAGCAGGAAGATGTCGCCGGCGGTGGCCTCCACGGCGAAGTCCTCGTGCACCGACCCCACGGTGATCCCGTCGGGATCGAGCACCACCCGATAGTCGCCCGTCTCCGGGATGGCCCCTCCGCTGGTGAGGGCGGCCAGCCGCGCCCCGCGTCGAGCCCGAAGCCGCCCGTTGACGGCGTCGTGGTGGAGATGGGCGCCGCGCCGACCGCGTCCGGTCTGGATCCCCCACGAGACCAGTTCGACCACATCGTCGAAGCTCGCCTGGGAGAGGTCGGCGTAGGGGGCGGCCCGTCGGACCAGATCGAAGAGGGCTTCGACATCCCACTCGCCGGCGGCCGCCACCTCGGCCACCAGCTGCTGGGCCAGCACGTCCAGAGGGGCCACCGGCGGTTGCAACACGTCGAGGTGCCCGGCCCGGACTCCGGCCAGGAGGGCGGTGCACTCGACCAGCTCGTCCCGGGTGAGCGGGTACAGCCGACCTGCGGGGGTGCCCTCGAGTTGGTGGTTGGCCCGTCCCACCCGCTGGAGGAACGTGCCGATGGCCCGCGGCGATCCGATCTGGCACACCAGTTCGACGGGCCCGACGTCGATGCCCAGCTCGAGTGAGGCCGTCGCCACCAGCGCCCGGAGATCGCCGGCCCGGAGGCGCTGCTCGACGATGCGCCGCCGGGCGGTCGAGAGGCTGCCGTGGTGGGCCGCCACCTGGAGGGCGGCATCGATCGGGTCGGAGGGAGTGGCCGCCCCGACGGCCCCGTCCAGGGCCCCGATCCTCGCCGCAGACGCGCTCGGGTCCGCGGCGCGGCCGGCACCGTCGAAGACGTCATCAGGAGCGTCGTCGGCCTCCGCCGGCGATCCGAGCCGGATGGCCAGCTGGTGGGCGACCCGCTCGGCCATCTTGCGCGT
>JBEKOI010000008.1:0-47841 GCA_049521915.1 Acidimicrobiales bacterium | reverse complement strand
AGGACCGGCGCCCGTGGGGTTTGATCGAAGTCGAAGTCTGCAGCCATATTGCCCAGGATCTGCTCGTCCTCACGGACGTCGGGCCGGGGGTCGGGGCGGCCGTCGGTCTTCGGGTTGAGCCTTGACCCGTCGAGGAAGTCGTCCTCGATGAACTTGAGGTAGGCGTCGCTCGAGAGCGTCTGGTGGTCGATGAACCCCGCCTTGGCGTAGGGCGAGATGACCATGGCGGGCACCCGTAGCCCATAGCCGTTCTGGTCGACGGGAGGTGGCACCACACCGTCGTAGAAACCACCCCAGTCGTCCCACTGCAAGAAGATGGCCGTCGAGTCCCAGTCGGGGCTCTTCATGGCCGCGTTGATGACGGCTGTGACATAGGCCTGGCCCTGGTGGACACTGGCCGGCGGGTGCTCACTGTCGGCCTGGGAGGGGGTGACCCACATGACCGACGGGAGGGTCCCCGTCTTCGCCTCGGCGAAGTAGTTGTTGAGCGGCTGGATGTTGCGGAGCTGGTGGTCCTGCTGGACGTCCTCGAAGACGGGCAACGGGTTCCAGATGCCGGGCGTGAGGTAGCTCTGCGACACCGGAGAGCAGGTGACCGCCGAGTCGTCGTCGCAGTCGGGCTGGTCGCCCGCCTGCACGTAGTAGGCCCACGAGACGTGTTTGTTGTAGAGGAGCCAGGTGATATCCGTCCACGCGTCGGTGATGTCGGCCGTGCCGGTGTCAATGGCCTGGTCCACATATCTCTGCATCTGGAGCGGCGTGTACGGGCCCCTGATGGCGTTCCTGCAGCTCATCGGGTTCGGGCTCGAGCATTTGGCCGACCAGCCCGACACCAGATAGAGGTGATCGGGCAAAGACCACGAGGCGACCGGCTCGAACATGTGATCGTCGAGCACGAAGTCCTTGGCGTAGGTCCAGTAGTTCGGGATCTCCGCCGCCGTGTGGTAGCCCATGACGTCGGGCGTCGCCGAATTGGAGCACTCCGGGTCGTCGACCGTGGAGATGTCGGCGCCGCACCCCTTCCTGGCGTTCGCCGCCTGGGCGATGAACCCGTCCATCTTTCCCCCGTCCACGTCGGCCTTGGCGTTCCTTTCGCCATGGGGCCCGCCACCATTGATGTCGGCGGTGTCGTGGTAGGGCGCCTGGCATCCGCCGGTCGGCGCCGACACGCAGACTGTCGGGACGCCATCCTTCATGGGAATCCCGTCGGCGCCCGGGTACGTCCCGAAGTAGCTGTCGAAAGAACGGTTCTCCTGCTCGATGATGATGATGTGCCTGATCTTCTGAATGCCCGCGGCCACGTCGTAGTGGCCCGTCGGCCCACCGGCGACCCGTTCAGGGGACGCGGGCGGCTGGGACGACGAGTTGCCGCAGGCGCTGAGCGACAAGGCCAGGATGGCAACGCTGCCTGCGACGCCGATTCCGGCTGTTCGCCCATGGTCACGCCAGCGACACTTTGTTCCTCGAGTCATGAACGGGCACTGCGCTGAAGACCGGCCACGTTCTGGGCTGTGGACGAAACCTGTGTGAGACGGATACCCACGCTGGCCGGCTTGGTGGCGATGACCGGGCTTCCCCCCGTTCCGAGCTGTCCGCTCTTGTTGTCTCCCCAGGACCACAGCCGGCCCGAGTTGTCGATGGCATAGCTGGCGTAGCCGCCGGAGCTGACCTTGACGAAGGTCACCCCGGGGGGCACGTCGACGCGCAGCGGGATGTCCGAACTCACCCTCGTGCCGTCACCGAGCTGACCGCGGTCGTTGTTGCCCCACGCCCACACAGAACCGTCGGCCAGGATGGCCACGGTCTGCCCGTTCTTGGCCCCGCTCCCGCCCTGAAACACCTGTCGCACCGCGGTGGGCAACATGACGCGCACGGGGACGGCACTGTCGGCGGTGGTGCCGTCGCCGAGCTGACCGGCGGCGTTGTAGCCCCAGTTGTAATAGGCACCGGTGCTGAGGAGCGCACCTGATCCCTCCCATGACGAGGTCAATGCCGTCACCCGGGCCGTGCTCGGTAAGCCGACGACAGGGACGGGGGTCGAGCTGCTGGTGGTGGAGCCGGTGCCGAGCACGCCATACTCGCCCGATCCACAGGCGTAGACCTTGCCCCCCGAGGAGAAGAGCGAGTGGGTACGCGCCCCGGTGGCGAGGGTCACGTCGCCGAGCGGAAGCTCGCTCGGGCGGAGCTCCATGAGACCGGACAGGCAGAGGTCGCCGCCGACGTTGAACCCCCAGCCCCAGGCATGGCCCCGCGAGTCGATGGCCAACGCACCGTCGAAGGGCATGGGGTTCGCCAACGAGCTGATCATGACACCGGAGGGAAAATCGACCCTCACCGCTCGGGTCGAGTAGGCGGGGTGTGCCCCATCGCCGAGCTCACCGTAGCTGGCAACTCCCCAGGCCCACACCGTTCCGCTCGAGGTCAGCGCGTAGCCGTCGGAGTTCGAAGTGGCGATCTGCACGACCTCACCGCTTATTCCGGGAATCGGAGTTGGCCTGTCGAGCTCCAGCTGACTGATGGCGCCCCGGTTCCCGACCACGCCGAACCCGTAGACGAGGGTGGTGGAGGGCGGTTGGGAGCCGGCGCTCCCGGATCCGCAAGCGGCGAGCACCAGAGTCGAGATGCAGACAAGAGCGGAGGCCCCCAGGGGCCACCGGTGCCTGGTTGTGATGGCAGACCGCATGCTCAAAGTATCGGGCAACAGTTATTAACTGTCAACTGAGTTGACAGTCTGCTACGATACCGAGGGTGGGATCCGAGATGCCTCCTTCGGCCGGGGACGGCGGAGCCGACAAATCGACGGCGCCGCCAGCGGTTCCGTCGCCATCGGCTGGGTCGTCGTCGATCGGCCTCGGTCCGGCGCTACGACGCGCCTGGATCGGCTATCAAATTCGACTCGACAACGCCATGGCTGATGCAGGATTCGGCGAGCGGAGGTTCCCCGATGGCCGGGTGCTCCGGCTGTGCACGGGTCAGTCCGGCTCAACGATCTCGGCCATCGGACGCGAACTCGGCATCACCCGCCAAGGCGCCACCAAGGTCGTCGGGCACCTCCGCGATGCTGGCTACGTCGCCGTCGCCGATTCGGCGACCAGCAGGAGGGAAAAGTCGGTGACCCTGACTTCTCGCGGGAACGGTTACCTCCAAGCCCAGCGAACGGCGGCTCGGTCGATCGAGGGCGAGCTGACGGCCTCGCTCGGAGAAGAGGGGTGTTCCGGCCTGTTCGCTTTGCTCGACGCGCTCGGCGATGGTGAAAGCGTAAGGCTGCGCACGTACCTTCGACGTTCGTCTCGGCTCTGAGGACCCCCTTCGAGCGCCGTGAGGGTTCCGACTGTAGTTGGAGAGGCGAGCTATGACATCCGGGGTCGCGTCTGCGCTACTTGGACATCGTCGAGCGTCCTCTCCATACAGCCCCTACCTGGTTGACCAGGTTCGGTGCTGTCCTCGCACACCGAACCTGACGGTGACCGATGACCTCTCCCCCTCATTCGATGCGAGCGTGGATCGACCGCTCCAGCGGGCCGACTCCCCGCAGACCGGCGATGACGCCGGCCACTACTGCCAGCGCGGCCAGGAACACCGCGGTGACGCTGAAGGCATGTGCCACCGACCACGACGCCGAGGATCGACCGCCGGCGACATCGAACACGAGCCCGGCCATCGCCAGGCCGAGGGCGGTGCCCATCCCCCTCGTCATGTTGAGCACGCCCGAGGCCAGGCCCGACTGCGCCTGGGGCACCGAACCCATGATTGCGGCGTTGTTCGGTGGCGTGAACAGCCCCAGCCCGATCCCCACGACGCCCAGCAATGTCAGGAACACCGGGGTCGTCGGCCGCAGCGCACCCAGCACGGCCAGCGCACCGGCCACGGTGGCCATACCCGCCATGGTCAGTGGCCCGGCGCCGAGTCGATCAGCCAAACGCCCGGCCAACGGCGCAGTGGCCCCCAGGGCCAATGGCATGGCCATCAGCTCGAGACCGGCACGTCCCGAGCCGAACCGCAGACCACGCTAGAGGTAGAAGGGCACGAGGAAGAGCACGCCGAACATGACCAGGTAGCAGAGCATGCCGCTGGCGATCCCAGCGCTGAAGCGGGCTTGCCGGAAGAGTGCCATATCGAGCATCGGCTCATGGCATCGGACTTCACGCCGGACGAATCCGATGCCGAGGACGATGCCCATTACCAACAGCCCGGTGATCGGGGCCGAGGTCCATCCCTTCGAGTTGCCGAAAGAGATAGCGGTGAACATCGCCACGACGGCCGGGAAGAACAGTGCCAGTCCGGCCCAGTCGAAACGCACGCGGGCCTGGAGGTGCCGGCTGCGGGGGACGAGGAGCAGTCCGGCCATCATGCCGAGCAACCCGACGGGGACGTTGACGAAGAAGATCAACCGCCACCCACCGGCCGCCAACAGGAACCCTCCGACCGACGGACCGAGGGCCAGCCCGACGGCTTGCGCTGCGCCTTGGATCCCGATGGCCTTGCCCAGTGAGGTTCTGGGCACCGCCAGAACGATGATGGCCACGCTGTTGGCCTGAAGCAAGGCGGCCCCCACGGCCTGGAGCGCCCGGAACCCGATCAGCGTGCCTAGGTTCGGAGCCAGCCCACATAGGGCAGAGCCGACGATGAAGATCCCGAAGCCATAGACGTAGAGGAGCTTGTGTCCCCACATGTCGGCGAACCGACCGACGGCGGCCACCGTGGCCACCAGAACCAGCAGGTAGCTCAGACCTACCCAGGTCACCGCCCCGACACTGGCGTGAAATGTCTGCTGCAAGGTGGGCAGTGCGACGGTCACGATGCTGGCGTCGAGCTGGCCCATGAAGGCCCCGATGCAGACCGCGGCCACCGCCAGCCAGACCGCGTTGGGTCGACGCCTGATCACCTCAGGGCGCCTCGGCTCGACCACCAGGTGATGCCATCCGACCGGCCTCACCTCATCGAGTGCCTCCACCCTCTCGATTGTGCCGGTCTTCCATTAAGAATCAAAATAGGTATTTCTTCTCATATCGATATGATTTGCAAATGGATACCCGTCGCCTCCAACACTTCGTGGCCGTCGTGGACCACGGCGGATTCACTGCCGCAGCGAAGGCGACGTTCGTCTCCCAACCCGCCCTCTCCCTGGCCGTCAAAGAACTGGAGGAAGACCTCGGTACCCCTCTCTTTGACAGGATCGGCCGGAGGATCCAGCTCACCGCGGCCGGCACTGCGCTCCTCGGGCCGGCCCGTCAGGTGCTCCGTGACCTCGAGACCGGTCGGGCCGCAGTGACGGCCGTCTCCGGGCTGGAGTCAGGCGTCCTGTCCTTGGTGTGCCTTCCGACCCTCGCCGCCGACCCCGCGGCCACCCTCATCGGCCGGTTCCGTCGTCACCATCCGGGCGTTCGCGTCGACCTCGCCGCTCCCGAGGACTCTCGTGAGCTGTTCGAACTGGTCGAGACGGGAACATCCGAGCTGGGGCTCACGGATGCGCTGGGCGTCCCCGACGCACTCGAGTCCACTGGGCTCGGGTCGCAGGTGCTCGTCTTCATCCTCCCCCCCGGAACGGCCAGGGTCGTCTCCACGTCGGCGACACTGATCGACTTCGAGGACACCCTGTTCGTGGCATCTCCCGAAGGGACCTCCACCCGACGCCTTCTCGATGCACGACTGGAATCGGTCGGACTTCATCCGAAGCTGGCGGTCGTGTCGGCTCAGCGAGACGCCATTCTTCCTCTTGTCCTGGCCGGTGCCGGGGCTGCGCTCGTACCTGAGTCGACGGCCCTCGTCGCCGAATGGCTCGGCGCGGTGATCGCCCGACCGGACCCTCCGGCTGTCCGGGAACTGGCTCTGGTCTATCGGGCCGGTGCCCTTTCCCCCGCCGCCGTCCGATTCGCCGAGTTGGCCATTCCAGATCCGGACCTTGGACCCCGATCCGCATCGCGGTGACAGAGCCGCCGGTTCTCGGGGGTGATCCGCACCGAACTCAGCACGGCTGGTGTGATTCGATCACGGCACACATGGACGACCCGCCCAAGTTGTCCCATGGATCTGCCCACCGTCCTCCCGGTACAGTAGTTCACCGGTCTCAGTGCCGGTTGGCTATTCCACGGGGGCAACTGTGAACATCAATCCGTACATCATCCTGGGAAGTGCAGTCGTTGGATTTCTGGTCGGTTTGACAGGAGCGGGTGGTGGGGCATTGATGACACCCATGCTCATCCTTTTGTTCAGCGTCAAGCCGTCGACGGCCATCTCGAGCGATCTGGTCGCCGCCGTCTTCATGCGGCCGTTCGGTGCCGCAGTGCACATGTCCAAGAAGACGGTGAATTTCCGGTTGGTGGGATGGATGGTTGCCGGATCCGTGCCGATGGCCTTTCTCGGCGCCTACCTGCTCCATCTGCTGGGTCACGCGAAGACATCGCAGGCCAACATCGAGAAGGCGCTCGGTGCTGCGCTACTCGTCGGGGCCGCGGCCATGGTATCCCGTTACCTCCTCGACCGTCGAGGCGGCCACGAACGCAGGGCCGTCGTGCACGACCTCACGGTGCGACCGGTGCCTACGGTGCTCGTCGGCATGGTCGGCGGACTCATCGTCGGAATGACCTCGGTTGGTTCAGGATCCCTGATGATCGTGATGCTCCTCTTTCTCTATCCGATGCTGGGTGCGAACCAGCTCGTGGGCACCGACCTGACCCAGGCGGTCCCGCTGACCGTTGCCGCCGCGCTGGGTGCGCTGGCCTTCGGGCACGTCGAGTTCTCGGTAACCACGTCGATCATCATCGGAAGTATTCCCGCGGTCATCGTGGGTTCATTCATCTCGTCCAGGGCCCCGGACAAGTACATCCGACCGGCCATCACGTTCGTGATCTTCGCCTCTGGCCTCAAGTATGTCGGGCTCGGCACCACCGCACTCGGTTGGGTCCTGTGTTCAGTACTGCTCGCGGCCGCCGTCATCTGGCTGCTCTACGTGCGCCCGTGGCAGAAGGGTGCCCCGCTGATCGATTCTGCCGTCACCGCGGACGAGCACGCGGAATCAGTCGAATCCACATCGTTCCCGTAACCGAGGTCCTCAGGCAAGGAGCGGGGCAAGCCCATGGCCAAGCGCGGTGGGGAGGGTCCGATGTCATTTGGCAAGCCCCGAAGGTCTGGGACCGGATGCCACGAGACCTCGTTAAGCTCCACCGTGTGAAAACCATCGAGGTCTTCGCCGACATCTGGTGCCCGTTTGCCCATGTCGGAATCCGCTGCGTCATTGAACGCAGGGTTCAGTTGAAGCGTGAAGACGCTGTTCTGCGCGTGCGAGCTTGGCCTCTCGAACTCGTCAACGAAGCGCCCCTTGATCCCAACGCCACCGCCCGCCATGTTCGAGAGCTGCGAAGGCAAGTTGCGCCTGATCTCTTCCATGGGTTCGATTCGAAGCACTTTCCGAAAACCACACTTCCCGCACTGGCCTGGGTCAACGCCGCGTACAAGACTGATCTGAGGAGGGGTGAGGCGGTGAGCCTTGCCCTCCGGAACGCACTCTTTGAAAACGGGGTCGATATTTCAGATCCTGTTTCGCTTTCGGCTCTCGCTCGCGCCGAAGGCGTTGAATCGTTCGACGCCACTGATGAGCAGGCGGTCCTGGCCGATTGGCACGAAGGAAAAGCACGTGCCGTCAAGGGCTCGCCTCATTTCTTCTGTGGCGACGCCGATGCGTTCTGCCCATCGCTCGATATCTTCAAGGACGGAACAGGTCATCTCGACGTGAAGCGCAATTTGGCGGTACTCGATGCGTTCCTGGAGAGCTGTTTCAACGGGTGAGGTTGCCGCCATCACACGGATTCTGTTCGATGTTCAGGTTTCCAGGCCTCCCGCCTGCGCCTGATCAGGGTCCTCCACACGCGCCTCACGGCGGCACCCGGAGGTGCCGCCGTGAGGTCTGGGGAAGCCTGTCAGTGGATCTTGGAACGGATCGGCAGGAGCCTCAGGACGCAGGCGGGTAAACGGCCACCGCCGAGGCCTCCAGCACAACGGAGGAGTAGGTACCGATGACCGACGCCTTGCCGCCGACGCAGACGTTGGCGAAGGATGGCGACGTTACGCCGTTCTCCACGAACGGGGTCGTGGCTGTCACCCCGACCGTGGTGTTGATCGTAGAGGCCGGGATCGAATGGTTGTCGGTCCACGTCACGACGAAGTCCCCTGCCGTATCGGCAACTCCGCAGGCACCAGCTGTGGAGACACCGTTGACGGAAGTGACGGCGCCCTTGACGTGGAGCGGGGTTGGCGTCTTGGGTGGTGTCACGACGACAACCGCGGCGAGGATCGTGTTCCCGATGCTCGGACCTTCAGCGGCCGCGTTGTCGCCCACGCAGACGTCGGCGAACGTCGCCCCCGGAAGCTGAGGATCGTGGAACTTGGTGATCCGGTAGACATCTACTGTGTCAACCACGGTGGACCCTCCGACCTTGAAGACCAGGGTGAACACCCCTCGGGCACCGGCAGTTCCGCAGGCGCCGGGTGTGGGCGAACCGTTCACCGCGGTCACCTGGCCGAAACGGTTCACCGCCGTGGGGGCGAAGATCCGGACGGCGAGTGCATTCATCGAGTGAGCCGTGTTGTTCCCGATGGCCGTTGCCTGAAAGCCAACGCAGACATTGGCGAAGGACGGGGTCGAGACGGTCTTCTCGACAAAGGATGTCGATGCCGTCACGTTCACAGTGGTGAGATGGGTCTTGGTCGTGCCCGACCTGATGATGAAGTTGCCACTGGCTCCAGCGGTGCCACAGCTACCGACACTTACATCCCCGTTGACAGCGATCACCTTGCCGGTAACCGACGGCGCATCCGCGTGGGATGCGCTGTGCACAGTCGCCCCGACGACACCTCCGGTCAAGGCAAGTAGCGCCAGGGTCAGTGTGGTGGCCGCTGCCATCTTGAGTACGGATTTCATAGTTGCTCCTCCTAGTGCGGGGTCTGTGTCGCCGGGAGCATCCATAGAGACGCCCCTCGGTACTTCTCATCCCGTGACCTCACACACCAGGTGTCCGTCACGCATCTCTAGTAACGACGCCGAGCCCTGGGCGTTACACGAAGGGAGTTCGGGCCTACTCCTTGAGACCGTCCAGGACGCTTTTTCCCAGTTGGCCAGGCCCGGGCCACTGAACCCCGTTCGCTGGATGGCTCACAATTCGCGAGCTGCACATCCGGTGCGGTGCCGCCGGTCAGCGGGGGCAGGTCTGGCGCGGAACCGCTCGGCTTTGACCCGGCGCGACGGAAGAGGGGGCCCGGCCGGAGCCGGACCCCCTCTCGACGGCGCCTCGAGGGCGCTCCGTACTGGTACTGGTTCTACAGGTACTGCTACTGCGTACTGCGTACCGTTACTACGGGACTGCGACCGTCAGTTCTTGGCGGTGCAGTAACCCGCGTGACCTCCGGCCTGGTTGGCACTGGAAGCCGAGTAGTAGTCCGAGCCATTCTCCGACATCGACGGCACGTCGATGATCGTCGGCGTCGTGAACTGGTCGGACGTGGGGTTGATATCCAACGGGAAGAACCCGGCGTTGTCGATCGCGGACTCGATCTCGCTCCGGTAGGTGACACCGGTGTTGGGATCGATCTCCGTGTTCATGTCCGCACGGCACAGGAAGCCGCCGGCCCCGATGAAGTTGAGGGTCGCAGGACTCGCCGGGTTGGGAGCGTTGGTGTTGGGATAGGCGTTGTACAGAACCCGAGGATCTGGGAACGTCACACCCGAATCGTCGCCGGTACCCTGGATCGTTGCCTGAGAGGCCAGGATGCCATTGATCTCGCCGTACTGGGTGATGTCGTTCGCAGCCTGGCCGTTGCAGGTGGCCTGGGTCTGGGAGAGGTTCCTGCCCGCACCGGTCGTCACAACGTTGGTGTTGCAGGTGTCGGCGAACTTCCCATAGGAGAAGAAGTAGATGGCGTTGGCCGCATCCGATGCGTGGTCAACGACGCCCATCTGGTTCTCCGTCAGGTTGTTGTGGTCCGTCGTTACATTCGGGTCACCCGGATCACCGGCCTCGTTGGCTGCGGACGAGCACGGCGGGTTCACGTTCTTGGTGAATCCGAGGAAGCCCTGCCAGGTGCTGTACGTACCCGATGCGGTCTGCGTGGTGTAGCAGTCGATCGGATCCGGACTTCCGCCCACCGTGACGCTCGAAGCCTGCTGGAGGCAGCGCCAGTCCATGGTCACGGTCGCGCTGTCGATCGTGCAGGAGAGGGTACCTTCCCAGATGGCCTGCAGGTTGGCCTTCGAGATGTCGATGACATTCGAGTGCGCAGTCGCCGTTCCACCGATGCTGGCCTCGGATACCCACGACACACCGTCGGTGGCGTAGCCCACGTAGTTCAGGTCGGGGTTGGACGAGTACGACGAGGACCGGGCGAAGCTGGTGTTGAACGCACCGATGCCGTCCGGGCCGCCGAGCAGCACCGGAGTCGTGGAAACGGCTTGGTTGCGGCCGTTGCCGGAACCGGTGCCCGGGGCGTTGGCGTAGTAGTCGTCGAGCGGGTTCACATCGCCCACCGGAAGACCGGCCTCGCCACCGACGGTGCCGGCAACATCACTCACGCCCGACGAACCGTCGGCAGTGCTGCACTGCAGCGCCAGCTGGTTCACGGTCGTGTTGGTGAGGTCACAGCCCGGAGACTGCTCGAAGATGTCACCCAAGGCATCCATGACCTGGTAGGTGGTCTGTGAGCCCGAGCCGATGATCAGCGACGCCGGGGGAAGATACGCGGACCCCTTGTAGATGTAGGTGTCGTCAACGTCCGTCGCCGAGGTCTCATTCGGGGAGCCTGGGTTCGTAACCGTGATGTTGACCGACCCCACGCCTTCAGCAGGCGACACGGAGGTCAGCTCTGTCGACGAGACGAAGTGCGTCGAGGTGCCTGCAGTGGTGCCGAAGGCAACCGTCGCATTGGTGGCGAAGTAGAGCCCAGTGATCGTCACCGTGGTTCCACCGCCGGTCGGGCCGGCAGCCGGGCTTTCCCGACCGGAGCTGACCGCGGTCACCGCGGGCGTCAGCGGCGGCGTGGGCGGCGGGGGCGGCACCGTGTAGGTCAGGGTCTTCGCCTTCGAGGTGAGGGTCTTCTGGCCCTTCTTGGCGACGCTCACGGTCACCGACTCCGAATGGACCGACGAGAACTCCGCCGGAGCGGTGAAGGTCACCTTGGTGCCCGCGGGCTTACCGGTGGGCTTGAGGGAGATGGTCCCGACATTCACCGTCGTGGTGTAGCCGGAGTCGCTGAGGCCCTTTCCGGCGATGGTCACCGTGGCGCCACCCGTCGTGAGCACCGAGCCAGGTGTCAGCGACGTGATCGACGGGGTTGGCGTTGCCGCCCCGGCGATCGTACTCGTCGCCGCCACTGTCAGTGACAGTGAAGCGAGGCCGATCGAAGCCGCGCCGATGGCGCGCCCCGTCCGGCTCGTGAATAAGTTTCGCAACATTTTTCTCCTCGTGATTGGTGAATGGTTGCGAGGGGCCGTTTCGTTCGGATCCGTTCGGATCCGTTCTGCCTGCCAGAGTCCCTCATAAGAAAAGGTAACGAAGCCAGGTAATCTGAACGTCACGAACGTACGGGTATTCGATGAATTGTAGGTGACGTCACTCAGATCGCCTCAGGGTGGGCGACCAGGCAGACCACCCCCCCTTCCGAAGATCGGTGCATCCACCCGGTTCGCCGTCGGGGGGGTGTTGCGGGTGTCCCTCCAGCTCAGCGCCTCAACAGTCGCTGCCACTGTCACAGCAGCCCGGTGATGCCTCCGTGGACGGCGTGATCAGTGGCCAAAACGGCGGTTGGTGGCGGCCATGCCACGGCCCGTGGCGGCACGGCGAACCCAGGGACGAGGGTGAAGTCTCTGTTCCCAGGGCGGCGAACTTCCCAACCCCGAACAGCCGGGTCGGGGCCCGGCTGAGCAGCCAACGAGGCCGGCGTGTGGACGGCCTGTGGCAGCCAACGAGGACGGCGTCGAGGACGGCGTGTGGACGGAGTGTGGACGGCGTGTGGACGGCCTCTGGCCGGTGCGTGGCCGGTGCGCGGCCGGTGCTTGTCGAGGAGTGCGTGCAGATGCTCAGAACGTTGCCGGAAGGGCACGGGACAGGGCTTCACACGCGAACAGCCCGCACATGAGGACAATGGGCAGAGCGAACAGGTAAGCCAGCCAGAGCTGGCGCCAGCGCATTGCCGCCGCCGCGGCAGCGACGATGACACCCACGGTGATCAGCATCCACAGAATGGTGAGCCATCCGGCTGCCGAGTCGCCGTTGAGGGCCCGGTCCGCATTCATGGGAATCCGCCCCCGGACCACGTCGACCTTCGCCGGCGATCCTTTGAGCTGCGCCACCACAACGAGCCGGCCGCTCGTGAGGAGCCCCGAATCAGCGGTGATCAGTGTAAGCCGGTTCGCCGCCGTCGGCCCGATCACGTCACGCCGCCCGGACAGAACGGTTCCGACGTGGGTGACCACGTACGTGAAGGTTCCGGCACCGTCGATCACCTTGATCGACTGTCCGCGCTGCAGTGTGCCCAGCTTTCCGAACGGAGCGCCGAAGGTGACCCGGCGCCCGGCGATCACCGAATTGCCGGGGGTGCCGGGTAGCACCGAGCCCGGCAGGAGGCCCGGCCCTTTCATGAGGTCCGCGGCGCTCGTGCCCTGGACCACGACCTCGTGCAGGCCGAGGGAGCGGATGTCGAGCACAGCGATGGCCCGACCGTCAGCAGGAGGGTGCCCATCCACCAGGCTGGACACCGTCAACGGATGGCCGAGCAGCGATGCCGTCAGAATTTGCTGGTTCCTGGCCGCCGTCAGCGCACTGAACACGAAGACATAGGCGAAGAACGCGATGAGCAGGGCGGCGACGCTGACCAACGCCACGCCGACCAGAATCCGGGCCTGCAACCGGTGCTGTTTCAGTCCGACGTCCTCCGATCCGCCGGCATCTCTTCCCTCCTCCGGGTCGCCGCCTTCACCGACGGAGCCACGGGCAAGATCCCACTCCCGATGGGCGTCCGGAACGCCCCCACCCTCGCCTCTGACCTCGGTGGCCGTCACGGGTCTTCGCCCCCCGCACCAGGCATCCGGGCGGCCCGGGCCCGCATGAGGATGAGGGCGCCGCCGACCAGGCACAGCAGCGCCACCAGGAGCACGGTCGGCAGAAGCAGTCGACTCACGATGTTCAGGCTGATCAGGCTCAGGTCGCGGGGAATTACCTCTGGCTTGGTCGGTGGGGCCTTTCGTTTCCCCGAGGAATTCGCGGTCTTCTCCCGGGGTTTCGAGGAACCGAACTTGGTCACCGAGACGGCGGTGGTGGGCGAGCGTTCGGCTCCGTTCCCCCCGGCCGGTGTCGTACTCGAAGCACTCCCCGGCGTGGCCGGTAGTGAGGTCGAGGTGGACGGAGTGCCGGGCGACGGTGAGGACTTGCCGATGGTGGTGGGACACTGGACGCCGGGGTCCTTGCAGGCCTTCCCACCACTTTTTCCGCCCTGGGTGTGGAGGGCGGTGTGCAGGTCCGCCAGCGCGGCCGTGGCCATGGCGGCCGGCATGGGGAAGTACCCGGCGGGGAGCGCTCCTGACGTCGAGAAATCGATCAGGTTGGTCACCAGGTCCCGGATCGCCGCGGTCGTGGTGGCCGACTGCGGGGCGGTGGGCACGATGGCGTAGGTGATGTCGGGCATCGGGTATGCAGTGGGGTCGGGATTGGAATAGTTGAACTGGTAGGTGTTGGCAGGGCAGGTCGCCGACACCGTCGTGCACGGTTGTGCCGCGGCCAGCCCGGCCTCGATGCTGCTCGTCGTGGGGGCGACGAAGTTGCCGCTGGCGTTCTGGAGGCTGGCTTCGTTCAGGCCGTAGAACGCAGCCTCCGACGAGTCCATGATCCCGAAGGCTGCCAGCGGGTCGGTGCCGTTCTGCGGCTGCGGCAGCTCACCACCACCGTAAGCCCAGCCGCGCATGTTCTTGGCCTGCAGCGCGGGAGACTGGGCCGCGGAGAAGAAATTCGACGACCCCGATATCGATGGGAACTTCGAGATCCCCTGACAGCTGGGGAAGACCCACTTGGCCGTGGGGTCGCCGGAAGGCGGCCATACCGATGAGTGGGGAGCGGAGGTCAGGGTGGTGGAAGCCGAGTTCGGATCGTTGACTTTGACTGCATGGGCGACGGGATCGGAGTCGGCGTTGGTCTCGAACACGGTGGCGGTCAGGCCTGGATTCGGAGCGTGGCACAACCAGTCGGTGGCCTGATAGCTGGCTCCGGTCGGAACATCGGGCATGAATGAACCGAACTGCTGAGGGGATATACCGCCGTTCAGCTCGGAATCAGCCGATAGTGGATTGAGGAGGTCGAAGGCGTCGAGGTTGGACTCGTAGTAGAGCTGCGCGGTCGGAGTGCTCGGGCACTCATAGAGCTGCACGCAGGTGACCGGCGGGGTGGCCGAAGCCAGCGCCGAGGCGAGATTGTCGGCGTCGGCGAAGTCGGGTTTGCCGTTCAGGAATTGCGGGTCGCCGGTGGGCGATTCGTAGTCTGAGGTGATCAGACCCGCCACCATGTTCGGGGTCAGGTTGTACGTCGAGATGGGGACGGACAGGCTGTTGAGTATGTCGCCGGCCAAGAAGGCCACCGTGCTGGCCGACACCGCCACCGGTACCAGTGCATAGGGCTTGCCCTTCTTGCCCTGGAGAATGGCCATCTGGGCGGCATCCTGAGGGTTGTCGACGAACCCCACCGCCGCGTTGCCGGCGGCGAAACCCGAGACCACCGACTGGGTGTCGAAAGTGTTGTTGAGTGCCACCACGCCGCCCGCTCCATCACACGTGGCTTCCACAGCTGTCGGCAGGAACTGCTCGACGCTGGTTGATCCGTCGGTGTAGATCTCCGGTGCGCTCTTCGAGCAGCCCGACGTCTGGGAACGGAATTTGAGGGGGACGACGACGCTGTTGGTTGCGTCCACCGCAGGACCCAACCCTACGACCGGGCCCTGGCCGAGCTCTTCGGTCACGACCATGTCGCAGGGGTTGCTCGAATTGTCGCAGTTGAATCCCGGCGTCTCGTTGTTCAGGTCGAGCATGTCGAGGGCGGGCAGAACCGCGTTGCCTTCACCCGCCGGGTCGAGGAACACGGGATAGGTGACCGACGTCAGGTCGTGGTGGGCCGGATCGTCGGTGACCGGGACGCTGATGGTCCCGTAGTCCGAGTCCTCCCACAGACCTGTCAAGCAGGCCGGATCGGTGGACGAGGTGATGCCGGAGCACAGGGCGACCCGGAAGCTGTCCGTGGCGGGAAAGTTGGTGACCTTGATCGATATGCTCTGGCCGCCTTGCAGATCGACGTTGGGACCGACATCGACGGTCGGGCACGGTCCGGAGTTGCACGGGAGCTGGGCCTTACAGCCCCGAGCGCCGTCGCTCGTGCAGTGGGACGTGGTCAGACCGACCTGCGCCCGGTAGGTGGAGCCGTCCGCCGCACTCGTTCCCGCTACGGATGTGATCGCCAGGGAAACCAGCACCAGGACCACGCAGGCCGCGAACCTCGCCCCCAACCTGGCCACGAGCGAACTCGCCGTGCGGTGAGGATGACGGTCGGGCTGTGCCCAGCACCACCCCCGCTTCTTCATCACTCCTGCCCTCGTTCCGTCCATGCTCACTGTCCGGCCGGTCCGGGCCTCACGTCGCCCGTCCGTGGAGGCGCTCATATGCTCGTCCGGGCGCGTTCATGCCACCGACCCCGTATCCGGCACCGACCCGGCTGAGCCCGGCTTGCGCCTCCTCCTCATCCCGACGAGGGGAGGACCGAACACGATGGCGACGAGGAGGAGCGCCCCACCGAAGTAGGCGAGCAGGTTCGGCGACGCCAAGGATTGGGCGGCAGACGAGAGGGCGTCGATCCTCGGGTACTTGGAGGGGCCGGTCACCGCGGCGGTGGCGGGCACGAGCTTGCCGTTGACGATGGCGTACCCGGCCGCTTTTTCGGCCGCGGTAAGACCGCCTTTGGCGGCAATCGCACCACTGGCCCCGGCGGCGGTGGACCCACTGGCTCCGCCCGCCGTCGACCCACTGGCTCCGCCGGTGGCCGGCCCACCCGCGGTCGAACCGGCTCCGGGTCCCGTACCCCCGCCGGTCGCCGGCCCACCGGGGGTCGGACCGGTCTGGCCTTGGATTTGGGCCGGAGGGGGGGGAGGGAGTTTGCCGATGACGTAGGGATTCGCGCAGTCGGCAGGCGAGACGGGCGGCGGCTCCTTGGCACCGTTCAAACGTCCGATAGCGTCGAAGTCCTCCTGGACCAGGTTGGGAGGGAGCGGCGAGTAGCCGAGCTGGGCCATCTTCTCCTGGCCGGCGCAGGCCAGGAAGTCGACGAACTGTCCGATCTCCTGGCCTTTCTGCGGATCGAGTGGCGACGTGGTGCTCGGCTGGGGGACCCCGGCGGCGGTGAACGAGGCGCAGCTCGTCCCTTGCGCCGTGGCCAACTGCGGCGAGCACGGTGTGACCAGGTAGCTGTAGGCCGACAGCGGGTAGGCATTGGCAACCGGGTCGGTGTAGACGTTGCTCAGGTTCTGGGTCAGGTCGGCGTGCAGGATCGCCTTCTCCAACGCCGTCGAGACGTTCAGCGATGTCGGCTGCGTCGGAGTGCCGCTGGCGTTGATCAGGGAGGCGACGGGAAACGCATGTTCCTTGGCGTAGGCCGTCTCGACGTAGGTGATGGACCCGAGGCTCGACACCGCGGCCACGTAGTTGGCGGCATTGTCAGAGCCCGACTGGCCGACCAAGTTACCCTGGCCCCATCCCGGGTAGACCGTCGGACTGGGGTTCGAACCCTGGGCCGGCACGGGCCAGGTGGCCGTCGGCTGCCCCGGATTCCCGGAATTGAATGCGGTCTGGGCCGCCTGGAACTCCGAACCATCCATCTGGAGGAGGTAGTCGGACAGGAGGTAGTTCTCGCCCGAGGCGTCCGACCGGTACACCGGGATGATCTTCTGGTTGGGCAGGTCACCGGCCAGCTGCGGATTGGCGGCGGCGATGGCCGAGTTGTTCCAGTTGGTGATCTTGCCCAGGAAGATCTGGCCGATGAGGGACGTGTTGAGGTTGAGGTTGGTGATCTGCTGCCCGTCGGTGCCGTTCAGGTTGAACATGAAGGAGAGGCCGCCGGCCACATCCGGCATGTACTGGTAGGGCTGGGACGGGTAGTAAGTCGACTGCTGCGCACTGTAGGGGATGTCCGACGCGGCGAAGTCGATCTGGTTCTGACCGAAGTTGTTGAGCCCGACAACGGACGAGGAGACCTGCCAGTTGATGTTCAGGCCGTACAGCGTGGCGGACTGGCCCACCCACTGCTGGATGGCCACCCCGGCGAAGCTCGACCCGGTCGACTGGAGCAACGGCTCCGCCCCTGCGGCTGGTGCGGTGAGCATGAGGATGGTGATCGCCGCCCCCATGCACGCCAGTTGCTTGAGGGCCTTGGCCCGCAATCGGGCACGACGCGGCAAATCCGGGATGGGCATCGGATCAGCCGAACTGACCGTTGACATAGTCTGACGTCCTCTGGTCGACCGGCGAATTGAAGATCTGTTCGGTGGTACCCGATTCGATGATCCGACCCGGCTGGTTCTCCTCGGCGAGGAAGAAGGCGCAGTTGTGGGAGACCCGCTGGGCCTGTTGCATGTTGTGGGTCACGATGACCACCGTGACCTCGTCTGCGATGTCGTGGATGGTGCTCTCGATGCGCAGGGTGGACGTGGGGTCGAGGGCAGAGCACGGCTCGTCCATGAGCAGCACTCGCGGCTTGACCGCCAGTGCCCGGGCGATGCAGAGGCGCTGTTGCTGACCTCCGGAGAGGGCGCCCCCGAGCTCGCCGAGCCGATCCTTGACCTCGTTCCACAGGCCCGCCTTGGTCAGTGACTCCTCGACGAGGGCGTCGCGGTCGGCCGGGTTGGTCCGGGAGAACTTGAGGCCGGCAAGCACATTTTCGGCGATGGTCATGGCCGGGAATGGATTCGGCTTCTGGAACACCATGCCGATGTGCCGCCGAGTCTCCATGGCCCGTTGACCGGGACCATAGATGTCGGTCCCGTCCAGCCTGACCGAGCCGGCAAGTTGAGCTCCGGGCACCACCTCGTGCATCCGATTGAGGATGCGCAGGAACGTCGACTTGCCGCACCCCGACGGCCCGATCAGCGCGGTGACCTTTGACCGCTCCATGGCCAGTGACACCGACTCGAGCACGAGTCGGCCGCTGAACCATGCGCACACCCCCTCGGCGTCGAGGTGACCGGCTTGTCCCAACCCGAAGTGGGGGGACGACGGTTGAGCCAGCATTTCGGTCGTCATCGGTGATCCTCGCTCTCGCTCGCCATCGGGACCGGCACGAACATGCGGGCCAGCGCATCGTCCTGTCCGCCTCCCTTTTTCCGCCCCTTGCCCTTGGTCCGGCTGAAGATCCGGGCCAGCACGAACAGGATGAGCACGATGGCCATCAGTATGAAGGCCGCCTGAAAGGCGAGATCGATCAACACCGACTGGGCGGTACGCACGTTGCTCCAGATGGCCAGGGGAAGCGCTTCCTGCGGCGCGCGGAACGGGTTGGCATTGATGGCCTGAGAGCCGAATGCGGTGAACAGGAGTGGCGCTGTCTCGCCCACGATGCGGGCAATGCCCAACAACACTGCGGTCACCACGCCCGAGCGAGCAGTGGGCAGGACCACCGACCACGTCGTCCGCCACTCCGGGGCTCCGAGAGCGGCGGACGCCTCGCGCAGCCCGCTCGGGACCACCCGGAGCACCTCTTCCACCACTCTGGTCACCGATGGAAGGAGGATGACGGTGAGGGCCAGCGAGGCGGCAAACCCGGAATAGGTGAGTACGTGGTCGAGGATGAGAAGGGAGTAGACGAAGATGCCGGCCACCACGGTGGGCGTTCCACTCATGGCCGTCACCACGGTGCGCACGATACGCACGCCGCGGCCCCGCACCTCGTTGAGGAAGACGGCGGTGGCAATGGCCGCGGGGACGCCGATGGCGGCCGCGATCATCACCTCTTCGAACGTACCGATGATGGCGTGAAGGAGGCCGACCGTGCTCAGGGCGTTGGGGGCCGCGGGCTCGAAATGGGTCTGGTCCTTGGTAAACAACGCGCCCCAGTGCATGGAAGGAATCGCCTTGTAGGCCACCCACACCACGATGAAGACCACCAAGAAGAAGACGAGGAGCGCGGCGCTGACCATGAGGATGGCGACCACCCGGTCGGTGGCTACCCGGTGGTCGATGACCTGGGCGGCGCCGATCCAGCTCAGCGCTAGGAAGCCGAGGTACCAGCAGACCAGGAAGCCGAAGGCCCCGGACAGGACGGTCAGCTGATTGAAGATGACCCAAACCAAACTGAATGAGGAAAGCGCGGCCAGCGCCAAGAGACCCACGTCCCTGATGCCGAAGTCGCTGGGCCGCAGGGGCGACGGGAGCTTCCGCGGCTCGGGAGGAGGACCACCCGGGATGTCGCTCCCCACACGCGGTTCGGACCGACCGTCGGTGGCCGGTCGCGCGATCACCAGACCGGGTTCGATCTGAATGACCTGCCCAGTCGGCGCCCCGAGGTCAGTGCTCACAGGTCCACCCCGGCACCGCTCCGCGACCGGTTGATGATGGCCGAGGCGATGAGGTTGACCACCAGGGTGATGACGAAGAGCACGAAACCGCAGAACAGGAGATCCTGGAGCCCGAGCGTGCCACCCGAACCGAAGTTCACCGCGATCAGCTGCGAGATGGTGGATCCGCCGTGCTGGAGGATCATCGGACTGACCCGGAAGGCAGTGCCGAGGATGATGGAGACGGCGATGGTCTCCTCGAGGGCACGACCGAGTCCGAGCATGACCGCGCCGATCATGCCGCCCCTCCCGAAGGGGAGGACCACGGTCCGGATCATCTGCCATCGACTGGCACCGAGCGCCAACGCGGCCTCCCGCTCCCCGGGTGGTGCCAGGGAGAAGACCTCCCGGCTGATCGAGGCCACGATGGGCACGATCATCAGGCCGACCACCAGTCCGGCGATGAAGAGCGAAGCGTTCAAGGGCGGGCTGTTGACCTTGAAGAACGGGATGAACGAAAGGTGCCGCGACAACCACGTGCTGAAGCCGACCACATTGGTCTCCAGCTCGAAGACGGCCCAGAGACCGAAGACGATGCTCGGGATGGCGGCGGCGAGATCGATCATGGAGATCAGTGGACGGCGGCTCCAGAGCGGCGCGTACTCGCTCAGGAAGAGTGCCGTGCCGATGGCCACCGGCGTGCCCACCAACATGGCCACCCCGGCGACCTCGAGGGTCCCCACCAGTGAGGCCAGGACGCCGAAGACCGGGTGCTTCCCGACCGTCTGAAAGCCCGACCGGGTGAAGAAGTGCAAACCCGCCTCTTGAAAGGCCGGCAAGCCGCTCTTCAAAAGGAAGAGACCGATCAGGAAGAGCAGGACCAGCACACCCATCGAGACGACCCACACGCCCCGCCGGTAGAAACGGTCGGCCCGGGTGTAGTCGGTGGAGATCGTGATCGGCTCGGGCACTGCCGTACCGGGCGCAATGGTGGGCAGATCAACGGACATGGCTCTGGGAGATGCCTCTCGGGCTGCTCGGGGGTCGAATCGGCTGGTCTGACCGCCGCCCTGCTACACCGACGGTCACATAACGGTAGCCAGGCAAGGTGAACGCAAGCACAACTCCTGGCAAAATCCAGTTGACAATTGAGTGATTCCCCGAGCCCCCGGGAGGCCGGCCAGAACACCCTGGTGGCAGTCGGACAACACCCTGGCTATATGTCTGCGGAAACCAGCTCCGCTCTCCCCACGCTGAACGGGATGACCTTGTCCTTCCAGTCGACGTGGCCGGACGAGTCGATGAGGATAGGCAGGTACGACGCCTTGGCCGTCTGCAGGTACGGACGGGCCGACCGCAACTGAGCCAGCTGGGTGCGGACCGTCCTGGCCGCGGTTGGATCGGTCGCCTGGAGGTCGGCCAGGCCTGCCCAGTAGAGGTTCCGGCCGCCGCAGGCGATGAAGGTTGCCAGCCACTTCTGCCCGGCCGAGTCCGTCCACACGATGGGGTCGTACAACTCGAGTTGGTCCGTGCCTGGGACCTTCCCGACAACTGGTGCCGACGAGGAAGGCCCTGACCGGAGCTTGGTCCCGTAGGGTAGCTGGAAGGTGTCCACGGCGGCGGTGCCACCCTTGCTCTTGATCGAATTGATCGCCGCTTCTGCGGACGGGTCGGGTGAAAAGGCGGAGAAATGTGGACGCTCGCCTGTGGGCAGTGAGGGATCGATCTGACCGTTGACCGTATACGTGCACCCTTCCAGCTCGTCGGTCGGGGTTGCCAGCGCGACAACGCTCGTGTCCCCCGTCGTGACTGACGACGTCGGTGGGCTGCTCGAGCCACTACCGCAGGCCGACGCTACGAGGGCCAGCACGGTGACTCCCGCCACCACCGCCCCACGCGTGCGTCTGCCCCTGTTGACGGTTTGCGGTCCCATCCACCCTCACTTGTTCGTCGGCTCACGCGGAGTCTGTTCAGCAGCGGATCGCGGGTCAAGTGGACGAACACCTGCGCTCCGGGCCAGGCCTGTCAGTCTGCACACAGCCCCTCATTCATGTCAACGCGGCCCGGCCGTCCGAGGAGCCCGACGGCCATCAGGCTCCCGCGGGCCGCCTTTCCGAAGGATCACAACGGACTGCGACCACGACGAAGCGTGGGAATGTGTACCATCACCCGGTGCGTTCGCCTCGGTTGTCGGTCCGTCGGACCCTGGTGTCGGTCGCCGTCCTGGGCATACTCCCACTGGCATCGGCGGCGTGCTCGAGCCCGTCGACCTCATCGACAGGGACAACCGCCAAAACGACCACGACGACGAGCGCAAGCAGTCGGACGCTCTGTACGACGGTTTCGCCGGCGCAGATCGCGGCGACCACCGGGGTGAAGGTCAGTCCCGCACAGACGGCCAGCACGAAGACCACGGTCACCTGTACGTACAAGGCCACCGACCTGTCCAAGTCGGTGATCATCCTGTACTCGATCGACGTCACCGCCGCCGACTTCGTGAACCAGGCCAAAAAAGCGAACGCTGCGCACGGCCCGATCACCCACGTGAGCCACCTGGGGGACGGCGCGTACTACTTCACCGTACCCGCGCAGGACTCGACGATCACCACCCTGGTCGTGGTCCACGGACAGGCAGAGATCGTCATCACGAGTACGGCCAGCCTCACCCAGATACAGAATCTGGCTCAGCTGATCCTCTTTGCCTTCTCCTCGAAGGGCTAGCGGGCATCGGATGAAGAAGCTCATACGGTGGACGGCCCGCATCTCTCTCGCGGCGGCCGTGGCCGCCTTGGTGGCATGGGTTCTTCGAGCCCCGAACCGGTCGGGAACGGCTGGAGGCGAGATGTTCCCTTCCGCCGGGGGTGACACCTGGCCGCCGGTGCCGACCAAGCCGGACCGCCTTCGCTGAGCCTCGGTCCGCCTTTGTGAGCCTCGGACCGCCTTGCTGAGCCTCGTCCCCCTTGCTGAGCCTCGGCCCGACTTTGTGAGCCCCAGCCCGACGGTGGCCGATCGGTAGGAGTCGATCAGTCTGAGTCGGGCTCCCGCGTCCACAGGGAGACGTGAGTGCACTCACCCACCTGAACGGAGTAGGCGAGGTAGAAGTTGTCCCGACCCTGCTGCTGGGCGAGGCGGTGGGCGGGGTCGTCACGCCACGCCCGGTGGGTGGCGGGCGAGGCAAACGTCACCAGCGAGACATGCTCCCCGTCCTCGGCGGTGAAGGTCTTGAAGTCCACGAAACCGTCGGCAGCCCGTGCCGCCATCTCCATCTCGTGGGCCACCCGTCGGTAGTCGGGCTCGGCATCGTGACGGCGCCGGGACCGGAACACGGTCATCACCTGCCCCTGGGCGAACTCCGGTCGGTCGCCCTCCCCCGCCATCGCGTTCAGCCGTTACGACTCGACGGTGTGGACATCGCTGATCCCCGGAGCCGCCCGCAACAGGATCAGGGCGGCGTCGGGAACCTGTCGGTCGGTGGACAGCACCATCAGCGCGGTGTGGCCGGTGGCCGACGGGCCCACCGCCATCGACGAGATGGACACGTCAGCCTCTCCGATGATGGTCCCCACCGCACCGATCATCCCGGCCCGATCGTCATTGCGCACGACCACCATGTGAGGAGCGGGAGGGACCTCGACGGTATGGTCGTCCATCATGACCAGGCGCGGTTCGGTGCGGGGGCCGGTGAGGGTCCCGGCCACCGAATGATCGCCGCTCCGCAGGGTGATCAGATTGACGTAGTCGTGGGCGGTGACGGTGGAGGTCTCCCGCACCTCGAGGCCGCGCTCGGCCGCCAGCTGGGGGGCGTTCACGTAGCTCACCGGTTCCTCCGTGGCCGCGGCGAAGAGCCCCTTCAAAACCGACAGGGTGAGGATGCCGGTACCGGCGCCGGCCAGGCCCCCTTGGTACTCGATCTCGAGGGTGCCGGGTAGCCCGTCGTTCAGGCACGACAGGATCCGGCCCAACTGCTCGGCCAGGCCCATGAACGGGCGCACGGTCTCCGACACGTCGGTGGCCGCTACATTGACGGCGAAGGGGACGAAGTCGCCGTTGAGGGCCAGGATGACCTGCTCGGCGATGGTCACGCCGGCCTTGTCCTGGGCCTCGGCCGTCGACGCGCCCAGATGGGGCGACACCACGACCGAGGGCAGCTCGAACAGCGGCGACTCGGTGGTCGGCTCCTTGGCGAACACGTCGAGCCCCGCCCCTTGCACCTGACCCGACCTGATGGCCTCGGCCAGGGCCTCCTCGTCCACGATGCCACCACGGGCCGTGTTGATGATGCGGAGTCCCGGCTTGGCCTTGGCCAGCAGATCCTTCCCGATGAGCCCGAGAGTGTCGGCGTTCTTCGGCAGGTGCACGCTCACGAAGTCGGACACCCCGATGAGATCCTCGAGCCCCATGAGCTCAACTCCCATGTGCTTGGCCCGATCGGCCGAGACGTAGGGGTCGTAGGCCACCAGGCGCATGCCGAACGCCAGTGCCCGTTGCGCGACGAGGGCGCCGACCCGGCCCAGGCCGACCACCCCGAGGGTCTTCCCGTGCAGTTCGACGCCTTCCCATTTCGACCGTTCCCACTTCCCCGCCACCAGGGCGGCGTGGGCCTGGGGGATGTTGCGGGCCTGGGCCAGCAGCAGGGCCATGGCCTGCTCGGCCGCGGAGAGGATGTTCGACTGGGGGGCGTTGACCACCATGACACCCCGGTCGGTCGCCGCGGTCACGTCGACGTTGTCGAGGCCGATTCCGGCCCGGCCCACGACGATCAGGTCGGTGCCGGCCGCCAGTACTTCGGCGGTCACCGTGGTGGCCGAGCGGATGACGAGGGCTTGCGCACCGACCACGGCCGAGATCAGCGCCTCGGGGGTCAGATCGAGTTGGACGTCGACCTCGTGGCCGGCGTCGGCCATCAGGTCGAGCCCTGGCTGGGCCAGCTTTTCGGTGACCAGTACCCTACCCATGGTGCTCCCTTCCTACGGAGATCGAGGACATGTGGCCGGGATCCGGCATCACAAGGCATCGCCGAACAGCTTGGCCAGGCGGGAGACCCCTTCGATGAGATCGTCGTCGCCCAGGGCATAGGACATCCTGAAGTAGCCGGGGGCTCCGAACGCCTCGCCGGGCACCACGGCCACCTTCGCCTCGTCGATGGCCAGATCGGCCAGTTCGGCGCTCGAGGCCGACCGACGGCCTCGGATGTCACGGCCGTAGAGTCCCTCGACCGAGGGGAAGGCGTAGAACGCCCCTTCGGGCAGGATGCAGGACACGCCGTCGATCTGGTTGAGCATGGTGAAGATGGTCTTCCTTCTGCGGTCGAAGGCCTGGCGCATCGCCTCGGCCGCGGTGAGGTCGCCGGACACCGCGGCGAGGGCTGCCCGCTGGGAGACATTGGCCACGTTCGAGGTCTCGTGTGACTGCAGGTTGGTGGCCGCCGTCACCATGTCGGTCGGACCGATCATCCAGCCCACCCGCCATCCCGTCATGGCGTAGGTCTTGGCCACACCGTTGACCACGATGCACCGATCGGCCAGCTCGGGGACCAGGACCGGCATGGAGTGGTGCTCCGCGTCCCCGTACACCAGGTGCTCGTAGATCTCGTCGGTCAGGACCCACAGACCCTCCCCCACGGCCCACTCTCCGATGGCCTGGATCTCATGGCGCGGGTACACGGCACCGGTGGGATTGGATGGGGACACGAACAACAGCACCTTCGTGCGGGGGGTGCGGGCCGCCTCGAGCTGGGCCAAGGTCACGCGGAAGCCGCCGGCCGCGTCGGTGGTGATGACGACCGGGACCCCGCCGGCCAGCCTGATGACCTCGGGGTAGGTGGTCCAATAGGGGGCGAGCACCAGCACCTCGTCGCCCGGGTCGCAGAGCGCGGCGAACGAGTTGGCGATGGCCTGCTTCCCACCGTTGGTCACGAGGACCTGTGACGCGGTCACCTCGAACCCCGAGTCACGGCGGGTCTTGACCGCCACCGCCTCCCGAAGCTCGGGGAGCCCGGCGGTCGGGGTGTACTTGTGGGACCGCGGATCGCGGCACGCCACCTCGGCCGCGGCCACGATGTGCTCCGGGGTGGGAAAATCCGGCTCACCGGCCCCGAACCCGATGACGTTCTCGCCCGCGGCCTTGAGCGCCTTGGCCTTGGCGTCGACGGCCAGGGTCGCAGAAGGTGAGACGGCCGCGATGCGCTCCGAGACCCTTCGGCCGGTCATGGCGTCGCCGCGGGGCGGAAGCCGCCGCGGTTGGGGCCGGTTTCTATCGCGTGTGGCATGGTGCCATGATTCCATACGTGACCGATATCCCTGACATCAGGATCCCAGCTCATCTCCTCCCGGCCGACGGGCGCTTCGGCGCCGGCCCCTCCAAGGTCCGGCCCGAGGGCGTCGCCGCCCTGGCCGCCGAGGCCGGGCACTACCTCGGGACCAGCCACCGCCAGAAGACCGTCAAATCTGTGGTGGGAAGCCTGAGGGAGGGTTTGGCCGAACTGTTCTCGTTGCCCGACGGCTACGTGGTGGCCCTCGGTAACGGAGGCACCACCAGCTTCTGGGATGCGGCCACCTTCGGCCTCATCGAGCGCAAGAGCCAGCACTTGAGCTTCGGAGAGTTCTCGTCCAAGTTCGCCACCGCGGCAAAGGACACCCCTCATCTGGCGGAGCCGGAGATCATCGCCTCCGAGGTGGGAACCCACCCGAGCCCGGTGGCCCGGGACGACGTCGACCTCTACGCCCTGACCCACAACGAGACCTCCACCGGGGTGATGATGCCGATCGTGAGGCCGGCCGGGCTGGCGTCGCCTGCCGACGGCGGGGGCATTGTGGCCGTGGACGCCACCTCGGGTGCCGGTGGGCTGCCGATCGACCCGGAGCAGTTCGACGCCTACTACTTCGCTCCCCAAAAGTGCTTCGGCTCCGACGGCGGGCTGTGGGTGGCCCTGCTCTCACCGGCCGCCCAGGACCGCATTGCCAGCATCGCCGCCACCAAGCGCTGGGTACCGGCGTCGTTGGACCTGACCATCGCCCTCGACAACTCCAAGCTGGACCAGACCTACAACACCCCGGCGCTGGCCACCATCTTCCTGTTCGACTACCAGGTGACCTGGTTCAACAAGCAGGGAGGTATGGCCTTCTCGACCGGACGGTGCGACCGGTCCTCGGAGATCCTGTACACCTGGGCCGAGAACTCGGACTTCGCCACCCCCTTCGTGACCCGGGAGCAGGATCGCAGCCACGTGGTCGGCACCATCGATTTCGTCGACTCGGTCGACGCGGCCACGGTGGCCGCCGTACTCCGGGCCAACGGGATCGTGGACACCGAGCCCTATCGCAAGCTGGGGCGCAACCAGCTGCGCATCGCCATGTTCCCGGCCATCGAACCCGACGACGTGGCCTCCCTCTGCGGGTGCATCAATCACGTCGTCGGCGCCATGGCCGGCTGAGCTCCGCCGGCCCCTGGGGTCGCCCTGGGCCCTCGGGTCGCCATCGGCCCCCGGGTCGCCCTGGGCTCCGGATCAGTCGCCTCCGGCCTGATGGTCACCGGCCGCCCAGTTCGACCGGAGGTCCTCGAGCCAGGCCGGGAGGTCGATCGGCGGGTCGGGGAGCGCTTCGGCGCCACGTTGGTGCAGCGCGGCACGGAACGAATCGGGGTCGTCCCCCCACGAACGCGGGTCACCCATCATGACCTCCAACAGGACCGTGCCCTCGGGACCGGCCACGAAGGGACCGAACGCGGCACCGAGGGGCAGCTCGACGTGGGTGCCGGCTGGGCATCGCTGCTCACCGCACCACATATCCCCGCTGATGACGAAGATGACGTGGGGGCTGAAGTGCCCGTGTCGGCGGATGACCATCCCCGGGTCCCATCGGGCGTAGAGCGAGAGGTACTGGGGGTCGGGCGAGAAGGCCAGCCACTTCTCCCACACCGACGAGGTGGTGCCGTCCGCGTTGCGGATGACCTTGACCTGCTGCCAGGGAACGTCGGGATCGTCGATGTGACGGAAGGTGGGCTCGAGACCCTCGACCTTCACCTCCGGAACCGCTCCGTCTTCGTTCACGTGCCGGGGTCAGCCGCCCGAGACGTCCTGGATCTTCTGCTTCCCTGCAGTGACGAACGGCATCATGTCCCGCAGCTGGGCGCCGACCTTCTCGATCGGATGATCGAGCCCGGCCTGACGAAGCGCCTTGTAGTTGGGGCGTCCATTGGCGTTCTCCGCCACCCACTCCTTGGCGAAGGAGCCGTCCTGGATCTCCCCGAGAATGCGGGTCATCTCGTCGCGGACGGCCTGGTTGATCACCCGCGGCCCGCGGGTCAGATCGCCGTACTCGGCGGTGTCGGAGATCGAGAACCGCATCCCACTGATCCCCTGCTCGTACATCAGGTCGACGATCAGCTTGAGCTCGTGGAGGCACTCGAAATAGGCCGATTCGGGTTGGTAGCCGGCTCCCACCAAGGTCTCGTACCCGGCCTGCACCAATGCGGTGAGCCCGCCGCACAGCACCACCTGCTCGCCGAACAGGTCGGTTTCGGTCTCCTCGGAGAAGGTGGTGTCGAGCACTCCGGCCCGGGTGGCACCGATGGCGTGAGCGTAGGAAAGGGCCAGGTCGTGAGCCTTGCCGGAGGGATCTGCGGCCACCGCCACCAGTGACGGCACCCCGCCGCCTTCGGTGTAGGTCCGCCGGACCAGATGGCCGGGACCCTTGGGGGCGACCATGGCCACGTCGACATCGGGCGGCGGTGTGATCAGCCCGAACCGGATGTTGAAGCCATGGGCGAAGAACAACGCGTCACCCGGGGCCAGATGGGGCGCTATCTCCGCCTCGTAGACGGCGGCCTGTTCGGTGTCGGGCAGGAGGATCATGATGACATCGGCCTCGGCCGAGGCGTCGGCGACCGACAGCACCCGGAGTCCTGCCTCTTCAGCCTTGGCCTTGGACGACGAGGTGTCGCGAAGCCCGACTCGCACGTCGACGCCGCTCTCGGCCAGGTTGAGCGCGTGGGCATGCCCCTGGGACCCGTACCCGACGACCGCCACCTTGCGGTTCCTGATGAGGCCCGGATCGGCATCCTTCTCGTAGTACAGCGTGGCCATCGTGTTCAACCTGCCTTCTCTGTGTCGTGTCCGTTCGTGGGTCCCGCAAGGAGGTGCGGCCGGTGGTCAGCGGACCGCTCCAGCTTAGGCAAAGCCACCCGTCCCGTCCGCTGCATCTCGACGATCCCGTAGCTTCTGATCAGGTCCTCGAAATCATCCAGCTTGATGGGTGCGCCCTCCAGGGCCACGGTCAGCTTGTCGTGGCCCACATCGACGATCTTCCCCTCGAAGACGCCGACCAGTTGGATGATCTGGCCCCGCGTGTCCGGGCCCGCCTCCACCGTGGCCATCAGCAATTCGCGCTCCCGGGCCATGCTCGGGTCGAGCTCGGTGATCGACACCACCGGAATCAATTTGTCGAGCTGCTTGATGATCTGGTCGAGTGGCGCCGACTCCACGTCCACCACGATGGTGATCCGGCTGAACCGCTCGTTGTCCGACGGTGCGACAGCCAGGCTGAAGATGTTGTACCCCCTGCGGGAGAACAACCCCGCCACCCGGGCCAGCACGCCCGATTTGTTCTCGACGACAACCGTGAGGGTGTGATGGCGCTTGTCCGCGCCGTACACGCTCATCAGCCCACTCCCCGGGTCAGCGAGGGGTCCACGATGATGTCGTCGTTGGATGCACCGGCGGCCACCATCGGGAAGACCTTCTCGAAGGCATCGGTCCGGAAGTCGATGACCACCGGCCGATCGTCGATGTCGTTGGCCTTGTCGATCGCCGGCGCGACCTCCTCCGTCGACTCGACCCGGATGCCCACACATCCCATGGCCTCGGCCCATCCCACGTAGTCGGGCAGGTCCGGCGAGAGGTAGACCTCGGAGTAGCGCTCGGCGTAGAACATCTCCTGCCACTGGCGAACCATCCCCAAGTAGGCATTGTTGAGGATGGCGATCTTGACCGGAATCCTCTCCGAGGACGCCGTGACCAACTCCTGTGCTGTCATCTGGAAGCAACCGTCGCCGTCCACCGCCCACACCGTCTTGTCGGGTCGGCCGACCTTGGCCCCGATGGCCGCCGGCACGGCGAAGCCCATGGTGCCCAGACCCCCCGAGTTGACCCAGGTGTATGGATAGTCGAACTGCCACCATTGCGATGCGAACATCTGGTGCTGACCCACGCCCGAAGCCACGATGGTGTCGTCGGGTGTGGCGTCACGCAGGGCCTCCAGCACGAACTGGGGTTTGAGCGCACCGGCACCTGGCTTCTGTTCGTAGACCAAGGGATAGCGCCGTTGCCAGTCGCTCAGCACGGCCCGCCACGGGATGAGCTGCTCCCGGGGGAACGTCGCGGCCAGCGAGCCTGCTTCGGCCGGCGCCCCGGACACTGCGTCGCTGGGTGCGCCGCCCCTCCCCCCTCGAGTGGCGTCGCTGTGCCGAAGACCGAGGTCGTCCAGGGCGGCCAGGAGCTCGTCGATGACCAGTCGGCAATCGCCGGCGACGGCCACGTCGGCATGACGCACCTTGTTGAGCTCGGCCGGATCGACATCCACGTGGATGATCTTGGCGTCGGGAGCGAAGGCATCGACCCGGCCGGTGACCCGATCATCGAACCGGCTCCCGAGGGCGATGAGCAGGTCGGAGCGCTGCATGCTGGTCACCGCGGTGTAGTTGCCGTGCATGCCGGGCATCCCCAGGCACAGCGGGTGGGAGTCGGGGAAGCAACCCCGCGCCATCAGAGTGGTCACGACGGGGATGCCGGTGCGCTCGGCCAACTCACGCAGGGAATCGGCGGCGCGGGCCTTCAGGATCCCGCCACCGGCGTAGATGATGGGCCGCTCGGCGGTGAGCAGGAGCTCGGCGGCCTGGCGCACCAGTTCCGGGTCGCCGTCGGTCATCGGGTGGTAGCCGGGGAGGTCGAGCTCAGAGGGTTCGGGCCAGTACCACTCCATGGTGTTGATGGCCACATCCTTGGGGACGTCGATCAACACCGGGCCGGGACGTCCAGTGGTGGCCACGTGGAATGCCTCGGCGACCACACGGGGGATGTCGGCACCGTCGGTGATCAACCAGTTGTGCTTGGTGATGCCCATGGTGATGCCGGTGATGTCACTCTCCTGGAAAGCATCGGTACCGATCGCCGCGGTGGCCACCTGCCCGGTCACCACCACCAGCGGGATCGAGTCCATGTAGGCATCGGCCAGCGGCGTCACGATATTGGTGGCCCCCGGCCCACTGGTGACCACGGCCACGCCAGGGCGGCCCGTGACCTGCGCGTACCCTTCGGCCATGTGACCGGCGCCCTGCTCGTGGCGCACCAGGATGTGCCGGATCGACGAGTCGATGATCGGGTCGTAGACGGGGAGGATGGCGCCACCGGGGAGTCCGAACATGACCTCCACCTTCTGCATCTCCAAGCTCTTGATCAGTGCTTGTGCTCCTGTGAGTTCCATCGGTTCTCCCTTGTCGTCGATGGTCGGTTGTCAATCGGACTCGGTTGCCGGTCATGGTGACCGGATGATGCGCCAGGGTCTGTGGCCGGACATGAAAACGACCTCCCGTCTGGGAGGTCGGAAAGCGCACACGGCGAAAGAGCGTCGCGTGCGCTACGAAACGAGTACCACCGTGATCAATTGGCCTGCCGGGTTCTTGTACATCGCGCACCATTGTGACACGACCGGGGTGGTGCCGACAACCATCTGTCCACGTTGGGCTTCGTTCGGGGCGGCGGGGCGGGGCGGCGGCGGTCGTGTGTTCAGTTTCCGGAATTGGCCGAAATATCGGCTGTAGGCGATAGCCGGAGCCATTCGGCCCATCGGGGATATCGGCTGGAGGCGATAAATCGCTCGATTCTGAGAATCGAACATGGAAACGCGGTGGGCCCGAGATGGGAGCGGCGGGCCAGTGGCGGGCCCGAGATGGGAGCGCAGCGGGCCCGGAAATGAGAGCGGCGAGCCTGCAGCGGGCCCGGAAATGAGAGAGGACCGGGGGCGGAAGGCCCCCGGTCCTCTCTCCTACAACTGGCAGGGGCGGTTCAGCCCGCGGTGACCCCCACCACCGGCTGGTTGAGGGTGATGTCCCCGGCGGAACCGTCGAAGGCGGCGGATCCGTAGTTGAAGATGCCCCCGTCGGAGGCGGCCAGCCAGTAGCCACCGCCGTTCGGGTTGGCGGCGATGCCCACCACCGGCTTGTTCAAGGTGATGTTGCCGGCCGAGCCGTAGAAGGAGGCGTCCCCGAAGGAGAACACCCCACCGTCGGAGGCCACTTCCCAGTAGCCGCCACCGTCAGGGGTGGAGGCGATGCCGACCACCGGCTGGTTGAGGTGGGTGCCGCCCATGGAGCCGTAGAAGGCGGCGTCCCCGAAGGAGAACACCCCACCGTCGGAGGCCACTTCCCAGTAGCCGCCACCGTCAGGGGTGGAGGCGATGCCGACCACGGGGGCGTTGAGCACGGTGCCGCCCATGGAGCCGTGGAAGAGGGCGTCCCCGAAGGAGAACACCCCACCGTCAGAAGCCACTTCCCAGTAGCCGAACCCGCTCGGGGTGGAGGCGATGCCCACCACCGGCTTGTTCAAGGGGGTGCCGCCCATGGAGCCGAAGAAGGAGGCGTCCCCGTAGGAGAAGACCCCGCCGTCAGAGGCCACCAGCCAGTAGCCCCCGGCATCGGGGGTGGAGGCCAGCCCCACCACCGGCTTGTTCAAGGGGGTGGCGCCGGCCGAGCCCTCAAAGGGGGTGTTCCCGTAGTTGAAGATGCCACCGTCGGCCGCAGCCAGCCAGTAGCCGGTGTTGTAGCTGAACCGGTCCTGGGAGCTGATGACCGAGGTCCCCTGGGCGTTCTTGACCGTCACATCGACGATGCCCGCCCCGGCCGGTGAGGTGGCCGTGATGGAGGTGCCCGAGTTGACGTTGAAGGCGGCGGCCGGGGTGGACCCGAAGTCGACCGCCGAAGCACTGGTCAGCTGCTGGCCGGTGATGGTCACCGAGGTGCCACCGGCCGGAGGACCGATCCTCGGGCTCACCCCGGTCACGATGGGACCGTTGGTATAGGTGAACTGGTCACCGGCACTGGTGGCCGAGGTCCCGTTCGGGGAGGTCACGACCACATTGACCGTGGAGCCCGCCGTGCCCGGAGGGGCCACCGCGGTGATGACGCCGGGGGCCACGGCGGTGAAGCTGGTGGCCGCCTTGGACCCGAACATGACCTTGGTGGGGCTGGTCAGGTTGGAGCCGTGGATGGTCACGGTGCTCCCACCGGCCACCGGTCCGGCGTTGGGCAGCACGGCGTTGACGATGGGGGTGATCACACCGATCGTGGTCGAGGCCAACGGCTGGAAGACGTACGGAGCAGGTGAGCTCGGCGTGCCGCTGAACACCCCGGACGGGTAGGCGACGACCGGCACGGCACCGATACCGGCGAGGTTGGTGTCGGTGTCGAACTCGCTGACCGTGGTCTGGATGGTCGTCCCGGTCGCACCCGATGCCGTGAAATTGGCACTCCATCCCGGCAGGGTCAGGGTCCCCCCGGCGGCGAAATGAGCCGGCCCGGTGCTGGTCTGGATGTACGGGGTCGAAGTGGACCCGAGGAAGGAGGCAGAATGCGGCGTGGCCGTGCAGCTCGAACTGGCCCCCGTGCAGTAGGTCACGTCGTAGGCACCGTGGGTGGTGACGCCCTTGTTCACGTACGTCCACGTGAGGCCGGTCGAGAGGCTGCCGGCTACGAAGGTGGCGCCCGACGGGACGGGAATGATGTCGTTGAGCCCGTTGATGTAATTGATGTTGAACCCGCTCTGAGCGGCGGGGACGACCTGGCTGCCGCCACCGAACGAAGTGGTGAACGTGCCGCCGGGCTTCTCGAGCGCCGGCTGGGTGACATTGAAGCCGAGCGAGATCGAGGTGTAGAGGCCGAACTCACCGATATAGCCGGCAAAGTTTTCATTGACAGATGCCGCGGACGCCGGAGTCGCAGCCACCCCCAACACCGCCAGGGCGCTCATCACGAGCATCAGCGCGCCGCCCAGCGATGTAAGTCGAACGAACTTCGTTCGTTTTGATCTCATCTGCGTCTCTCCTTAGGTTTCACGCGGCGTGGACGATGGCGTCCACCCCTCCCTTTCCGACATGATCGGCTGACGCAGTCTTACCCCGGACCCCCCCGTTTAACTCTTCAACCACGGCGCAACCTAGGGGATGAGATGGTCGATTGCAACAGCGACACCCTCCTCGAGCCCGAAATTTTCGTACCCCGTCACCGGCGTCCGTGTCGACCGGTCTCCGGCCGGAGGATCGGACCGGCGCCGGCCCGAGCAAGTGGGCTCTACAATTCCCGGGGTGCCCTCCGACCGAACCGGCCCGCATCCCCGGACGACCGGATGAGCTCCACGGAAGCCGGGGTGTTCGCCCCCGGCCAGCTCGACGAATTGCTGTCGTTTTTCGAGGTCAACGGCCATGCGACCCTGCGGGGTGTCTTCGGCGAGACGACGCTGGCCGAGGTCGAGGACGAACTGGGCGGAGCGCAACGGCAGCTGGTGGAGGGCAGCCTCGACACCCGCCACGGGACGGTCATCCTCGACGAGCCCGATGCCACCATCGACGGCCGGCCGTTCGCCCACTACGTCTGTTTCGCCACCACCGCCTCGCCCAAGGCCGACCGGTTGGTCCACCACCCGGCTGTCGTCGAAATCGCGGGCCGCATTCTCGGACCGACCGCATGGCTGCTCGACTACGAGCAGTTCGGCGTGGTCTACCAGGATGCCCGACCCGACCCGGGTTCGGGCTATTCCCGGATCGGATGGCATACCGACCACCAGTCCGGCCCCCACCTGGACATCTGGCCCGGAGTCGCATTCACCGTCCACTTCGACCCCACCTCTCCGGCCAACGGCTTCCTCCGCGTGCTGCCCGGAAGCCACCTGGGCGGAACCGCCGGCATGCCGGCCGGCTTCGAGCGGGTTCCCGGGGAGATCGCCCTGTACCGGGAGCGGGGCGACATCCTGTTCCATCACGCCGACCTCTGGCACGGCGCCGCCCGGGGCACCGCCGACGGGCCGGCCGCGGTTCGCCGCCATCTACGCGGGAGCTGGCACGGCGGAGCCAAGCTCGATCCCGGCCACGGCACCGACGATTTCGTGAAGAACGCACTCCGCTGAGCCCCGCCCGTCGGGCCTCCGTGCCCGGCAACCGCGGGACGGCGCCCCGGCCGGGAACGGTCACCGCGGGCCAGGCCGCTGCATCCGGCTCCTGGTAGTGTCCAAATTTGGCACAACAGATGTCAAATGAGACGGTCCCCCGGTCACAGAGCCCGTCCGGGCCGCGGGGTCGGCTCGGGCCACAGAGCCCGGTCGCCCGGTTGGCCGGTTTGCCGGCGACCGGCGACCGGCGACGTCGGCTCAGGCCACAGAGTCCGGTCGGGACGCAAACGCGAAGTGGAGGCACTCAGCCGCATGGAGATCCTACGAACCCCTGACCGCTGCTTCGAGGGCCTTGCCGGATTCGACTTCGAGCCCCACTACGCGGAGATCCCCGATCAGGACGGCGGCACGTTGCGGGTGCACTACCTCGACGAAGGGCCCGCCGGGGGTCAGGTCGTGCTCCTGCTCCATGGAGAGCCGTCGTGGTGCTATCTGTACCGTCACATGATCCCGGTGCTGGCACGAGCAGGCCTGCGGGTGGTGGCCCCCGACCTGGTGGGGTTCGGCCGCTCCGACAAGCCGACGCCCCGGGGCGAGTACACCTACGCCCGCCATGTCGAGTGGATGCGCGCCCTCCTGTTCGATCAACTCGAACTGTCCGGCACCACCCTGGTCTGCCAGGACTGGGGAGGGCTCATCGGACTGCGCCTGTTCGCCGAGCACCCCGATCGCTTCGACCGGGTGGTGGCGGCCAACACCTTTCTGCCCACCGGCGACGGCACGCCGAGCGAAGCGTTCCTCGGATGGCTCAAATTCTCGCAGGAGGTGGAGACCTTCCCCACCGGGACGATCGTCAATCTCGGCTGCGCCACCGAGCTCGGTCCCGAAGTCATCGCCTCCTACGACGCGCCGTTCCCCGACCAGTCGTACACCGAGGGCGCCCGGCAGTTCCCCACGCTGGTCCCCATCTCGCCCGATGATCCTGCCTCGGCGGCCAATCGCCAGGCGTGGAACGTCCTCGAGACGGTCGACACCCCGTTCCTCACCGCCTTCAGCGACGGCGACCCGATCACCGGCGGAGGAGACCGCATCCTCCAGGCCCGGATCCCCGGGGCCAAGGGACGCGACCACGTGACCATCGTCGGCGGAGGCCACTTCCTCCAAGAGGACAAGGGGCCCGAACTGGCCCGGGTGGTGGTCGATTTCGTCGGAGCCACCTGAGGACGACCGCTATCGTTCCCGCATGCACCTCTATGCCGCCTTTCTGGGCGGTCCGATGTCCGAGGGGAGGATGGGGGAAGGCGACGAGGTGGTGATGGTGGTGGTGGCCGACCTGAACGAGGCGAAGGCCCAGGCCAAGGCCAAGTGGAACGGGAAGGGGCGGGGCCATGTCGACGCATTGCAGCAGATCGATGTGGTCGACGGCTTCGAACTCCGGCTCGAGCCGGTGGGCGAAGGTGACCGCACCGAGCTGGACAGCTTCAACTGATCCCCTCGGGGCCCGAGGTCGGGGCCAGGCGGTGACGGACCACTTCGTCGTGTCCTTCTTGGTCGGCGCGACCAAGTGAGCGATACTGCTGCAATGACCGATCGCAACGTGATTGGGGGCGAACTCGAGCCCTGTGGCACCGACCCGATGACCGGCTTCTACCGGGACGGGTGCTGCTCGACGGGCCCGGAAGACCGGGGCAGCCACACGATCTGTGCCGTGGTCACCGCCGAATTCCTCGAGCACCAGCGCAGCATCGGCAACGACCTGTCGACCCCGATCGAGCAGTACCGGTTTCCCGGCCTCGTGCCCGGCGACCGTTGGTGTGTGACCGCGGCCAATTGGTTGCGGGCCCACCTCGACGGCGCGGCGGCCTACGTCGTGCTGGCCTCCACCCACGAGGCGGCGCTGGAGACGGTCCCCCTCGAGGCGCTCAAGGAACACGCCGTGGATGTGCCCGCCGGTCCCGACGGGCTCGAGGGGCTCGGCGGGCTCGAGGGGCTCGAGGGCTGAGCGTCAACCGGAGCGCTTGCGGAGCGCCCGCTTGAGTGCCTTCTTGAGCACTGCGTCATAGGCCTCGAGGCCGTCCCGGTACAGCCGGCCCTCCGGGCCGGCAGCAATTCCCACCCGTTCCGGGACGATCCCCCAAATAGGAACCTTCGAATCGGTCCACCAGGCCACCGCTTCAGCCAGATCATTGGTGCCCAGCCTGGCGGCACAGATCACCACCCCGCGGGGGATCCGGTCACCGATCATGTCGAGGGTGGCCAACACCCGCGAGTACTCGACCCCACCGGCCCGGGTCGGGATGACCACGGCGTCGGCCCGGTCGAGCGCAGCCCGCACGATCCGCTCGTCACCGGGCGGCGTGTCGACCACGGACAGTCCCTTGCCGCCGGCCAGCGCACGGGCCACCGTCCGCTCCGACGGCGCCTCCACCAGATCGACCCCTTCGATCGGACTCTCCTCGAGCCATTCCGCCGATGAGGCCTGGCGGTCGGCGTCGATCAACAGGACCGGCGTCCAACCCCGGTCCACCGCGGCAGAGGCGAGGTACACGGCCGTGGTGGTTTTGCCCACCCCGCCCTTCACGTTGCTGACCACGATGTTCATCGGATCCCCTCGGACCCGGCATGTGCGCCGGCCTGTCGGACTGTTGCCACCTTCGTGACCATAGTCGAAGTCGTTCCGATCCTGACCAGGGCAAACGGTGGGAATGAGACCGGCGTGGCTGGACCCCGATGATGCGGGTCCCGAGGGATACCCGGCTGCATTCCGGCTTTGACACCAGGACGCGGCGACGGCGAGCATCGGGTGCCGTGAGCGACAGCTTCTCGACCGTCACCACCATCACTCCCGCAGGCCCGGGACGATACGAGGGATCCATCCACGAGTCGTGGGACCTCCGACCGCTGCCCCAGGGCGGGATCGTCACCGCCATCGCCCTCCGAGCCATGGCACGCGACCTGGATGACACCGCCCAGAAGCTCCGTTCCGTGCACACCACCTTCGTCGCCCAGGTGGCCCACGGCCCGGTGTCGGTCGAGGTCGAACTGCTCAGACGGGGACGCTCGATGTCCCACCTTCGTTCGGAGGTGACCAACCCGGGCGCCGCCCGTGGCCACGTCACCACGGGAATCTTCGGTTCGACCAGGCCCGGCTTCACGTTCACCGATCTCGATCCGCCGGCCGAGCTCCCGCCTCCCGCGGCGTGCCCCTCCTACCGCGATCCCCCGCCGCCGGGAGTGGTCCCGTTCGAGCCCACCCCGTTCTGGACGCAGCACGTCGAGGGGCGGCCGGCCCTCGGTCACCCGTTCTGGGAGGAATACGTCCCGGACCGGGCGGAGACGGCCACCTGGTACCGATTCGACCATCCTCCGTTTCTCGATGACGGCACCCTCGATCCTCTGGCCCTCGTGGTGCTGGCCGACACCATGCCCGGCGCGGTGGCCGAAAAGGTCGGCCGCAGGGACCGGGGCTGGTTCGCCCCGAGTGCCGACCTCACCGTGCACCTCCTCGACCACTGTCGTTCCCCGTGGGTGCTGGCCCACAACCGGGCCCGGTTCGCCGGCGACGGCTACGCCTCGGCCGACATGGCGCTGTGGGACTGCGGGGTGGACGGTACCGGAAGCCCCCGGCTGGTGGCATACGCAACCCAGGTGTTCCTGTTCTCGTTCGCCGCCTGACGGGCCGCAGGCCCGGAGGTTGCGGACGCGGCCGTCATTAGACTCTTGCGATGCCGAGCACCGAAGAGGAGATGACGTGCCCGTAACCGGACTGGCCAATCTGGCTGTGAAAGTGACCGACCTCGACAGTGCCTGCCAATTCTACGAAGCGGCCGGCGCCGAGGTGCGGGACCGGATGCACTGGCACAACGGTGAACGTGCCGACGTCTTCCTCGGACCGGTGATGATCACCCTGTTCACCCAGGCCATCTACGAGGACGACGTGGACCTCCCTGACGAGGGCTTCCTCCATCCCGCCCTGTTCACCGACGACCTCGATGGCCAACTCGAGGGCCACGACGTGGTGTGGGGTCCCGAGGTCGTCGAAGGCACCTTCGGGAAGCGGCGCATCGCCTTCGTCAACGCTCCCGGCGGCATCAGGCTCGAGTTCATGGAGCAGATCGAGCCACCGGTCCCGTCGGATGCCAACTAGCCGCCGATTTCACACTGCCACTACGGTGTCGGAAGAACGTTCGACGTACGGATGACGGAAGAAGGACGATGGACAAGCAGATCCCGCTGGTCGACTATCTGGTGCTCGGCGATGCCCCGCACCTGGTGGCCAATGAGTGCACAGCATGTGGCGCCCGCTTCTTCGATCGGCGGAATGCCTGCGCCAGCTGCGGGAAGACCGAGTTCAAGAGAGTCGACATCTCCACCAAGGGCGAGGTGAAGGCCTTCACCATCGTGGCCTTCGCCGCCCCCGGTGTTCCGGTTCCCTACGTGGCCGCGCTGTTGGACTGCGGCGGGACGAGTGTGCGGGCGAACCTGATCAACGTGGAGCCCGATCCCGAGCATGTCACGCTGGGCATGAAGGTTCAGCTGGCCACCCAGGTGATCGGCACGGACGACAACGGCACTGAAGCGATCGGGTTCGGGTTCGAACCCATAGGAGGTTGAGCACCATGGCATCCGACGATCTTTGGATCCTGGGTATCCACATGACCAAGTTCGGCAAGCACCCGGAGATGGACCTGGTGGACCTGGCCTCCGAGGCCGTGCTCGGCGCCCTGGCCGACGGCGGCGTGACCATGAAGGACATGGGCGTGATCGGTGCCGGCAACCTGATGGCGGCCAATGCCGGCATCGGCCAGCAGCTGCAGAAGCAGCTGGGCCAGACTGGCATCCCGGTCTTCAACGTGGCCAACGCCTGCGCCACGGGCGCCACCGCGCTTCGGGTGGCCTGTCTGGCCGTCAAGGCGGGTGAAGCCGACATGGGTCTGGCCTTCGGGGTGGAGAAGCTTTCGGGAGCGGGGCTGCTCTCGGGCGGCAGCCGAAAAGAAGACTCCGGAACCTTCCAACCTTCGGGCCGCTACGGCGGGGTGGCGCCGGTCGACGGACGCATCGGCACCGAAACCATGCCCGGCGTCTTCGCGCAGATCGGTATGGAGTACGGGCATCGCTACGGCGGCACCAGCTTCGAGCTCTTCGCCAAGATCAGCGAGAAGAACCACTCCCATTCGACGCTGAACCCGCTGGCGGCCTACTCCAAGAAGATGACGCTGGAGGAGATCATGGGCGACATCATGATCGCCTATCCCAACACGCGGCCGATGTGCTCGGCCAACTGCGACGGGGCGGCCGCGGCCGTGGTGGTCAGCGGAGCGAAGCTCAAGACGCTCTCGTTGGAGCAGCAGCGACGGGCGGTGAAGATCTCGGCGTCCATCCTGACCACGGATCCGTGGGAGGAGTCGTGCCAGATCCTCCCGGATGTGAACACCCTGACCCGGAATGCCGCCCAACAGGCCTACGAGCAGGCCGGTGTGGGCCCGTCCGATCTCAATCTGGTGGAGCTGCACGACTGCTTCGCCACTGCCGAGCTCGTCCACTACGACAACCTGATGTTGTGCGAGGTCGGAGGAGCGGTCGACTTCTTCAACTCGGGCGCCACCTGGCGGGACGGGTCGACGCCCGTCAACGTCTCCGGCGGCCTCGAATCGAAGGGGCATCCGATCGCCGCCACCGGGATCGCCAACGTGTGGGAGGTGGCCACCCATCTGCGCGGGGAAGCGGGTGACCGGCAGATCCCAGGGGCCAAGGTCGGATTGACCCATGTCATCGGCCTCGGTTCCGCCTGTGGCGTGCACATTCTGGAGAAGGCCGCCGCCTGACGCTGTGGTCCGCCGTCCGCCCCGACCGGGCGGTGGGCCCGCCCGGCCGTTCAGCCGGTGACGTGGACGTCGACCACCACGGGCGGGAGGGCCGTTCCCCCGGTCGTGTCCAGATGGAATTCGAGGACGTAGGACCCCGGAACAGTGGCGCCGACCCTCAGGTCCTGGGTTCGCGGTGCAGACGGGGCGCAGCCCAGTGGCTGACCGGAGTTCCCGGTGGAGGCCGCGATCGTGAGACTGCCACTGGAGGGCGACACCGTGACTCCGCTCGGACTGCCGGTGGCGCTCCACTGCACGGCCACGCCGCCCGGTGCCGCGGGTTGGATCCCGAGCGCGAGCGTTTTGGTCTGGCCCGCCTGGATCGAGATCCCCCCGCTCGGGAGCGAGTACCCGACGGCCGCCAGCCGGCCTGAGGGATACGAGGGCGGGCTCAGGGCCGGATCCGAGCCCCACCCGGGGTCGGGAGTCGACGAGAGGCCGAAGGTCAGGGTGCCGCCGGTGTCGAGGATGGACGATGGGAGCCACGGCTGGTCCCAGTTGGTCGACGACGTCGGTGACGAAGAGGTTCCGGACGCGCAGGTGGGCGTCGCCCGGGCGATGCCGGCCCCGGTGACGCTCAAGGTGTGGATGTAGGGGGTCGAGGCCGAGGCCGACGGCGCATGGATGACGATCTTCTTGCTGGTGGTGTGCAGGGTGATCGAGATGTAAGGGAACAGCGGGCTGCCCAGGGCCAGATCGGCCGAGCCCGGGGTGACGGGGTACATACCGATCGCAGCCCACACGTACCACGACGAAATGGCGCCCAGGTCGTCGTTGCCCGGCTCGTTGACGGGGGTATCGGAGTAGAGGTCGTCGGCGATCTTGCGGACCGTGGCCTGGGTCCGGGTCGGTGCGCCGAAGTAGTCGTACTCCCACGGCGTCCACAGGCTCGGTTCGTTTCCGGCCCAGTCGAAGGGGCGGTCCCGGCCGGCATTCAACGCCGTGAAGAAGGCGTCGAGCTTCTTCGTGGCCTCCGCGTCGCCACCCATGAGACTGGAAAGGGCCGACAGGTCCTGGGGGACGGACCATGTGTACTGGATGGCATTGCCCTCCTCGAATCCGAGCTCGCCGCCCGGTTCGAGGAGTGAGGCCTGAAAGGCAGGTCCGGCCGGGAAGGACCCGTTCGCATTGCGTGGCTGCACGTAGCCCGTCGCAGGGTTGAACAGGTACTGCCAGTTGTGGGCCCGCTGCATCATGCTCTCGTACAGGGACTGATCTCCCTGGGCCAGGGCGAGCTGGGCGATCGAGAAGTCATCGATGGCGTACTCGAGGGTCACCGAACCTCCGATCGAGTAGTTGCTCGACGTGAGATCGAGTGAGGCGGCGTTCACATAGTGCTGGGCCAGGTACTGGTCGAGATACTGGCGCTCGATCTCGAACCCGTGATCCGTCTCGTCCTGGGTCGCCCCCTTGACCATGGCCGCCAACGCCGCCGACACGTCGAAGTCACGGATGCCGAAGGCGTAGGCGGCGGCGATGATCGGGTCGGCCGAGTCGCCGTTCATCTGCCCGGAGTCGCCGCCCACGATCGCCCACTTGGGCAGCCAGCCGCCCTGTTCGGCGTCGTTGACCAGCGACTGCACCATGTCGCCGGCCTGGTACGGAGCCAACAGCGACACCAGCTCGATCTCCGAGCGGTAGATGTCCCATTCGGAGAAGTTGGCGTACTGGGTCCTGGTGGTCGACTGATGGACATTTCCGTCGGCTCCGACGTACTGACCGTTGACATCGCTGACCACATTGGGAAAGAGGAGTGAGTGGTAGAGAGCCGTGTAGAAGGTCCGCATCTGCGTGGTCGAGCCGCCGCCGACGCGAATGCCGCTGAGGATGCCGTTCCAGTCCGCCGTGGCCAGCGACTCCACGCGGTCGAGCGACCAACCCTGGTCCTCCGCCGTCAAGTTGGCGGCGGCGTTGGCGATGCTCACGAAGGAGATCCCCACCTTCATGAGGACGACCTGGTTGCTCTCGGTGTCGAAGGTGACGAAGGCACCACACGCCGCGCCCTGACATGACGTGCTGCCGGCAGTGACGGTCGAGCCGTTCCAGCTCCCCGCCGAAGCGAACGGTCGATTGAACGTCGCATCGAAGTAGAGCGTGTAGTTGGTGCCGGTCCCGCAGAACTGGCCACTGGTCACCTGACCGGCGATCCCGTCCTGCCCGACCAGGTGAACGCTGGATTCGCTCACCGGGTTGGCACTCCCGGCCACCTTGAAGAGCACGTTCGCCTCATGGGTGCGCGGGAAGGTGAACTGGGAGATGCCCGTCCGGGTGGTGACGGCCAGGTCCGTTCTCACCGGCGACGGGCCCAGGGTCACTGCGTATCGTCCGGGCGCGCTCTGCTCGCTGGAGTGCGAGAACGAGGCGGTGTCGCGCTCGGGGGCGGAGCCGATGGCTCCCACGGTCGGGAGGATGGGCACGTCCCCGTAGGCCGCACAGCCGGTGCCGCTCAGATGCGTCAGGCTGAAACCGGAGATGTGAGAGTCCGAATAGGAGTACCCACCACCCGCTCCGGCACGGTTGGGAGTGGTGTCCGGGCTCCACTGGATCATCCCGAAGGGCAGGTCCGCACCGGGGAATTCGCCGATCGCTCCGGGGCTGATCGACCCCACTCCGGTGCCGTCGATCGGATCGACCAGGCTTGCCGGGTCACTGACCAGGGCTGTCGACCGGGGGGATGGCGGCGTGGTGGCAGAGCTCCCGCACCCGCTCAAGGTCAGGCACACGAGACCCACCGCCAGAACGGCTCCGAGCGCCTTCCGTCTCATCGGGGTACACCCACAGGGATGACGGTAGTGGAGCCGGGGACCGCGGTGCCGGAATCCGGCCGGTCGCCGGCCGGCCCCGACGGCCCGGGTCGTGGCCGGCCAGAGGGGAACCCCCGGCCCGGACGGACAACCCGGGAGTTCTCGGATTCTCGTTGAACAGGTGGGTTCCTCCAGGCGTATTCACAACTATCGGGGGGTCTACGAGCCAACGGAGAATGAGCCAATGAGACATGTTCGAACCTGGACCGAGACCGGCCCGCCCACTGCGACCGGCCGCCGGCACCGACTGCTTGTCACAGCCGCCATCGCCGGCTGCCTGAGCGTCACCGCCGCCCTCACCCTGCCGGTCGTGGCCGGGGCCATGCCGCCCCCCAACCCACCCTCCTCCTTCCTCTCACACTTCTCGACCGTCACCAATGTGGCGTCAACCGTCCCGGCCAATGGAGATGTGAATCCCTATGGCATCACCGTGGTCCCCCAGTCGGTGGGCAAACTCGTCTCTGGCGACACCCTGGTGAGCAACTTCAACAATTCCGCCAACCTGCAGGGAACCGGCACCACCATCGTGCAGGTCTCCCCATGGGGTTCGGTGACGACCTTCGCCCAACTCGGTGGTCCGCTGCCGGGGGCCTGCCCCGGGGGTGTCGGCCTCACCACCGCGCTCACCACACTCCCCGGTGGCTGGGTCGTGGTGGGGAGCCTGCCCACCACCGACGGGATGTCGGACACAGCCGGGGCCGGGTGCCTGATCGTGCTCAACAGCCAAGGGACACCGGTCGAGACCTGGTCGGGTGGCGCCATCAACGGCCCCTGGGACCTGACCGCGGTGAGCGGGTTCGGCGGAGCCCAGATCTTCGTCTCCAATGTCCTGAACGACACGGTGGCGGACAGTCCGGCCACGGTCGACCAGGGCACGGTGGTCCGGCTCAGCATCCGACTGAACCCGTGCCGGCCACCGGCACTGGTCGCCTCGACGGTGGTGGCCAACGGATTTGCCGAGCGCACCGACCCGAATGCGCTGGTGGTCGGTCCCACCGGTCTGGCCCTCGGTAACCAGGGTCAGCTGTACGTGGCCGACACCGTGAACAGCCGGATCGCCGTCGTTCCCGCCGCGCTCTGGCGGTCGACGCCGCTGGGCGGTGGGGGCTTCACCCTCACCTCAGGTGGTGCGCTCAATGGCCCGCTCGGGGTGGCACTGGCACCCAACGGTGACGTTCTCAGTGCCAACGGAGGAGACGGCAACATCGTCGAGACGACTCCGTTCGGACACCAGATCGCGTCGGTGCAGATCGACCCGGCCGGAGCCGGTGGCGACCTGTTCGGGATCACCATCGCTCCCTACGGCCGAGGCGTGCTGTTCGTCGACGACGGCGACAACACGCTCAAGCTGTTCGGACCGGGGTTCTCACATCATCACTGACCGCTGACACCCCCCACCATGCAGGAGAGGCACTCTCCCGCTGTCCTCTCCTGCATGGTGCCGAGGGACACCGGCCGCGGCCCCCACGGCGTGCGTCAACCAACGGTTGCGGACAGGCGGACGCGTTAGTCTGAGCGACGGGGGCACGTTCGCTCGGGACCGTCAGGGGGATGCAGGTGAACGATCCGGCCACAGGCGCGTCCCGTCCGGTGCGCACCCCACCCCGCTCGTCATCGGCACGCTCGTCATTGGGAGTGGCCGTCGCAGCCGTGATCCTCACGGGCACTGTCCTCGCCTCCTGCTCGGGCAGCAGCCCCGGTCAGGGGGAACCGGCCACCTCGGCTTCGAACTCCCCGTCGACGCAGCCGGCGCCGTCAGCCGCGATCAAGGTGGGTGTGATCGCCACCCGGACCGGGGTCGGTGCCGGCGACTTCGCCACCTTCATCCCCGGGATGCAGGCCTACTTCGACATGGTGGACAAACAGGGCGGCATCGACGGCCGGAAGCTCGTCCTGGCCGACAATCTGGATGACGGTGGAGACCCGACCACCTTCTCCCAGCTGGCCCACACCCTCATCGAACAGGACGGCGACTTCGCCGCCTTCATCTCCACCTTCTGGTTCACACCGAACCTCTTCGCCGAGACGAGGATTCCGACCTACGGCTACAACGTCAGCGGCAACTGGGCCGGCCCCGACAATCTCTTCGCGGCCGGTGGATCCATCCAGGACTACCACGCCCTCGCTGCTCCCATCGCCTACCTGGTGAAGAGATCCCACGCCACATCGGTCGCCCTCATCAGCTACGGGCAGGGGATCCCCGGTTCGTACCCCGCGTGCAGCACCACCGCCTCCGATCTGAGCAAGGGTGGGATCAAGGTGAGCTACGCCGACTTCGACGCCTCCCTCGGAGGGAGCTTCACCTCGGCCGTCCAGCAGATGGTGCAGCACGGTTCGAACTTCCTGGTGAGCTGTATCGAGGGCTCCGACGACGTCACGCTGGCCCGCGCCATCCAGCAGTACGGCCTCAAGATCCACCAATTGTGGCTGAACGGCTACGACCAATCCCTGCTCGACCAGTACGGATCGCTCATGCAGGGCGTCTACGTGGACGCCAACGGATTCGTCCCCTTTGCCGCCGCCGCCGACTTTCCCGGGGACTACCCGGGCCTCGAGCGCTACCTGTCCGCCATGAGGACCTACGAGCCGCAGCACGTCACGGACCAGCTCTCCATGCAGGGGTGGCAATCGGCCGCCCTCCTGGCCGCCGGGATCAAGGCGGCCGGGAACGATGTGACCCAGCAGAACGTCATCGCCCAGACAAACCGCATCACCGACTTCACCTCGGGCGGCATCACCGAGATCGTCAACTGGGCCAACGCCCACACCACGCAGACATTTCCCGTCTGTCCCTCGTTCGTGCAAGTCCAGGGGACCAAATTCGTCCCCGTGGTCAGACAGGGTCACCAGGTATTCATCTGCTTTGGCCAACACGTCAACCTGTTGAACCCGGTGCCGGTGGCAGCTCCGCCCGGCACGCCAGGAGGCTGAGCCGGCCCACGACGCCGCACCGGCCGGCGCCGGCTGCGCCGGCCCACGGCGCCGGCCCACGGCGCCGGCCCACGAGCCACTATCGCCAACTAGATGCCGACGTCGGCCCTGATCCGCCCCTCGGCGACAGCGCGCTTCAGCGCGGCGTAGTCGCGCTCGGTCGTGTCCGCGTAGGCGGAGGAGAACTCGGTGACGGCCGCGTCGAATGTCTCGGACTTCCCCAGGTAGGCGGCGATAGCGATGCGGTCGCCCGATCGGGCGTGGGCTCGGGCGAGGGTCCAGCCGCACATCCTTCCCCACACGTCCATCCCGGCAGGGGTCATCCCGTTGACCTCCACCGATCCCTTCCAGTCGCGGAGCTGCCTGAAGTAGTAGTCACGCTCCGCCCCACCCCACGAGAAACGCTCCCAGCCGAGGAAGATGTCGCTGGCCGCCTGCACCAGACGCTGGCCGACGACGACCCGCTGGCCGTGGTTGGAGAACTTCGTCTTGATGGTGAACCGCTCGAGCACCGACGGCTGAGCCTCCTTGATCTGGAGAAAGAGGGGTGAGCCGTCTTCGCGGGCCAGGAAGAGGGCGATCCAGGCGTCGGTACCCACGCTCCCCACCCCGACGACCTTCCGGGCCAGGTGGGCGAGCTCGTACTGTTCGAGAAGATGCCGGCGGTCCGGTTGCAACGTGCGGCGATAGGCCCGCACGATCCTGGCCAGCGCCTCGGCGGCGGCGTCCGGATCCATGCCGGTGACGAACTCCTCCACCGGGACGATCAGCGGCGGATCGTGGATGATCCTCGTCTCGCCGCCGGTCACGTGGCACAGCTTGTCGAACGCCTGATGGCTGTCGTGGGCCCGCGCCTTGGTGATGGCGTTCCAGACGCTCGGCGTCCGCTTGCGGTTCAACAGCGCACTGAACCGGGGCAGGATCTCCTCGACGTCGAGATGGGCGTACCACACCGACATCATCGGCACCATGGCCAGCTCGCGCATCGTCTCCCGATACGACCGGACGGCACCCTGCACGATCCGGGTGCGCGTCTTCTTCGAGACCTCGTTCTCGCGGGCGGCGATCTCGAGACTGGCGGCGAGCCTCTTCACGTCCCACTCCCACGGACCCGGCGCCGTCTCGTCGAAGTCGTTGACGTCGAAGAAGAGATGCCGTTCCGGCGAACCGAAGACGCCGAAATTGGACATGTGGGCGTCACCGCACAGCTGCGCGTCGAACCCGGAAGTCGGCGTGGTGGCCAAGTCCTCGGTCATCGGAAGGGCCGCCCCCCGATAGTAGGAGAATGGCGACACCAGCATGCGGCCGTAGCGAATGGGGACGAGCTCTTCGATCCGCGTCTCCGCCTGATGTTCGAGCAACTCGATAGGATCGGTCCGATCCACGGGTGGGTCCCACTCGGCGTGCCTGGCCAGCGGGACATCGAGGCGCGCCTTCTTCCCCTGCCTGGCCCGGTCCTGTGACGAGAACTTCCTGGTCTCCTTCTTGGGGCGGGACTCGCGCCCGTCGATCGATGCCGTCACGCTCACTG